>CAISOX010000136.1 GCA_903887235.1 uncultured Alphaproteobacteria bacterium | reverse complement strand
CAAAAGTAGGTACAGACACTAAGAAAGTAGGTACAAAAGTAGGTACAGACACTAAGAAAGTAGGTACAAAAGTAGGTACAGACACTAAGAAAGTAGGTACAAAAGTAGGTACAAAAGTAGGTACAGACATAAATGGAATAGGATTATTAATTTATCAATATTTTTTACAAAAAATAAGTTCAAAAAAAGATCTTATTACTGAATATATTAATTCAACTTCATTAGCGTTAGATATAGGTAAATATGGTAATTCTGTCAGACAAGCAATAAAAAGAATGAAGAGGTCTAGCATTATAAAAACCATTAAAATCATAGATGGCAGAAAAGGATCGGCACAGTATCAAATTGATAAAGATTTTTATAAAAACTTCTTAAAAACTAGTGAAAAAACAGAAAATTTTTCTTCCCCTATTAGTAATAGTAATAATAAACTACTATTATTAAATAAAAAGAGAGAAGAAATAAAAGAAGAGGTTAAGGAAAAAAATAAAACTTGGGAGTGGATAAACATAGCTCCGTTAAAACAACATGGATTAAACATGAGGCATATTGAGGATATTATGGATTTTAACCTATTGGATTGGGAGGTAGTACAAGAATCAATCTACCATTTTGCTTATGCCCTGGAAACTAAAAAAGAAAAATACGAAGATCCGATAGGAGTATTTGTAGGACGTTTATGCAAGGGTAAAGGGTGGTTTGAAGCAAGTTACATCTCAGAAAAAGACAAATCTTTGAAACAATTGCTATTGCTAAAAAAGCAGAAAAAGAAGGAGAGAGAGGAGGTTATAAACGAATTAGTGGAGGTTGAATATGAGGGGTGGAAAGAAAATCTCAGCAAGGAAGAGACATTGGCAATAGAAGAAAATCTACCAAAAGAAGCAAAAACAGGGCATTCAGTAGTAAAGAACTTCTATTGGAAGGAATACTACGCCAAGGAAATTCTAGTACCTAGGCTAGAAAAAGAGGGAGTTTTAGTAAAAGAAGGAGGAGGTGAGTAATGGCTCAAAACCTAGAAAACTACCGTTTTATCGAGAAAATAGAAAAACTACCCTTTGTAAAAAAGGTCATACTCTACGGTTCAAGGGGGAGAGGAGACAATAGGGAGAGATCAGACATTGATCTAGCGGTCGATTGTTCAGGTGCAACAGATTTGGATTGGGTTGAGGTTGTTGAGTTAGTAGAAGAAGCTGATACGTTGCTGAAGGTAGATTGTGTCAGATTGGATAAATTAGACGAAGGAGATTTGTTAAAAAGAAACATCTTGCTAGAAGGAAAAACGATCTACAGGAAGGAATCAGAGCAATGAAGAAAAAAAACTTGGAATTATCGTGTATTTTGCTAGGAAAAGCGTTAAAAAAGCTGAGAGAAGCTTGTGATAAGGCAGAAAAGCAGAATGAAGAAATGGAAATCTACCGAGACGCAACGATACAGAGATTTGAATTCACAGTTGAGCTGTTTTGGAAAAGCCTGAAGAAAATTCTGGAATACGAAAAAATAGAAGCGAATACACCAAGAGCAGTGTTAAAAGAGAGCTATCAGGTAGGATTAATAGACGACGAAAAGAAATGGCTGATGGTAGTGGAAGATAGGAACAAAAGTTCGCATACCTACAGTGAAAAGGCGGCCAAAGAGATATATGAAAGGATCAAAAGCTATGTTCCCTTTTTAGAAAAGACATGGGAACAAATAGTCAAAAAATACGATATCTCTGAAACAGAACAAAGTTAAAACCAGCGCAGGAAGGGCTTTTTACAATCGAAAGAGTTCATGAACAACTGGCGAACCTGTCTTTTGAAATAGGGTAGGTCACTCAGCACAGGTAGCTTAACACGTGTCTTTAAAAATCAAATCAACATTTTTGGGTGTTCTTCCACATGACTAGTCACATAGACTTCCCAAAAAAAATTAATTAATTCAATCAATTCAAATAAATAAAAAAAGCAATCTAACTCCATAATTTAAATCGATTTAAACGCGGTTTTTAAAAGCGTAGAGCTGCATACTACTAATAATATAGAGTGCAGTACTGCAAATCACATAAAAGCTCTGTACGAGCGTAAAAACACCCTTTAAATACACTCTTGTTTTAGGAGCCTGATGGAGGCGTATGTATTGATTTTTTTGATTAATGTGTGCGTTGAGCAATTCTTGCGAACGAACTTATTTTTAAATCTACCTGAAATATGAAAATTAGTAAATAAAAAATTCCTTTGCAAAAAAAAATAAATTAAAAAATGGGATAATTTAAACTTAGGACTGATGATAATTGCTTATGCAAAAATTGTATAAAAAATTATCGAGAGAGTAAAAAACAAATCACTGTTTTTTTATGGGTGGTAAATCAAAAAGTATACGATCAGAATCACGAGTTAAATAATTGTCCATTAATTTAACGACACTATCAAAAGAGTTATTTTTATTAGCATGTTCTAAATAATAACTACCAATTAAAATCTTACGTCTGGTATTGCCTTTACGTTCTTTAGATTGCTCTCTATTTTGCATTAATCTAATACGAGCATTAATAATATTACGCTTCTTTTTTAGAGAATCTAAATCTGATGGTGGAGCCATAAATAATTGTCATTCTAAAAATATAATTATCTTCCAATACTTACTATAAAAATCAGTTAAAAGCAAGTAAAGTATTAGCAACAAGTAATAAAATAAAGTAAGTGCAGAAAAATAACGCAAGAAAGAACAAAGCCGCACTCGGCAAATGAGAGCACGCTTATATGTTGCAAGCAACATAAGTTTGTGGTATTATAGTAATAGTTAATATTAAATATGTGAGGTATAAAGAGAAAATATTAGATAAATTAGTAATTAAAGATAACATAATGGTAATATTGAATGACAAATAATATAAATATAGAAGTATTAAAAAAAGCAGATAGCGTATTAGAGAAGTTTATGAAGAATGATAAGACAGAACAAGAACAAGCAGGGATAATACAGTCATTTGAATACTGCTATGAATTATCATGGAAAATAATGAAAAAAGTATTAAACAGCGAAGGCTTAGAAGTAAGCACTCCTAAGCAAGTAATAAGAGAAGCAGGTAGTGCAAAAATAATAAATGATGTAAAGTTATGGATAGAATTTGTAAATAAAAGAAATTTAACAGTCCATACTTATAATGAGTTAGTATTGAAAGAAATAATGGAAATCATGCCTAAATTTAAAGATGAGCTTAGTAAATTGATAAAAGAATTAGAAAATAGAGTGAAATAGGATAGTTATATTTAATTAAATTGATAAAAGAAATTATCATATAAGAATAATAAAGTAGAAATAAATATGGATATAAATAAAGCCATACACAAAGCAATAGAAATAGATACAGAGGACTATGAAATATTGAAGAATGTGCTTGAGAAATACCCATATAAATTTTATGCGTATGGGTCGAGAGCTAAAGGCAAAGCTAGAAGGTATTCGGATTTAGATATCTACTCTATAGAAAAGATGGAGGGAAATGACTTAATAAATCTAAAGTGGGACTTAGAGGATTCAGATATAACAATAAAAGTAGATGTAATAGACCCAAGTAGATGTAGTGAAGAGTTTAGAGAATTAATCAAAGAAGACTTAGTGGAGATAAAGTAATGGCAATGTACCACTGTAGTGTTAAGACGATAGGAAGGAGTGGTGGGAGTAATGTCGTAAATAGTGCTGCATATAGGAGTGGGGAGAAATTACATGAGCAGCAATTAGATAAGACTTTCTATTATTCTGGCAAAGCAATGGATGTGATGCACAAGGAGATAATGGCGCCAGAGAAATCTCCAGAGTGGGTAAAGGATAGAGAGAGATTGTGGAATGAGGTAGAGAGGGGAGAAAAAAGAAAAGATTCGCAATTAGCAAGAGAAGTAGAGATATCATTACCAAGAGAATTTACAGTTGATCAAAATATAGCTTTGGCAAAAGAGTATGTACAAAGAGAGTTTGTAGATAAAGGGATGGTAGTAGATTTGTGTATGCATTATGGAATGAAAGGAGATAGTTATAATCCACATGCACATGTATTACTTACAATGAGGGATATAGATGAGAATGGATTTGGGAAGAAGAATATTGGGTGGAACAATAGAGAGTTATTGCAAGAGTGGAGAGAAAGCTGGGCGGAACTTAGTAACAAGCATTTAGCATTAAATGGAATAGAGCAGCAGATAGATCATAGGAGCTTAAAGGAGCAAGGAATAGATTTAGTTCCGCAGAATGTGGAATTACCAAGTGATGCAAAGGATAGGCTGACAGGACAGAGAGAGCGTCAGTTGGAAATAATGAAGGAGAATGGGGAGAGGTTAAGGGAAAATCCAGAAATAGCGCTACATGCAATTACAAATAGGCAATCAACATTTACAGAAAGGGATATAGCTAGGTATGTAAATAGTAGGACGGTGGATAGGGAGCAATATGATGTGGTTATGGGGAAGATAAAAGGGCATGAGGACTTAGTGAAGTTAACAAGTGAGAAAGGAGTTGATAGATACACGACTAAGGAGATGTTAAGAATAGAAAGGCAAATGTATGAGGGAGTGGCTAATAAGAGTAAGGATACTAGTTTTGGAGTAAGGGAAGATTTGGTAGAAAAGGCTGCAATTTATTATGAGTTGAGTATAGAGCAAAAGGCAGCGGTGGAATATATAACGCAAGAAAAGGGAATTAGTTCAATAATAGGTTTTGCAGGGACTGGGAAAACGCATATGTTAGGAGCTGCAAGAGAAATATGGGAAAGTAGTGGTTATAACGTAAAGGGAGCGACGTTGTCTGGAATAGCTGCAGAGGGGTTAGAGAGAGGTGCGGGGATAGAGAGTAAAACTGTAGCAAGAAGGTTGATAGATTGGGAAAATGGAAGAAATGTTTTAGGTAAAAAAGATATTTTAGTAATAGATGAAGCGGGAATGTTAGGCACAAAAGATGTGGCTAGGATAGTAGGGGAGGTAGAGGCTAAGGGAGCAAAGTTAGTAATGATAGGAGATCCACAACAGTTACAAGCGATAGAGGCTGGAGCTGCATTTAGAGGGATAGCAGAAAGGACAGGATATTTAGAGATGAACGACATAAAGAGGCAAGAAGTTAGTTGGCAGAGAGAGGCAACAAAGATGTTTGCAATGGGGGAAGCGGGCAAGGCATTGGAGCAATATGAAAAATGTGGGAAGGTACATCAGTATAGTACGAAGGAATGGTTAATTAAGGATATGGTTAGTAAATGGGGAAGTGATAGGATATCAGATCCTGAGAAATCGCAATTAATGTTAGCATATAAAAGGGAGGATGTAAGAAAATTGAATGAAGAGGCTAGAAGAGACTTAAAAAAAGAAGGAATGTTAAATGGTGGGTATGAATTTGCAGCATCAAATGGTAACAGAGAATTTAGTAAAAAGGATCAAATATACTTTTTAAGGAATGACAATGCTCTTGGGGTAAAAAATGGAACATTGGGAGAGGTAGTATCAATAAATAAAAGAGGAGATATAGAGGTAAATATAAAAGGAGGAGAAAAAGATAAAAAAGTATCCTTTAACATAGAGAATTATAATCATATAGATCATGGATATGCATCAACAGTGCATAAGGCACAAGGTATAACTGTAGATAGAGCGTATGTAATGGCATCCAAGGGTTATAATCAGCATATAGCATATGTAGCAATGAGCAGGCATATAGGAGAAGTAAATATATATTGGTCAAAAGATGAATTTAGTAGCTTTGATGATTTAAAGAATCAGTTTAGCAGAAAAGCTAGGAAAGATAACGCAATGGATTATATAGGGGGAGCTAGAGAGTTTGCAGAAGATAGGGGTATAGGAAATACATATAAGGATGTGGAGGTAAGAGGGGACAAGTTATATAATCAAGATGAGATAGAGGCAAGATTTAATGGAGAGGTTAATAAAGGAAGATATGACAATGTAATGGAGAGGTTAGAGAATAGAAGGGTTTACAATAAGGATTTAGCAGAAGCGAAGCAATTTTATGGGAAGGGATTGGAGAAGGAGTTAGAAGTTGGTGATCGTGTGAGGTTTTTACGGGACCAGAAGATAGGAGAGAAAAGTTATGCGATATTTAAAACAGGAGATGGAGAATATAGGATGATGGAGCGGATTAGATGCTTGGGTATTAGGCAAGATGAGGAGGTAAGTATATTTAAAGCTATGGACGGTAGACCCGCAGGAACTCCATCCCAAGAAGCATTATGGGATAGGAAGGTTGATCAATTGAGTGAGGCGTTTGGGAAGGAGGTGAGCTTTGGAGCAGATATAGGAGATAGAGGAAAGTATGGAGGAGAAATAGAGTTTGAAGGAAAGAGATATGGGGTAATGCATCAACATGATGAAGTGAAGTTGATAGATAGAGGGGATTTTGCAGAAGGCTTTGATTTAAAGAAAGGTGGATATATGAAAATAGAGCAATATAAGGGAGATAAAAATGAAATAATAGCAGTAATGGATAAAGAGAGATACAAAGAAATAGAAAAGAATAAGCAACAGGAAATGCAGATGCAGATGCAAAGAAGTAAGGGAAGAGATTTCGAAATGGAAATGTAAGAAATGGGGGATTGAAAATAATGGATGAGCAAAAAATAGAAAGATACATAGATGAACTATATGCGTTACAGAAGCATTCTGGTGAGAGGATGGTTGAATTAACAGAGGAGAATAAGAAGGTACTAGAGAGACAGGAGAGGAATGTAAGCAAAAGTATAGATGATGTGAGGAAGTATAGTAAGATATTAGTTGGGGCTACATTGGCAGTATGTATAGTGGGAGGGGTGCTTTTAGGATGGTTAATTTATAGATGGACTGAAGATGTTAAGAGAGATGTATATTGGACGTATAAAAAGGTTGGAAAGGTTATTTACAAGCAAGAAGAGTTTAAAAGTATGTTGGAAGGATTAGTTAAAAAAAGTGGCGCTATGAATGATATAAAAAAGTCAAAGGGTCATAAATAATGAGTGATAAAAAAGTATCAGGATTTAGAAGTTTAGGTGATAAAATAAAACATACTTTGATTAATATCGGGTTAAAACTAAGGCAACGATATAAATTTGTTTTAAAGAGGCTATTAATAATATTTTTATGGCTATTTATAGCGTTTTGGTCTTCAGTAGTAGTACAGTTAGTTCAAGATTGGAAGGAATTTAAATCACCATATCCAATAATGCTGGAGTATTATACGATACTGTACTTTGGAAGTTATAGGTCATGGATGATAGAGTATGGTAGTTCAGAGAATAATCTTTTATTTAAATGGCTTGAGAGGCAACAAAAAAAGGACTTAGAGTATATTAAATCTCTTATTCCAAAAGATGATTTATTAATTGATTTATTGGAATGGCAGATAAAGTTTGAGCCGTATTTTATGCATACCTTTTACGATACTCATTCTAAAATAGATGGATTAATTGAGTGGTTAATTAGCATTAGATTTAAAAAAAGTCATATAAAACAAATAGAAGATCAGTTTAAATTTATAGACTTTGGCTATGGCATGGAGATAGGGATGATAAATGGAGGATGTAATGGGATTGACTCATTAAATATTTGTGAAAAATTTGCGAAATCTATTCTTCTTACAATAAAAAAAGATAATTACTTTGCGCAGACAGTAATGCAATCACTTTTTGTTTCTATTACACTAACTAAAATTGCTATGAGTCATAAAGCATGGGGAGTATACACAGAAAAAACTTGTACTAATCCCTATTATCCAATTCTAATAAAGCAAATCCATGAATGGAGAGGTTATATTGAGAGGCTAAGCGGATTAACAGCAAGAGAAAGACGCGTTATTAAAACTTATATAAAGATTTATAACTCCGAAGCAAAAGAAATATATGAATTTAATAATAAATACTGCTTGAAAAAATAATTTTTATTCTCTAGCGTTAAATTGCACTATAGAGTTATAGGGATTTAAATATACCATTATGTCTAGCCAAAAACCAGATGAACAAGTTCAATTTGATATAAGTTATGATCATGACAATAAACCATTTATCATCCCAAGTAAAGAGAGAGAAAAGCAGTTAAGTGGCACTTCGACCGATGTAATTGTAGAGAGTATCACAAATTCCTACGAAAAAACCATGAATCAGCTTCTCAAGCATCAAGACAATGTTGTAAAAACAGCTCACTCAATTAAGCTTACGGGAATTTCTTTTGGGATAGATTATTTAATGTATTTACATGAAGAAAGGAAAAAATATGGAGATGATGGGATAAAAGATCATGTAATTGCATTAGGACAAGCAATGGCAGGACATGGTCTGAGTGCAGCAGCTGGTAATGCTGGTGGTGCAATTGGAATAGGCTATGGTTCAGTATATGGTACTGTCGTAAATCCAGGAGTTGGAACTGCGGTAGGTGCTGGGGTAGGTTATTTTACAGGAGCAGTAACAAGTTCTGTAATAATGTCGGTAGCATATGATAATGAAAAAATTTATGGACAACCTTTGAAAGATCATGTTGGTGATTTTTTTGCGTTTTTAACTGATAAAAAAAGAGGGCCCAATTATAAGGAGATACTAAAAAATACACCAGAAGGGCTAAGAGCTAAGCAAGAGATGAAAGAATATGATAAAGTTATAAATCAATGGTGGACAGAAAAGGTATCTCTCCCCAACTTGATTAAAGATAACCCTGATTTTATAAATAATGTAGAGGGAGTGAGAGAATTTAATACAATTCTTTCTGCACTAGATCATAAGACTGCAAGAAAAATAACAAATGAATTATTGTCTAAAAGTACTGTTGGGGGTTCTTGCACAGCAGAAGTAGAGACTGGTGGAAGTTGCACTGGAGAAATAGGCAATACTGCAAATTATTATTCAGCCCAAACCACATCCGCCTCTCTTCCCTTAGCATATAAAGATTTATACAAAACGCTGGATAAAAAGGGTGTCATACTTGATAGAGATCTAACTCCATATAAAAATGTGGGGGCTAAAAAACACATAGTCGAAAAAGGTGATACTGTGTGGAGTATTGCAAAGAGTTATGGAATATCTATAAATGAGCTAACTTCATTACATGGTAATGAACATTTGCAGAAAGCAAGATATACCGATCAAAAGGGAAGGGATATGATTAAAATCGTACCTGGAGAGTATATTAACATACCTTCTGATCATCAGACATATCAAGCTAAGCCACTAAAGGTGCATAATTTAGGTTATTTGCCAAAAAAATATTACCAGACATATGAACCCTTATTCAATTTTGATTTTTTAGGAGAAAATATAAGAAATTTTCAGTATACATCTGGACGTCAGCATATAGATCTAGCTAATGATATATCGTTTCATTATGAAAACTGGAATAAAAAGATTAGTGCATTAGGTAGCACAACTAAAGAAATCAAGGAAAATGTAAGAAATTCATACAAGTTAGATTTTTTAGAAAACTCCCAATCTTATAAAGATTTACTTAGTTCGCCATGGATTAGTCATAAATCTAGTGACTTACATAAAACTTTTGACGATTTATATCATAATATTGAAGACTTAAAAAAAACGTCTAAAAATATTAAACACCCTTTTCCGCACAATGTAGCTTTTAATACTTACTTTAGAGATGAGAGTGATCTCCCTAAATACTACACACATGACTATGCAATGAAGCATTATGGGCGTGAAGGCTCGAGGGACAAAATAATATTAGATCCACCTAATAAGGGAGGTGGTGGTGGATTTTTTGGTGGAGCTTTGGGAGCTCTTTTTACAGTTGCTATTACAATTGCTTTCCCTATAGGGGTAGACTTAGATGGTGACGGATTATGCTTAATAGGGCTAGATTACACTACAGCCTTATATGACATGGATGGAGATGGAATAAGAGATAAAACTGGGTGGGTGTGCGGAGAAGACGCATTACTTGTTTTTGATATTGATAATGATAATAAAATTTTCAAACAAAAGGAAATCAATTTTAAAGCATGGAATGAAAAAGCTTTTTCTGACTTAGATGGTTTAAAAATGGTATTTGATACCAATAAAGATGGTAAAATTGACAAGAATGATAAAGATTTTCATTTATTTAAAATATGGCAAGATATCAATCAAAATGGAATATCTGAAATTAATGAGCTAAAAACTCTGGAGGAAGCTGGGATCGAGTCCCTATTACTTTATGAAACGGTATTAAAAATTACTAAGTGGTATCTGGGCATAGAAACAAAAGACATAAGAACTATTGAAGCTGTTAAGATAAATTGGAAGAATGGCAAAGGAGGTGCTGCATATGATCTAGGATTCCCATATAAACCAGTCCCTCTTCAAGACAAAATACATAGTTCAAATGCAGAAGATCTAAATATAGAATACAGCACAGGAGAAAATTTAAAAATATTTGTTCAAGAAGGAGCGGGCAATAGTATTGTTGATTTGGATGAAATGAACTACAGAATATTCTTAGGAGAAAGTCATAATAATTCCATAATAACGGGAGATAAAGGAAAAATAGTAGATGCAGGGATAGAAAATAATGTAGTATTTGGAGGAAAAGGTAATGATTGGATAAAAGGAGAGGGGTATATTGACGCAGGAGATGGGAATGATTTGGTATTTATGAACCAGAATGGTAAAATAAACGGTGGGAATGGGTTTGACACATTATTTGTAGCTCCGAATAACAAAAACGTTGAAAAACTAGATTTTAAAAATACGACTAATTTTGAATCTATTGTATCTTTTAGTTGCAAAGAAGAATACGATTTTTCATCCTATAAGGATAGTATGGTATTTGAATTTATATGCTCTAATTTGAATCAAAAAATGGTGTTGAAATCTACTCAAGGTGCTGAAGGTGATATCATAAAAATGGTTACTGGCGCTGGTAAAATAGAGCTAAATTGTAAAAAAGAGGATTTAGTTTCTTTGAGTGGATTGGAAGGTGGCTATCAAAGTGAAAAAGGTGAGATAACTATATCGGGAGCAGATGTAGTATTTATAGATAGCTCTAATCAAAAGTTTAGCGTCTTACCTCTTCATACCAAATACATGGTAATCTCTGGAGATTACACTGAATTGAAGCAAGATCATATACATTCCAGTAGCATATGTGATACCATAACTAGCGTTATTATTACTGGCTCTAAATTATTAAATTTAGACTTTATAAAACCTAATAAGCCTATGACTGATATGCCAAGCTTGTTATTTTATTTAACACAATCTTCTACATTACAAATGTCATGGAGTAATTATAACAGTTGCGGCTCTTTTAATTACCTTATCGATAATGAAACAAGAGACATAACCATAATGAACCAAAATAAAGGAGAGCATCAAGCGAGGTACAATGGACGATATTCTGGAGATTATAGAATAGGCTCCCTATTTTTGCATAGTGAAATAAAATTAGAAGAGTTATATTTAGCAGGTAGTCCTGATGATTTAAAATTAAATAGGCATACAAAAGATGGTGATATCACTGTAGTAAATGTTAAGTGGCGCGACTCTATGTATGTAAAACAAAAACATTGCGATCCTTCTGATAGGCATGATGATTATCAATTAAGATTGAGTGGTATCTATCATTATTTGCACATGTATATAAATTTTAATTTAAAAGATGAAATGAACCATGCTCATCTATATGCAAAGGGTTGTGTAGACCACAAGGGGTATACAAAATTTGTTGGTACACTAATTAAATGGGAAGATAATGCCGGTCGTGGTGGAGTTGCGCTAGGAGGTGGTGGTGGAGATACAATTACTGGCAGTAACTTTGCTGATTATATAAATGGCGGAGATGGAGCTGACGACCTACACGGAAGGGGTGGAAATGATATCATAATAGGTGGCAAAGGAAACGATCATTTGGAAGGAGGCGCTGGAGATGATACATATGTATATTTTTGGGGTGATGGAAAAGATGTAATAAAAGATTTTGAAGAATATATACATAACGATAGAAAGGTAAAATATAGAGACGGTGGTTCAAAAGATAAAATATTATTTGGATATGGAATAGCTCCAGAACATATTAAAATAAAATTCGAAGCAAAAGTATGTAAGAAGCCATATATGGTTAATCCAAGTTATTGCGAGAAAGAATGCGGCAATAGAGGAGATTATATTATAGAAATAAGTGATCCCTCTAATAAAGAGCACCAGAGTGGGGAAATAAGAGTAGAAAACTTAAGTTGTCATGGAATGATAGAGAGTCTAGAATTCATGGATGGATGGCCCTCAATGCATTTATAATCAATAAAAAACTCAATAATGAAAATGATCAAAAAAATACTGTTAGTTCTATTTCTTGTTAATGTAAATATACTTCCCAATGTTACCGCGAGAGAAATTGGAAAGGATTATATCAGGGGCGATATAGGTTATAGTTTCAATAAATTTGTCTCCGATAAAAATAACAATAGACTAAATGGAGCAAATTATGAGATAGGGATAGGTGCAACGTTGTCTAAGAAAATTAGGACAGATATGGTGCTACAAATTAATAGCAGTAAAAAGAATGCCAACAAGATAATAACAGCAACAGATTACAATAATATAATTACACAATATTTAGATAACCCTACATCCACAAATGATAGCGTCCAATATAACTCCAAACTTAAACATAAACAAATAGGCGTTATATTTAATATATATTATGATTTCGATACCACTAATGTTGTCGAGCCGTATGTTTTTGGTGGTCTTGGTTACAGAAGAAGTAGCATAGAAGAAAATGGGACTTTTTTAATCACAAACAAGACAACCAATAAGAAAGAATCGGTTCTTAATAATATAAAATCAAAAAATTTAAACAGCCTTGTGTACCAAATAGGAGCAGGATTAGGGTATGAAATTCATAAAGATGTATATTTAGATTTAAATTATAAATGGTCTAATACAACTGGAACTTATAAATCAAAAACTACTGATAAAATCACTGTTTCAAGAACTATGAATAGGCCAAAGTCACAACATGCTATAATGATTGGAATAAGAATAGTTCTAACTGGTGTGGGTAAAAGCTAGATTAATCACAAAGGGCGTAGTTGGGTGAATGGTAAAGAAAAATAAAGGTTGTAGTTAATATCCAGAAGTTACTTTAATTTTTAAAAAAGCACTTGATACTATAACTAAGTTATGCAATAGTAACTTAAATATTTAAACGTAAGTTACTATGTTTCCTAAAATGACAATAACTGATGCTTCTCAGTTCCTCGGCATAACTCCGCAAGGCGTTATGAAGAAGATTAAAAATCTTAAATTACCCTACTGTAAGTCACAAAATAGAATTTATTTTGGTTACGAAACTTCCAAAGAAATTTTTAATATTTCAATGAAACCTAAAATTTTAGCCTTCCAAATAGTAAAAGGGGGGACAGGAAAATCTAATATCTCGTTAAACTTTGCAATACGAGCTAATTTATATGGTTTAAAAGTTTTATGTATTGATCTTGATCAACAAGCAAATTTAACAACGCTTTTTGATATAGATGCGCAAGGGTTAACTATTATGCATGATATTATTTTAAGTAATGGCAAGAAAAAAATAGAAGATAACCTGGTTAAAATTAGTGAGGGACTACACTTATTCCCAAGTAGTCTAGAAAATGCGGCATTGGATGATGAAATTCTTGTTAGAGGATTAGGAATTGATAGAGTATACAAAGATATATTTGAACCCTTAAAGGAATATTACGATCTAATTGTTATAGACTGTCCACCAGCCTTAGGAAGATCAGTAGGAGCTGCAGCATATGCTGCAGATGAAGTGATTGCTCCAGTTATACCAGACAAGCTATGCCTTAGAGGTTTACAACTTTTAGAAGATAGCTTGAAAGCACTAGAAGAAAAAAAATATGGTAGGAAAGTGCCTTTTAAAATAGTTTTTAACAAATTTGACAACAGGACTAATCTATCAAAGGAGATACTAGCTGGACTATTCAATAATAAAAATTATAAAGATAAATTAAATGATACTTATATAAGAGTTAGTCAAGATATACCAAACGCATGCGCAAATAAAATGTCGCTATTTGATTCTCTCAAACCTTCTTTGATTAAGGAAGATTTAGACCTATTAACAAGAGATTTGTTAGGCATCAATGTTAAAAAAAAACTAAGTGAGAAAGTCTCGATAATCTCAGTAGAAAAAACTTGAATTCAGTATCACTTATGCCAAGAATCAGCTCTAAAGAAAATCAGATCAATAAAAACCTAAAAAGAAATATATGGGACATAATAAATCCTAATCAAGTAGGTACAAAAGTAGGTACAGACACTAAGAAAGTAGGTACAAAAGTAGGTACAGACACTAAGAAAGTAGGTACAAAAGTAGGTACAGACACTAAGAAAGTAGGTACAAAAGTAGGTACAGACACTAAGAAAGTAGGT
>CAISOX010000135.1 GCA_903887235.1 uncultured Alphaproteobacteria bacterium | reverse complement strand
TTTTTACTTTGATCAGGAGGGGGAGATAATAAAAAAACTAGGGATTAAAGCAGTGCCAGCAGTAGTTGCGCAGGAAGGTAAAATGTTAAGGGTGAGGGAGGTGAGATTGAAATGATACTAGAGAAGCTTCAGTGCAATACCAACCATTATAGCTACATTAGTAAGCATAATAGGAATAATCCATTTAAGGATATCGTATTTTACTTCAATAATCTTTTTCTCAAGATTAGACTCAACCTTATCAATTTTGGCATTAAGATTAGACTCAACCTTATCAATTTTGGCATTAAGATTAGACTCAACCTTATCAATTTTACCGTCAAGTTTGGCAACCTGTTCACGAGTAGCAAGAATAGAGAGGTCAAAATCTCTGGATTCAAGAAGGGATTTAACGAGCATTTCAGCTTGTTTTTCATTAAAGCCACTTTCCTGAAGGCTCTTAATATATTTATGAGTATCAAAAGTTTTATAATGCATAGTAACCTCTTCGTCTTTCATAAAAAAGTAAGTAGTGTAATTCGTAATTCATGTAATGAATATAGCATAGATATAAAGATAAATCCAGCAGAAAGCAACATTTGCATAGAAGCTCACAGGTGGTATGAAGTCATAAGGTTTGGAAAAAATAGTGGGCCCACCTGTAAGCGACATTGTGATGAACTAAAAAACACAAAGCCATTATTGCAAATAATTGTAATAATATTGATGCTAGCATGTAATATAGAAAAAGCAATAAGCGAACCATGTGTAGGAAAATTTGTAAATCCAATTAAGGATATTTGCTGGAGCTGTATATTCCCAGTGAAGCTAGGTAATACTGCAATATATAGTGGAGGAAGAGAAGATACAGATAACCCTAGCAATCCAGTATGTATATGTCCTGCTGATATAGGAGCAGGAGTAAAAGTACCGATGCCAGGGCTGGCAATATCATTTTGGGAGCCAGTGAGGCTTGCGGATGTAACGAGAACGCCATATTGCATGGTGAGTCTTGGAGGGTTCCAGATAATGAAAAGTGCAAAGAAGCACGGGACTGTAGCAAGGAAGAGTGCCAATGAATCACTTAAACATAGTTTTTATCACGTGCATTACTATATATACCCACTGATATATTGGTTAGAATTACTTACAGATTTTATATGTTTGGAAGAGGCATCAGTTGATGTTGCATATATATCAGAGTTTGATCCATTGTGGGGGAATGACAAGCTGAATATGATATTAAACCCAGAAGCAGTATTATTTGGCAATCCAATAGCACAAATGGCATGTATATTTGATTGCATGAAAGCAAGTGTAGGCTTTTCATCGGATATGTTGTTCCATTGTGCTGGGTGCAATGGAAGTTTATATCCATTTGGGGGGAGTGTAGAGCATACACAAGGAGGAGTGCAGGCAAGTAGTTTAATAGTGGAGAGATTACTGGCAAGATTACACAGGGTTGGTCTTGCATGGGACACAGTTAGTGATTCATGTGAGAAGAGTGTAGCGCCGAAGGTAAAGAAGACGCAGTATAAATTACAAATGACATATCCAGTGCCAAATACAAGTAGTGTGGGGAAGATGGAGTGTAATCCATTTGGAAGGACAAGTGCGATATGGGGTGCTGGGAAAGAGATACCTGGGAATGGAGAGGATTTTGGGTATTTAATCTGGAGGAAGAGGTATTGTTGTTTCCAGTTACTGACAGAACTAGCATTGATGAAAGCAGCGGGATGATAGGAGATATGAACAAATTAGAAAAAAACAAAATGATATTTAAAACTATGAGTAGGTTGTTACTTAACTGCCTAATGCTAATGATATTTTACGGGGTATATGGATTAGGTAATAGTAATGCTTCTAGTGGAGAGGGATTTATCGGATTTTCGCATCTTAATAAAGAAATGGCAGGCAAAGTCAAGAAATATGAAAAAGAAGTAAATGAGTTAAAAGAAGGTATTGGAGAGAAAGTAAAAAAATACGAAAGGTATAGCGAGGAGTTATCCAATCAAGCAGAAGAACTTAAGGCAAAAGCTGTAAAAGAAAACAAAGATTTTTTTGGAGATATAGAAAAATTAAAGAAAAAATCAGGAGGAGTGAGTGGTAGGAGATATGTATTTTTATCATTTAGTATGCCAGATAAGGTTATTAAAGAATATATAAAGGAATCAGTAGTGACAGGATATTTACCAGTATTCAAAGGATTTAAGGAAGGAAACTATGCAAAAACTATGGGGTATTTAAAAGGGATAATGGAGAGCACAAAATCAGGAGCAGAAATAAATCCAGAGGTATTTAAGGAATTTAATATCAAAGAAGTGCCGAGTTTTGTGATTGCAGAAGGAAGTATGAGTTGTTATGAGAGCAATAGTTGTAAGGGGGGGAAGTATAACAAGATAGCAGGGAATATAGGTATAAGTGGTGCGATAAGGGAGATGGAGAAGAAGGGGGATAAATGGTGAGGATAGTTGCTATGATAATTTTAATAATAGTAAGTGGAATTAGTTTTGGTAAATACGGGAGGGTAAATGCAGTTGAGTATGACACAAGTTATATAGATAAGCATAAGGAAGATGCGATGAGTTTTTTAAAAGATGTGGAAGTTGGGAAGTTGGAGAAAACAATGAATGAGAATTACTTTGATTGTAAGGAGATAAAAGAGGAAGAGAGAGATAAATATGAGAAATGTAGAGAAGAAGCAAGCAAAATGAAGGAATCTGCAATTAATGCGAAAGAGCAAGAGTATAAATCATATAATCTAAAGAGAAAAGGCGAGGAATGGGCTGAACAAGGTGGCAGTACAGGTGTAGGAATGAGCAAAGCTGAAAAAGATGCGTCTGAGGCATTTTTAAATGTGCAAAATAATAAAGGAGCTGCACTTGCGGTTAATAGTTACCAGGAGATCAATAAGGAGATGGCGCTTGGTAATGAAATAACAAAAAATCCAATGGTGCGGGTAAATAGTAAGCACGAAAGTGCAAATGGGGAGACGTTAGAGGGAGGGGAATGTGCAGTTTCGGATAGGGAAGATGGGGCTGATGAAGTAAAGCTAGAGGAGTATGAGGAAATAATAGAGGATACTGAAATAGAGGAAGAAGGGCATGTATGTGAAAAAGATGTGAGAGGACCATTTTATTGTGAGGAAAAATTGGAGGATGTAGGATGTAAGGAGAAAGTACCGTGTGATTTTAATCAAAGAGGAGAAGGTGGTTTATTTGAAGGATGTGGAAGTGGAAATTTAGCCCATGCAACAAATGGACAACCATGGAATTACAGGAATGGTATTCTATCATTTGGAGAAGAGTCGGCATGGACATATGGAGATCCTGATAACGGGAGCGAATCATGTTTAGCGACATCATTTGAAGCAAAATTTTGTATCAAAGATAAGTCATTAGTAGAAGAGTTTGAGATAGTGGAAATACATGAGAATAACGTGCTTGGTATATATTTTAATGGGAGATTAATCAGGGATGGAGAGGTGGAAGCTAGGAGAGTTAAGGGGAGTGATTATTGTTGGTATAAAGCAGGTCATACTGCTTGGGATAATTTTTATTATGATCTAAAGCCATATTTAAGGGAAGGAGAAAATATCATAAGTATAAAATTAAAATATACGAAGGGAGGGCATGCTGGGGTAAAAATCAGAGCTAAGGCATATTGTTGTGCGAAACGGGGTCAAGATAAGTGGCAAGGAGATTGTCCAAGATGAAAATAGTAACAAAGAAAGTAATAAATAGGATAATAGGTAAAACTGAGCAAACGAGGCAAATCATATTAGTAATAATATTTATGATGATAATAGGAAATATATCACTAGAAAAGGCACAAAGTGCGGGAAGTGGAAGATGTTGGGTTGAAAGTGTAGATTGTATAGAGAGTGGAGAAAAGAAGATAAACGGATTTAAGGAAAAGAGAGATTGTTGGAGGATAAAGAAAATGTATAAATGCGAAGGATATGCTGATAAAGCGAAGTCATGTGATAAGTTAAGCCAAAACAATAATTGCATCATAGAAGAGGAGCCTGAGTGCAAAGAAAAGCATAATGGATGGTGTGTTAATGAAGAGATAAAATACGGATGCAGCAAGGAGAGTAAAATCAAGAGAATTGAGAAAAGAATAAGAGTGCCGACTTTTAAGAAGGAAGATAATGAAGAGATGAGAAGAAGGGTAAAGTGTAATGAGGCGATAAAGTGTATAGATGGTAAATGCTTTGATATAACTTACAAGCCTAGTGAGGATATGGGTAAAGCTGCTGGGATATTGGGAGCGCTCAAGCATATGAAGTATGATCAGGATTCACTTAGTATCTGGAAGGGGGAGCCAAAGAAATGTGGATTAAAATCATTTGGAGCAGTCAAATGTTGTGTAAGCGGAAGAGGCAAGAATATTTTAGAAAAACTGAAGTTTTCTACATGTTCAGCGGAAGAAAAGGAATTGGCAGAGATAATTATTGAAGATGAAGAAAGATGTCATTTAGTTGGGACATATAGAAAGAAGTTATTTGGTTTAATAGGTGGATGGAAGAAATTTAAGAGTTATTGTTGTTTTGATAATAGGTTGGCAAAAGAGGTTAATAAGCAAGCTAGGGAGAAGGGGTTGATAAAAAGAGGGTGGGGAGAACCAGAATCACCAGATTGTAGAGGATTTACAACAGATGAACTACAGAATATGGACTGGGATAAATTGAAGTTTGAGTTTTTAGAGACGGAAATTATGGAGAAGATGGCAGATAAAAAAATGGGGAGTATGGCGAATGCAATGGGTCATGCTAGGAGAATGGTGGTGGATGAAACAGATGTGATAAAGGAGGCTGTTAAAGGGGCTAGTGAAAAAAAAGAAGAAGATAAAATATATGAGGGAGGTAAGGAGAGTGAGGATATAGCAGATCAAATAGATGAAGGTAAGTTATGGGATGAAATGTGGGATAGAGATGATCCAGGTGTAAATTTTCAGAAGAGGCCATATGGAAGGAATGAGAAAAGAGATATAGAGGGAGTTAAAGGTGATACAAAAGAGGGGAACATGAATTACGAGGATAAAGAATGCGGAGGACATGCAAGAGATCCAAATTGCAGTATATTAGGCGAGCAATGCATAGAGGGAGCAGCAACTAAAAATATAAAGATAGCAGGAGGGAAGTTCAAAGAAGTTCATAAGGATTGTTGGAGATGGAGGGCTGAGTATAGCTGTAATGGAGCAAGTGGTAGTTATAAATTCACAAATTACTGCCAATACAAGGAAAGCAACATTAAGCATAAGAAAGGATTATGAGATTATGGCAAAGCTAGAAAGAATAAAAAAATTGATATTTAAGTCGCTACTAATGATGATTTTAGCCTGTAATTTAGTTCAAAAAAGTGAAGCTTATTTTTATAAAGAAAAAGCAAGAGGATGGCATTGGTATGAAAAGAAAAAAGAAGCAAAAAAAGAGGAGTTAAAGATAAATGAAGTAGGCGCAAAAAGTGCAAGTGAGCAAATAGAGGATATAAGGAAGGAAGCGGAGTTAAGATTACACAAAGCGATAGTGAGCCCTACATTTGAAAATATCAGAAAATTTAGAGATGCAACAGATAAGACGATGGAGATGAGTGAGAAGTTTGCATATAACTTTAAGAGATTTATATTTACGAATCCAAAATATGACCCATATATAGAAAATCCTGCATCATCTGGTGCTTTAAGAATAGATAGGATTCAAATGAATTTAGCAAAAAAAGATAAGATCAGTGAATTATCAAAGACGCATGGATTGTTATATTTTTTTAAGGGGGGATGTGAATATTGTAGGGAATTTTCGGGAGTAGTTAAGAATTTTGCAGCTAAGTATAATTGGGAGGTAATGGCAATAAATTTAGACGGGATAGGGGTGCCTGAGTTTCCAGATGCAAAACCAGATAATGGGATAGCGGATAATTTAAAAATAGAAGCGGTGCCAGCCCTAGTTGCGGTAAATCCAAAGGATAATAGTATTGTGCCACTGGCAAATGGATATTTATCAGAGAGTGGTATAGAGGACAGGGTGGATTTTTTAATAGAAGGACGAAAAAGAAATAAGCAAATGAGATAAAGATGAAAGTAAAAATAATAAAGTAAAAAAAAGTGGAAAAAGTAACAAAGAAAATGATGCTAAATTGGCAAGTAATATCAAATAAAAGTAGAACGAGTGTGGCGATAACTGGAGCAATAGCAACTGCAGTATTTATTACCATGTTTAATAATGATGCTAACGCAGATATAGCTAAAGATTTAGGTAGTTTTTATGAGAGGCAGGGATTTTCAGTAAATGCAACAAGGGCGCATGCATATAGAGGACAAAGTGCAGGATATTTTTATGGAGGAAGATTAGTGGCAAGGGCTGAATCAAGGAATATGCAGCCATTAAATGTACAAGCGCCATATATAAGGTCTGATTGTGATGGGATAGATGCATTTTTAGGATCAATACAGTTTATAGAGATGAAGCAATTAGTAGAAATGTTAAAATCAATAGGAAAGGGAGCGACTGGGTATGCGTTTAATTTAGCGATGCAAACGATGGTGCCACAAATATATAACACGATACAAAAATTAAGTGACATAGCGAGGGAGATTAATAATTTTAACGTAAATAGTTGTGAGGCGTCAGCGCAACTGGTAGGAGGAGTGTGGCCGCAAAGTGCTAAATCATCAGCATATTTATGTAACAGGATGGGTACGTCTGGTGGATTATTTGAAGATGCGGCAAGAGCTAGGCAAAAATGTGGGATAGAAGGAGAGAGGAGTGCGACAAATAAGAATAAAGGTGCGAGAGAAAAAGCGGGATTTGAAGATGAATTAGGAGATTCATTTAATTTAGTGTGGAGAGCGATAAGGAAAAAAGATAATGGAGGGCAGTTAGATGCGGATATAGCAGAGATGTTTATGAGTATTAGTGGAACAATAGTAATGAAGCCAGAAGGGAGTGGTCAGGTAAAAAGTAATGATAAGAATAGAGGGGGAGCTGGTGAGAATGTAAGATTGCAACCACAGACATATAGTTCACTTGCGATTGAAAGCAGCTTAATAGATGGATTTATGTTCGGTAAAAAAGCGGTTGTGGGTGGTAATAAAGACAAGGAAAGTGATGATGATCAGGGTGTAGGTGATGATGGTCATAAGGTAGAAGCAATGGTGTATTATTGTTCTGATTCAAAGGATGAAGATAAATGTCTTGAAGTAAAGAAAAAGAAATACGTGCCAAATGATGATGGTTGGGTAGATAAGATACATGGGATGTTGGATAATATAAAAAAGAATATAAAGAATAGAACGGCACTTACAGAAAATGAAAAGGCGTTGATAGAAAGAACGAGTATACCGATACTAAAGATAATAGCGGTAGAAGTGGGATATAAGAAAGGAGGAATGATAAATATATCAGAATTTGCAGAAGCAATAAGTTATGATTTAGTGCTGAGATATATGGAAGAGGTAATTGATTATGTAAATGGTAGGTTAAGTGAGTTGGAGAAAGTGCAGGTAAGTGGAGCGCATATAGAGTCCTTAAAAAGAGACTTAAGAGAAGTAATAAAAAGACTTGTGGATAAGAGAAATAAATTATATCAGCAAATGAGGAATGTGATGGATACAGTAAAAAAGGCAGGAGAGATAGAGAAGCGATTTAGGCATTCATTCTCAACTAAAATAGGGCAGGAGAAATAAACAAATACGTAAAATAAACCAAGCAATAAATAATTAAATAAAAAAAAGATAAAGAAAGATATAAAAAAGGGGTAAAATGACAGAAGTATATGAAATAGTAACTTATGGAGGCGGAGCGGCACTAACGGCATTATTTGATGCACTTGCAGCAATATCAAAGGGAAAGCCGTATCAATCAATATTATATATTGGAGCATTATATGCAGGATTATGGGCTATATATACAGGCTTTGGGAAGAATCAGGGAGCATTGTTGTTTAAGCATTTACTATGGGTATGGGTGTTATCGAGTGTGCTTTGGACATCAACAGTTAGAGTAAGAGTACAGGACCCGGTGAGTGGTGAGGGACAGGATATAGATAATGTGCCGATGTTGATAGGGTATTTTGGAAGCAGGATAAATAGTGTTGGGACATTTTTAACACAGTTAATAGAAGATAATTTAAAAGGATATGATCATAATAGGAAATTTGGGACATCAGGATTAACATTTGGTTCAAAGGTAGTTGGTCAGCTTCATAATATGAAGATAAGAAATGCGGAGTTATATGAAAATATGGAGAGTTTTATAACAAATTGCGTGGCATTTGATGCAGCAATAGGAAAAGCTTATACTATAGAGGATTTAAGGACATCAAAGGATTTGTATAACTTGGTACTAAATGATGGGCATCCAGTTTTAGGTATGTACTATAGGCCATTTAAATTAAAAGCAGCAGAAGAAAAAGGTGCAGGATGGGGAGAATATAAAAGCTGCAAAGAAGCTGGAGTTCAACTACAAAAAGATTTTGATACATATTTAACCTCAAGTGATATTAGGGGAGTGGTAAGAGGAATAGCAAAAACGATAGGGATAGCAGACAGGAAGTTTACTGCGGGAGATAGTGCTAAAGCAGAGGATATATTTATGAGAACGCTTAAGGCAAGTTTGGTGACTAAGGTAGGGGATAATTATAGCCATATAAGTGGTAATGCGGTAGAGACGCTGAGGCAGGCTATGATGATACATGCAATAAATGATAGTAGTAAGGAGGTTGCTGAGAGTTTAGGAGCGCCGACTACTTATGCATCAACAAAAGCAATGTTGCAACAGAGGAATTGGTACAATGCAGTAGGAGAAAATGCAGCAAATATGTTGGTAACAGCGAAAGTAATATTTGAAGTATTAATATATGGGTCATTTTTAATAATAGCGGTACTTGCATTATTGCCAAATGGGGTAATGATAGTGCTAAATTATTTATCATTAATATTATGGTTAGAGTTATGGCAGCCATTATATGCGATATTAAATTATGCGATGAATGTATATTCAGATTGGAGGACATCAGGGATAATAGAGGGGTCTGATGGATTCAATATGAATTCGTTGGTAGGTCTTGGGAGTTTCCATGCTGATTTAACGGCAACGGCTGGATACTTTTCTTTATCGATACCATTTTTAGCATATGGAATATTGGGATTAATGAGAGGGGGAGCTTCAAGTATTATGCATGCAGCAACAGGAGTTACAAGTGGTATGACTGGAACTGCGGCACAAGCTGCAGCGGAAAGCACGTCAGGGAGTACTTCAATTGGTGCAGTCAATTATCAAACTAGTAGTATGAACCAAAGTAGTAGATGGAAGACAGATGAGAATATGAGTTATATGGAAGGAAGGACAGATATGCAAAATCCAGATGGCACGATAAGTTTTATGACGCCAGATGGGAAGGAAGGATTTAAAGGTGGAGCAGGAATAAGCACAACAACATATGAGAAGGGTTTAAGCTCAAGTAATGTAATAGGATCTCAGTTAAATGCGAGTATAGCAGGAGAAAAAACTAAGATGCAGGGACTTTCACATACATATAGTGAAGCAGAATCAAGCTTACATAATAAAGGAATGAAGTTTTTGGAATCAGCAAATCAAAATATAGGAAGGAATGATAGTTGGGGTATGGCAACCACAACTGATTCAGGTAAGGGGCTTACAGACACGTTAAGTTTTATGAAGGGAGTAATGAAGGATTTAAATATATCGGAGAAAGATGCATCAGAATTTGCATTAATGATAGGTCTTCCTGGGATAGGTGGAGTAAATTTATCAAGTGGAGCTGCAACGCAAGATACGATAGATAAGGTGAAGAAATATGCAGATGATCATGGGTATACGGAAAGTATGCATAAGTTCTTTAAGAATACAGCGGATTCAGTATATTCAGAGCAAGGAGGACAGGGGGCTAATTTAGCTAGAGATTTTGGTAATACATATAGTAAGGCCATTACTTCAAAAGATGATTTAATGCAATCACAGCAAACACTTTCAAAATACCAGCAGGCACAAAATTTATTCCAGAGTGGAAGCGTATCAATGAATGAGGATTTAACACAAAGAGTGTTTGATAAGTTAAGAAAACAAGAAGTAAGTGGGGGAATTGGACATAATACTGCAAAAACCCCAGAAGAGAGTAAGGAGAAATATGCGCCAAGTGATCAGCAGGTGAGGGTATGGATGCATGAAGGTGGAACTGAGTACAATAATGCAGTTAAAGAAGTCACAAATGAGATTATGGGAGAGTTTTTACAAAAAGCTAATCAGGCTAATGTTGCGAATATTGGTAGTGGCAATGTCTTTGAAAATGAAGTGTTGAATAATGCAGCAAAAGCTGGAAGTAGTAATATTGGCGTTAATGCAATAAATCAGAAGGAAGATTGGCAGCAATTTGTTGCTACTGGCAAGGATAGTGATTTAAATATGGGGTCTGCTACTAAGAGCATTGAGGTTAAGAATGAAGACGGCAAGCCAGAAACAAAACAAGTGCCAGCAAATTTAAGCGAGCATACAGATGATAATAATCAGCAAGTTACAGCGGCTGCTATAGGACAGGAGGTGAAACTAGAGGATAAGTTGCAAGTAGCAAAGAAAAATTACCAAAATGTAAAAGCTACAGATGAGCAAGGCAATGAAGCCACTGTGAATTTGATAGATCAGTTTAATAAAAAATCAGAAATTAGAGGAGATAAAATAAATCAGGGTGGAGTAAATATCCAAAACCAAAAATCTACAATGAGTAATGAGCATGATTCTAAATCAGATGATAGCAATGTAACTAGAGCAGAAAATAGAATGATGCATGATAATGTGCAATTTAAAACAAAATATGAGGGAATTGAGTTAAATAAAAATGATAATAATATAAATCAATCAGTACAGACTCCAGATAACACTGCTAATTCAAAAGATACTGGATTACAAAATGATAAATCTCAAATTAAAGGTGCATCTAGTAATAGAGAAGGTAGTACACCAAATATTGATAACGAAATAGATAATAACTCAATAAATCAAAGTGGAAGTACTAACCAAGATAATATTGCTAAACCTGTGGCTAATCCTAAAAATGAATATACAGTAAAGGCGAAAGAGATAGTGTTCCCTGATGGCAGTGATGTAAGTAATCAGAAAGGTCAAAATAACCCAAATATACAAGAGCAAACGGTTAGTAATGAGAGTGATGGTAATAATAATTCGTTACCAACTTCTCCTCAAATGCAAAATAGTTATCCTAAGTCTAAAGGAGTAGAAGAGGCGATAAAAAGCAGTGGAGCAAATATTAATAATGAAATATCCGATAGTTCAATAAAACAGGAAAATATCAATAATCAAAATAACATTCCTAAATCTATAGCTGACCCCAATAATGAGTATACAGTCAAGGCAAAGGAGATAGTATTCCCAGAAGGTAGTATTGCAGATGGGTTAAGTTCTCATAATGAGCAAAGTATTCAAAGCCGAGGAGAAAATACAGAGTCTGTATTATCTCCAGAATCACAAGGCATTACACCAAGTTCTGTGTCAGATAAAGTTACAGATAGTCTTAAATTAGAAAGCCAAAATAGTGGTGAGTATAAAAACTCTGATCAATCATCTAGGTATGTGCCTAAGCAATTATCAAAGGAAGATGAGATAAGTGCAGATGATATAAATGAATTTAAAAGCAATAAGGACGGTGAGCAATGAATAAAGAAAATCATAAAATAGCAAATATAAAAGAATTAATGAGTTTATTTTATCCTGAGAAATATAGAGCTCCTTATTTACAGCTCATATTTTTTGGTATTTTAGGATTATGTATATTGATTGGATATTTTATTGGAAAGGAGGGTGTAAAAGAAGAGTATCGCAAGAATAACATAGTAAAACTAGCTCAAAAGAAACAGCAAGAGATTAGAGATAAAAAAAATCAGATAAGTAAGGAGCTAGATCAAAAAGAAGATGATTTTAACAAAATAAGAGTGCCGCTTATAGAGGAAAAAAGTAAATTTGATGTAAGCATAGAAGAGGCATTTAAAGCACTGGATTTGGTAAGAAATGTAAAAGATAAAGAGGAATCTGCGCGTATTGATGCTAAAGTAGAAAAAATAATATACAAAATAGAGAATGGTTTAAAAATAAGTAATGATGAAGATAGCTATTTGCAAAATGAGACTAATTGCGACTCTACTTTAGAAATGGATGTAAAATCAGCAAAAATTAACATAGATGTAAAATTATCTAAGGCGGTGGATTATATAAAGGATGTCAAACTTTTGGAATCACTAAGTTCACTTACTCCGATGCAGCAAAGTGAACTCCAATACAAACGTCAGTATATAGCAGATGCAGGTAGCATGGATAGGAGTAAGCAAATAGACGGACTTCTTAAAAAGATTGCCAGCAATATTGATCCAGTTACTAGAGATTGCCTCACAAGAGCAAACAGAATTATCCCGATACTTTTAGAGTATAGAGAGTTAAATGACCCAGAGGGAGCGTATATGATGCAAAAATACTTTGGGGTAGCAAAAGATTGGGATTTAGCTATTCCTATAATAGAGAAAAAGAGGTCTAATGAATATGAAATATATACTAAAGCAAGTTATAAATGTCTTGAAGAAAGAAAAGCTCCATCAAGAAATGTATTTCGTCTTCCAGAAAAAATATATTTTGAAATTTTTAGCAAATATCCACTACCTCCAAAAAATAATCAGGGCTGGAATTATAAAATAATGGAAGGTAGGGTCTCACCAACAGAAAGAACAACAACCCCTGATGACATAATATTACCACCAAAAACAAGGGATTACACAGAAAGATGCATAAAAACATATAGTGGAGCATGTAGAGAAAAAAGGGATGCAGCGGTTAAGAGGGCTAAATATACTATTAGCGTGAGAGGAGCAGAAGATCAATACCTTGAGTGCCTCAAAGACTTAGAGAGATCGAAGCAAGTTATAGCCTGTAATAATAAATTTAAAGCACAAGAAGTACAAAAAGCAAAAGATGAAGAGTTTAAAAAGCTTAATTCCGAAGAAAGTATAAGCTGTATAAAGAAATATTTTGTGCATTTTAAAAAGCTAGCGGAATTTGATAAGAAAAAGAGGTGGTGGGAGTGATTGTCATGTATAAATGGCTGTATCATTCATATAATGCTTTGTATAAAGAAAAATCAAATTTTCGAGGGAATGCCAGTACAAAGTTAAAGGGGGGTAAAGTTAGTAAATGAAATTAAAAATTAATAAAATGGTGGTATCTAATGGTTGAAATAAAACAAAAAGAAAAAATAGCGAGTTCAGAAAAGCTAAGGGATATAGCAAGCAAGTACAAAGGTGATCTAGGTGAAGCTGAAGCCCTTAAAAATATTGCAGAGCAAAACGACTTTGTAATGGATTTGCTAGATAGGATTCCGTATGGAGAGGGTGATAATAATATAGAAGTGTTGAATAGACTAGGAGATAGCTATTTAAAAGAAAATAAAGAGGTAAGCGAGCAGTTTTATAAAATGGCTGAGGATACAGTATTTATGCTAGATTTAGCAGACACATTTTTAAATACCGATAAAACTACAAACGCTCCCAATGATATTAAAGAAGATTTGTAAAATGGAGAGTAAAGCTACAAAATTTATGACTTCAATAAGCTTAACAAATCTTAAAATAAGTAATTTGTTAATCTCATTTTTAATTACGATTAATTTTTTAATAAGCATAAACACAGAATGTTTAGCAAATGAAGTAATAAAGCTACCTATAAAAACCAAATCAATCACTTTAAGTAGTAAATTTGCGGTTACTGATGGGGATACGATAAGAGACGGGAATCTTAAGATAAGGTTATATGGTATAGATTCTCCTGAATTAGCTCAAGAATGTAAAGATGCTAAGGGGAAGAATTGGAAATGTGGAGAAATTGCAAAAAATAAGCTTCATAATCTGGTAAAAGGCAAGAAAGTAAGATGTGATATAAAATCTACAGATTTATATAAAAGAAAGGTAGCGATCTGTTACATAGGGGAAAAAGACATTAACCAATATATGGTAGAAGAAGGATATGCAGTGGCATATAGCAAATATAGTAATAAGTATGAATTAGACGAAGAGCACGCAATAAATAATAATAGAGGTATATGGATAGGAGATTTTGAGGAGCCTGAAGATTATAGAAAATCAAAACAAATTAACAGCCGTGAATCAAAGGAAAGCAAAGTACATAATATTCAAAAAAAGATAATAAAAAAGATAGCAAATAATAAAAATATTAAAAAATAACTATGGTTAAAGCATTTATCAGAGGAGGACAAACATTTGCACATAATTGTAGGATGTTATGGCAAACAACAAAGATCAGTATATTTGCGGGTATTTTTACAGTTTTTGTAGTAATAATTTTTTGGGTATTGTTATATTTAGAGCCAATACATTACGAATATATGTGGGGATATGTGAAGGCAGTAGCATATGATATAAGTTATTTTTATAGAGAAGATGCTATATATGCACCATCCAAAATATTTAAAACTAATTTAAGATTTTTACCCAAAGATTTTTTAAATCCAAGCAAAGTAAGCCCAGTATATATTGTATTTGAAGAGATAAAAAGAATAATATTAGGTGGAGTATTTAGAGGAATTGGTGGTGGCATAGCGGTAGTGATCATTAGTGCAATATTGATGACGATAACTGGTAGAGCCATGAGAAAAAGTAAGCATGTCAGAGGAGCTAAATTAATAGATAGTAAGGAACTAAAAAGTGAAACCAAACAAGGGTTGTTTAAAAGATTTACTGGTATAAAGCCAATATGTATTGGTGAAGATAGAATAAGTTACCCAAGTGACACTGAAAATTTACATACATTAATAATGGGTGGAACAGGCGTTGGTAAAACAGTAACGACGATAGATATATTCAATCAGATAAAAGAAAGAGGAGAAAGTGCCATAATATTGGATTTAAAGGGAACATATATAGAAAAGTTCTATGAAAAAGATAAAGATATAATCTTAAATCCATTAGATAGCAGATGTCCTGAGTGGAATTTAATGAATGAAGTAGAAAACTATGCGCATATAAAGTCACTTGCAGAATCATTCATACCATATGGTGGTGATAAAAGTGAGATATGGAATAAGGCAGCAAGAGAAGGATTTACAGGGATACTAGAGGATCAATTATCTAGAGGAAAGAAGCTATCAAATAATGAGATAGTAGAGATGTTTTTAAAAAGTAGTGTGAAGGAAATATCAAAACTGGCGAAAGATACATATGCAAGCTCAATAATAGATATAACATCACCAGAAACAGCAGCGAGTGTGGTATTTAATTTATGTACACATATAACAAGTTTAAGATTAATCACAGCAGCAAGGGATCAGGGTTTTAGTATCAGAAAGTGGTATAAAGAAAGAGAGGGGGGTAGTTGTATATATATCAGTGGACATAGTGAATATGAATCACTGTTAAGGCCACTTCAGACTGCATGGTGGGAAGTGGCACTAAGAGGATTGGTGTCAGAAAAAAGGAAAAAGAAGACATGGATCATATTAGATGAGATAGGAGCATTATATAGAATTCCATCATTTGCAAATTCGGTAGCACTTGCTAGGGAGTATAACGGCTGTATTATTGCTTGTATGCAGGATATGTCACAAATAAGAAGAATATATGGTAGAGAAGATGCTAAAACAATTAGCTCCAACTTTGGAACTAGATGTTTTTTTAAGGCCAATGATGCAGATACAGCGGAATGGATATCAAAAGATTTGGGATACGGAGAAATAGAAGAGTCATCAGAAGCATTATCTTATGGAGCTCATACAATGAGAGATGGAGTAAATCTATCATTACATAAAAAGACTGTGCCTATAGTAAGTACATCACAAGTGCAATATTTAGAAAAATATGAAATGTATTTAAAGATGTTTGGAAAATATCCAGCGAAAATCAAGGTGAAGCCTATAAACAAGCCTGATTTGCACAGAGGATTTATAGAAGATAGTAAATTAAATGAAAAGTTGTCTGGTATAAGGCAAGATGTGAAGAAGATATTTGACGGTAAAATGGGGATAGAAATAAAAGTTAAAGAAGATATGAAAAAAATTAAAAATAATAATAATGGTAATAATATGGAACAAAAAACAAAGGAAACAAAAAAACAAGAAAACAATCCTACAAATGATAAGGCTATTACAGTTGATACTAACTCTAAATCTGACACAAAGGTAGAAAACACGGCAAAAGATGAGGAAATGAAAAGTAAATATGAGGAATACGCAAAGAAAGAAGGTATATCAGTACCTTGGGCGAGTGAAGATGTAAAAGCGACAAATAATGAAAATACTAATGATGATAAAGTGGAGAAGAAAGAAGTTGATAGTGCTGAGAAAGAAAAAAAAGTAAAAACTAAGAAATTTTTTAATTAATTTGGAGAAAGTAAAATGGCTAAAAATGCAAATCTATTAATAAGAATGAGTTCTGAAGAAAAAGCTATAATAGACAAAAAAGCAGCTGAGCTTGGGATGTCGACTAGTGATTTTGCACGCGATACATTATTAAATGCATGCACTGATAATGAAAATGAAAAAATAAATTATCAAGATATCTCATTACAGCTAATGTCATATAGTTATAAAATATTAGATAAGTTGGTTAAAGCAAGCTTTGATATAAAAGATGTTAATGCATTAAAAAAAGAGTGTAATGAGGCAATAGAAGATTGGGGATACAAAACTATAGAGTAAAATATTCTGCAAATAACAAATAAACGTAAAAAAGGTTTTTCAGATGGATAAAGAAAGGATTATTGAAATAATGGTAACGGGAGAAGAAAAGAGATTGTTGGAAATAAAAGCAAAAAGAGAGGGTTTGTCATTAAGTTCATATATAAGAAATCAAATAGTAAGTGTTTTAGGTAATAAGCTAGATGATAATGAATATAATAAATTGATGATAGAGATGATGACATATTTATTTAAAATGACAGGAAAATTATGTCGTAAAAATCTAGATGAGGTAGAAATCAAAGCAATAAAAAAACAAAGCGATGAGCAATTAAGGTTATGGGGATATAGAGATTAAAATATTTTTAAAGAATTTAAAAAATAAAATTTAAATGAAGAAAATACTTAAATGTCTTAGTATTGGTTTAATAATATATTTTATAACAACTCTTATGTTTAACTTTTTTAGTCAAAAGCCTTTTAAGTTTGAAGATTTTAAAACTAGAGAAGAAGCTCAAGCTCATTTTAATACACATTACCCTGTAGGTTCTAATGTTAACATCCTATTTGGTGATCTGAAAAAGGTTGGAGTGAATTATATAAAAGAGAGGGAAAGGATACCACCTCAGCAAATGGGCGTTGGTGAGGAAAATACAAAATATGATAGAGTATATGTTAGTAAGTATTTTAATAATTGGTTATCATCAGATCCGATGGGTATATATGTTTTATTCATATTTATTTTAGATAATGGAGATATAGTGAATGTATCGGTATCCCAACGCGTTAAATTTACATAATTTTAAGGAGAAAGTAATAATGGCAAAAATAGAAATATTAGCAAGACCTATTGAAGGATTTGAATTTTTAGATAAATACGTACCACAGCATCTTTACGTTGTTCATACTCAAGATAATGGCGAGCAAATCGCATATAGAGGAGGGCCTGAAAAAGGAAACTATGTAAAAGGCATAAAAGGTAACCCATTAAGAGATAATCTAAAAGTTACTAAATTATCATACAATAAATATCACCCTGATTTCCCAGAGGAAGGTCAATTGCATCCAAGTATACTTGTAATAGAAGGTACTGACCAACTTATCAATCTTTATATAGAAAGGATGGAGGCAAATCCTATGAAATGGATTAATAATAGTGATTTTGATTACAAAACTCCTTTACTTGGTTCTTGGCAAAATAGTAATACGGCTGCACATTATTTAATAGAAGGAGCAGGCTTGAAATTTGAATTACCTGAACATCTGGATGGTATAAAAGTTATGGCGCCAGCATGGGGAAGTAAAATACATCATACAAAATTGGATAGACTTAAAGTAGGAGAAAAAGTATGGGGATTTTACGACCAATTAGAAGAAAGTCTTGTTAAGTTAGGTAAAGAAGGCAGAGAAAAATTAGAGCAAATCGAAAATTATATTAAAAACTTTAAAAGCCTAGAAGGGGACATTGAAAATCATAAAAAGGCAAATAGTTACATACCATTACTGATTAATTTTTATGAGGAGCAAGCAAAACAGGAGCAAAATGAGGAAGAAGAAAATAGTGCTGTTGTTGAGCTGGCAGACAAATATTTAAATAGATTAGATGAGGAGTCAGAGGTAATGAATGCACATGAAGTAGTTCATAATTATATAAAGGGTATATTGTTATATGCCAAAAATTATTCACTAAAAAAAGAGGCCGCAAGCAATTTGTCTATTTCTCAATCTTTATATGATGAAATTTCGAGATTTTTCGCAGAACTAAGAAAAATAGCTGCAGAAGAAAGTGAATGCGATGAAAAATTAGACAAGGAAATAAAAGACATCATAAATAGGATTGAAGTAAGCAGTAATAATTTATTTGAATATGAGAGGATGTATGGAAAAACAGAGGAGTATTGGCAAAAAGTTTATAATGCAGGGGAAAACGTTATAAAGCATGAGTATAAAAATATGATGGATATCTGTCTAAGAAATAGAGAGGAGGGCGATAGAAATGAGTGCAAAAACTCTCTACAAGAAAAAGAATACAAATCACTGATCATAGACGATTATGGATTCGATAGCTGTACTACTGCGCATAGGTATTATAAAAATATAGCAGAAGAGCTTGATAATGGTTCAATATGCATGAGTGAAAAAGAAGGCATAACGCCATTTTATAAACACGCAAAAAATTTAGAAAAATTAGGGTATAATAAAAATGAAATTTTTCCAATAGTGGTTTGTGGAGCAGGTCTGTGCGATAGAGAGAGTATTGAGTCCATAGAATTTAAGGATGAAATTAATAAAGTACCAGAGCATATCAAGGAAATGGAGATAAAATATAACCTCGAAACACATGATGAATTGTAATTATTATAAACTTCCTCAAGATTTAATCTCAAGCAGCAATTTTTTAAAAAGCCCGGAATCAAGTGTAAATTATGAACTTGGGATCATAGTAGTGGATGAATCAAATTTATTAGCTAAATGCTTATTAAATTTTAAGTAAAATGATGGTATGGGTAACTCAGGTAAAAATTTTTATGTTGTATAGAAAATTTAATCATAAATAATATAAATTAGAGAAGGAATGCTATCTATTAAAACGATAAAATCAGCAGGACATGCATTGCAATATTATAGAGATATAATAAATTATTATGCAAAAGATGTAGCGAATGTAGAGGATAAGAGCCAGTGGTATGGCAAAGGGGCTGAAATATTAGGATTAAGTGGCAATGTTGGTGATAAAGAGTTTGAAGCCTTATTAAAAGGTTGTGTAGAAGATCAAAAGCTAGGAAGAAATGAAGCTGGAGATATAAAACATAGACCTGGGTATGATTTAACATTTTCGGCACCAAAAAGCGTATCGATAATGGCTGAGGTGATGGGAGATAAAAGATTAGATAAAGCTCATGATGAAGCGGTCAAAAAAACCTTAAACGTGATAGAGAAAAATCACATATATACAAGGAAAACGTCTGAAGGAGTGACAGAGCTGGCAAAAACTGGAAATCTAGTAACAGCAATGTTTGAAGAGAATACCTCGAGAGAATTAGACCCGCAAAAACATACGCATTGTGTTGTGATGAATATGAGTAAGGTTGGAGATAAATGGATGTCTATTGAAAGTAAACCTATATTTGAAGTGCAAAAATTTTATGGCCAGGTATATAGATCTTTTTTGGCTAAGAAAATAGGAGATATAGGGTATGATATAGAAATAACTGGTAAAGAGTCATTATTTGAAATTAAGGGAGTGCCAAAAGATTTAATGAAAGAGTTTAGCCAAAGAAGAGCGCAAATATTAGAAGCTCTTGGTAATTATGAACACGTTAATAGTAAAATAATTGAGAATGTTGCTCTTAGTACCAGAAGAGCAAAAAAAACAGTAGATTCGGAAGAGTTAAAAGAAATATGGCAAAGCCTATCAAATCAAAGAGGTTTCTCAACGGAAACTGCGATTAATACTTTAAGTGGCAATAAGGAAAATATTAGTAAAGCTGAGATTATAGAAAATCCTGAACTGCAAAGTAAAAAAAATATAATTGAGAAATTAGGTGATAAATATGAAGAGTTTTGTCAAAAGTTTGAATATAGAGCCAAAAAAGCAATAGAGCATTTCAGTAATCATAGTGATTCACCAATAGCGAGATATGGAAGGTCAGCAAAAAGAGCAGTAGAATATGGAGTCGCACATTTAAGCGAGAGGGCTTCAGTATGGAGTGAGAAAGATTTATATATAGCTGCAATGCATTTTGCTACAAAAAATTTAAGTTATGAAGATGTAGAAAAAGAAATTAAAGATATGAAGGCGGCTGGATATTTAATCACTGGAAGGAATGATGGTATATTAACTACAAGTGAGGCAATTCAGCAAGAAAAAGAAATAATAACAACAATGAAGCGTGGACAAGGTGCTACTAACCAAATATGTAGCAAAACTCATGTAGCAGAGAGGTTAAAGGCATGGAACTCAGAATTAAACAGCAGTCAAAGGAAGGCAGTTGAATTAATACTATGTAGTAAAGATATGATAGTTGGTGTAAATGGATATGCAGGAACTGGAAAAACCTATATGTTGGAAAAGGCTAAAGATATTGCTTCCAGCAAAGGTTATGAATTAATAGGAATGGCTGCAAGTGCATCAGCTGCGAGTACACTTGAAAAGGAATCAGGAATTAAATCTCAAACAATCCATAAGTTCTTATATAAATATAAGCGGTTACTTGATAATACAAGCAATGGAGTAATTAATCATCAATATAGATTTGAACTTAGGAATAAGATGCTAATTGTAGATGAGGCATCACTTGCCTCTACAAAACAATTGGGAGCTATTTGCAGGATTGCAAGGGAGCTATTTGTTAAAGTAGCATTAATAGGTGACGATAAACAATTAAAAGCAGTAGAAGCTGGCAAGCCATATCAAGAATTGCAAAAATATGGCATGCAAACTGCAATTATGAATAAAATCATAAGGCAGAAAAATCCAGAATTAAAAGAGGCGGTGTACAATTCACTTAATGGAGCAATAGATTCTGCATTTAAAAAAATAGAAAAAGATATTTACGAGGTGCAGGATAAAGTTAAAGATAAGAAGGATGGGATAATAAAAATGGCCTCAATTCACTGGGTAACATTAGATGATAAAAAAAGAGAAAAAACATTAATAACAGCAGCTTCAAATGAAATAAGAGAAGGAATAAATAATGAGATACGAAAGTATTTAAAATTTGAAAATAAATTAATAGGAGAGGAGTATAAACATGTTATTTTTCAGAATAAGAATTTAACAAAATCAGAAAAGTGTTTCAGTGGGAATTACGAAACAAACGACGTTGTATTATTTAATAATCAATATAAAAGATTGGGAATTAAATCAGGTGAATATTTAAGTGTTTATACTACTGAAAAAAATAATGTAATTATACTTAAAAATAAGCATGGCAGAATTATAAAATGGAATCCAGAATATACAGGCGGGAATAGAGAAGGAGCAATAGAAATATATCAAAAAAAAGAAATAAAGTTACAACAAGGTGATATAATAAAATGGACAAAAAACTCAAAAGAAAATGCAGCAATAATAAATTCAGAAAGTGCAAAAATAATATCAATAGATAAAAATTCTATAATAGTAGAAACAGCACAGAAAAATAAAGTAAGTCTGAATATTAAAAAAGATGAAAACATTCTAAAACATATTGATTATGGATATGCAAGTACAGTGCATAATGCACAAGGAAAAACATATGAAAATGTAATAGGAGTAATAGAATCAAAGCACCCACATTTAACAAACCAACCAATGTTTTATGTAACATTATCAAGAGCAAAAAATCAGGCAATATTAATAACAGATGACAAAAAGCAACTTGCGCAAACTGTTAAAAATAACACTGGATATAGAATATCTGCGCTGGAACATTTAGCCCAAAAAGATAAATTAGAATTAAATCAAATGAATAAAAACCAAGTTATGAAGGAAGAGGGTGACGTTATAAAAATTGAAACAGCTAAGTTTAAATTTAGGGTCTAAATAGCTTGTATATACATTGTATATACAAAAAAACTTGAGAAAATGGGCGTTACTAATTTTGTATATACAATGTATATACAATTTTTTGCTAAAAATTACAGATTATCTGATTTGTATATACAATGTATATACAGTGCAAGTAAGTAAAAAAGCGGGATACAACGAATTGATATACATTGTATATACAAAAAACCAAAGCTTAAAAAAGATGTATATACAATGTATACCAGCCTTTTAAGTGCCGTATTATGGTTAGTAAAGAGAATGCAACAGGAGTTGCGTGTGGTGTGATAGCTTTTCCCTCAAGGAAAGCCCCTTTTTATGGAGTATGTATTTTCTATTTATTTTTTTACTACTTAATCGCCCTAAATCAGCAGGAAGGTCATAGAAAACCTAGGTTTTCTATGATATAAATTATTTTATTTGATAAAACTTGATTTTTCCTATAATTTTACAATAGTAGATTTTTGAAATTGTAAATATTTCCATTTTAATATTAAAATAATTTATTGCAGTAGTTAACAATCTGTTATTTTAAGTATATTTAAACTTTATTAATAAATATTGATACATTATATGGCAAAAAATATCTGTATAAAACTAAACAAAGAAATTAAATCTTTAATGAACAAAGATTTTGATTTAAGAAAATCTTTAGAAAAATTAGAAAAAGATTTAACAGCCAATGATATAGAAATTGAAAAACTAAAGAAAGAAAAGTTGAAAATTAAAGATAAAATTTTGGTAAAACAAAATGAATTAAAATTAGCTCTTGATAAAACTTCAGTTGAGTTAGTTTACGATAAATAATTAAAAATGAAATTGTTTTGTTTGAATAATTGTTTATGAAAAAAGAGTAGATTTAATTTTAACCTACTCTATTCATTTAGGAAATTTGTGAACGTTGATTTGACAAATTCAATTTCAATATTTGTAGTGATAGAAAATTTTGTATTTAAATTTTTTATCTATGGAATTTTGCAAAAAGTTATCAATGACTATTTCGATATTACAAGTATTGCAAT
>CAISOX010000134.1 GCA_903887235.1 uncultured Alphaproteobacteria bacterium | reverse complement strand
TTTAGCACTATACCAGATTTATTTGCACTTTAATTAAACTACCTCCCTCCATCATATTCAAAATTGGATACTTTACCTCTTTCTGGGTCTAAATCATAATATCCTGTCGCTACTCTTGCCCACAACCACTCTCCAGTTTCTTCATAGTCTTCCCACTTGGATTGCCAAAATCCTAATTTTTTTATTCTTACGTGTGCTCTTGATTGCACCCCTATAGTAAATTACTTCTGTATAATAATCCACAATTCATTCTGCTGCTATCCGTGCTTATTTTCTTATTTTTTATAAGCGTTCACTGGTGCATTATTGCATGCCTATTTAAAATGGCTTCTAAGTTCACTAATCAAAATTAAAACTACACTAATTACGATAAAGCTATCAGCCAGATTAAAAGCTGGATAATGCCAATCTAATATATGAAAATCAATAAAATCAAAGACCTTGCCAAAGATCACTCTATCCACTAAATTCCCCATTGCCCCTCCTATAATCATCCCTTGGATGATAGGATTTATATTTGTCATTAAATACAACATCAAAAATAATATAATAGATGATAAGCAAATAAATAGTATTGGTGATAAATTATATTCACTGAAAATTCCAAAGCTAATCCCCTTATTCCAAATTTCAACAAAATTTAAAAAGTTGGTAATTTTACATACGTAAATTTTATTTGAAATTAAATAGTTTAAGATTATTTGCTTACTTGCCTGATCAAGCAGTAAAGTTATAAGAGAAATCCCAGTTATAATTAAATTTCTGTTTAGCTTTAAAAACATTCTTTTAAGATATTAATTATAATTTCTTGAGAGTATTTTTTGTTTAGACTATCAAGGTTAGTAACAATATTTTGTAGCTTCTCCAGACTTGTGAGCAACTTATAATTCTTTTTTGATAATTCATATTTGCTAAAGCCCTTTCCTATCAACTTGGATGCTATTGCATCTATAAAGCAGTTAAAAACTCTAAAATCCATTTCGTTTTCCAGATCTAGTGCAGTAACAATACTTAGGGCTTCATCATAAATATCGTTATCAAACAGTTTAATGAGTGAGTCTAAATATTTTTGCTCAATAAGTTTTATAGCTAGATTAATGTCGCCTTTACATAAACAATATACTGTTTCGAAGCTAGCATTAAGCTTTGAACAATGCAATTCACACAAAATTTTTGTAAAATCTTCCAAAGTAGGTGTGTCCAATCTCATTTTTATACATCTTGAGCTTAAGGTATCTGAAATTGTTCTAATAGACGAAGTATTTAGTATAAATATTGCATTACCAATAGGCTCTTCTAAAACTTTTAGGAATGCATTGCTTGCATTTTTATTCATTCTGTCAACGTCATTTATTACCACAACTTTGTATTTTGATTTCATTGTAGTGTGCTTTATCCAATTTTTAACTTCCCTGATATCATCAACTGTAATTATTGGGGAATTCTTGGAAATAATGTATAAATCAGGAGATTGTAAATAACTTTCTTTAGTAGTGGGGTCATTTTCATTTCTATAACTTATAATTTGCTTTGCTATTTCGTTAGATAAATAGGTTTTTCTTATCCCATAGCCACCATATATCATACATGCATGAAACAATCTGTTCTTATTCATGCTCTCATTTATTATATGTAAAATACTGTCGTAAGAGTAACCATAATTTTGCATATATAAATAACTTAAAAAATTTAGCTTTTTAGCTTTATATTAGGGATAATAATATCATATTTGATTGACTCTTTATTATCAGTTTCTAGTATCATGTTAAATCTTAGTAAATCGAGCAAACGGTTCACGATTAAAATGTCAATGTCGTATTCTCCCATATAATTTAAGTTTAATTTATTATCTATACAGTTTATATATTTTTCTATATTGCTTTTGTTGATTTTTTTACCACTTAATTTTATAGACACTTCAAGTCCAGTTAAAATTGTTTGTATATCTACTGCTACATTATCTATATTGCCGATCAAATTTTTAGAGCTACTTAGCAATAAAACAACTATTGTTTCCAAACATATTTCATCTGCAAGAACCAATACATTATTATTAGTGTATTTTTTTTTCACTGATAATTTTTTATATATGTCAGGGTTAAAAATTAAATCCAGCGAAGAGTTAATAATGCCTCTGATATCTATGTAAGCTTCATCAAGTTCAATCCTATATAGAGACACCTTATTAGCAGAAAAAACTGATTCAAAATGCTTTAATGCATCCTCAATAATGCTTATTTTATCTACTTTATTAATATCTGCTTTGGCATCTTTTAGGGCTTGAAGTGACAACTTTATTTGGTGAAGTGGGGTATTGAAATTGTGCAATAGATGTCTATTATTTTCTGTATGATTGTTAATTAAATTTTTTAAGAGTTTTCCCATAAAAACGTACTTTAAATCAACAATTTTATACTCAAATCTTAGTTTTAAATAGCAAGATTCAAACAATTTAATAATGCTAAAAATAGATAGTTTCCAAATATCAGTTTTGTTAGGTATGTTGTCTATATTGTTAAAAGTTAGTATTTTTTTCATAGAAGAGGCACCTCTACAAAGTGGGGATATATATTTGATAATTAATAAAAGTAGCGTTAAAAATATTAAAAATTCGGCTATTAGTGTATACTTGTGAAATATTAAAAATTTATAAAATTCTTGTTCTTCTGAGAGAGACATTTGTTTTATAAAAACCTTAAAATCATTCTGCTTAAAAGTTGTTAAGCTATAATAGTTTTTGAAATTAAATCCCTGAGTATCGCTATAGAATTTGGTGTTATACCTCTTTATTTTAGCTAAACCATTTTTTAAGGAAGTGATATTGTTTAAATCTAGATTATTTATATGTTTATTATGACTTGTATACAGCGCCTGCTCATATCTATTAATAATCATAACATCATAATTGTTGGAAAAATTAAATATCATGCTAACTTTTTTAAACAGCTCATCAAAATTAATTAACCTTAAATAAACCTGTTGATTTTTATTACTAGCATAACATGCAACTATAGTGAAATTATTCGCTTTTCTATCAGCCAAATAAATCTGGCCAAAATTCAATTTTTCTTTGTGATCCAGGCATTTTAAAATTGTTGGATTAACATTCAAATCTTTAATAGATAAATTTTCATCATTATCTCCATAAAAGGAAATGGTCTGTTTTTTATTGTTATAACTATAAATTTTTCCCAAAAAATATATTTTCTTAATCTTATTAATCTCTAATCCGTACTTTAGGTTTTCATCAGCTATATTAATTGTATTAATATATTCAAGGAATTTAAAACTGTCATAACTATAATTTTTTGCAAAAGATAGCTTATATCTGATATATTGCGATATTTCATTAAATTGATGGCGAGTTATTTGTTCTAAATAGACACTATATTGCAAAAATATAACTAATATAAAAGCAAAAAAATATGTAGAAGCTATATAGTAAATAAATGAAGATGTTGTGTTTTTTTTATTTTTAATCATCAAAAGTAGTTAAAACAATATATGGTCGGGGCAGAGAGATTTGAACTCCCGACCCCCTGGTCCCAAACCAGGTGCGCTACCAGACTGCGCTATGCCCCGAATTTATGAAATATACACTTAAAAAGACGCTACTTGTATTTCTAATTTTTGCGCAGCTTTTTTTAATTCATTATACTTAACAGATAAAGCTATTATCAAACTCTCTTCTATATTATCCTTTAGCCTTAAATCTTGAGCAAATTTTATTATACCTTTTGCTTTTGTAATTACATTATCTAAATTTTCATGTATATCGTTTGCTAATTTTAAAGCCGATTTTTCCGCTACTTTTAATTTAGTTATGGCTACTTTATGAATATACCTACTAGCTTTTTCAATCAAATCTACCTTTTCTTGCAAACTATCAATCGTCTTCTTTCTCACTTGCTCTTTCATCGATTCAACTCTCAATTTTGATGTCACAATTAAATCACTAGCAAGCCCTACTTTAGCCATCAATGCTATAACCCACTTATGAATATCCAAATGATACCATTTATGACCATTTCTATAGTCATTTGCAAAAGCATGATGGAAATTATGCCAATTTTCACCTAGCAATAAAAAGAACAGCCACCATATATCTCTCGCAGTGCCATAATAATATTCTTTTGAGCCAATATTCATGTGCACTACCGAATTCACACAGAAAGTTGCTTGTTGCTGTATAGCTCTACCTATTCCTATAAAGATAAACGCACCTAGTGCATACCTTAAGTCACCTCCAATTAAATAACCAATCGCTATTGGTAATGCCGTATTCATAAACATTGCTATTTTCCAGTAGTGTCTAAACTGCCATAAAACTACTTTATTTCTACCTAGTTTTGCAAGAGCCATCTTATCAATTTTTTTATGCTTTACGTCTGAAAAAATCATCCAACCTATATGAGACCACATAAAACCTATGAACTTATTTTTATATTTTAGTGCTGAATGAGGGTCAGTTTCTTGATCAGTATACTTATGGTGCAACATATGATCTGAAGCCCAAGCTAATATAGGGCCTTGTAGAGTGCCAGCAGTTAAGCATGCCAAAATAATTTCTACCCATTTTTTAGTTTTAAATGCCGTATGCGACCATAATCTATGTAACCCTACACCAACTGATATATTAACGATGTAGTAAGTAGCAATGATAGATGTTATTTCAAACTTACCTATTCCATATTTATATCCGTAAAGAATGGCAATAATGCTCAAAATAATTGGATATATAACAATCACAAACAATGCTGGATAATTTATAACTAATTTTGATTTTTCATTCATATCGATAATTTACCAATTAATACAACTAAAGTGGTATTATAATATAATTTGCATTTTAATACAAGATTAATTCCCAGCCATATATTCATTATGCTAATAATAAATTATGTGGAGCTGGATATTAAAATTCCCCCATATCACTTTGAGTTGCTAAAATGGATGTTAGTTCTCTGGCTTTTTCAGGTGTCATTTCAGAAAGTATTGCCGCAAGCCTTGATTCTTTCATGTTTAAAGCCAATTCTACCAATACACCAATTTGTAAGTCATTGAAAATCTTAGCGGCTTCCTTAGGTTTCATACTCTCGTATACTTTAACTAATTTCTGAATTTTTTTATCGTCGTTTTGATTATTATTATGCAATTGTGGTCTTAATTGATTTTGAACATTTTCCAGCATATCTAATCTGTTATCGATATATTGTTTTATCGATTCTAAAGCCATTTTTTCTGCAGGCAATTTGTCTTTATAACTTTCTATTTCCTTTCTTCTTTGTCTTAATTGTTGTAATAATTGTTTTTCAGAGCTTAGCTGAAAATTATCTGTAGTATCTAGAGGTACACTGGATACATTAGGTACATTGGGTACATTAGGTACATTAGGTACATTAGGTACTTTTAAATTTTCAACGCTATCTTCCACGCTATTATCCGGCTCTTCTTTTTTTAAATCTGGTTTAGGAAGTTGGGCTTTAGATTCTTGAATATTTAAAATACCCACATACTCCTCCATGACATTCATAAGTTTTGAAAAAAACAGACAAACTAGTAATACAAGTAAATATGGTAATAATCTAAGCATTATACGTTATGATTTTTCTAAATTCTTTTTTTTAATACTGGTAGTTTTACTTTTAAGGCTTTTGGAACCGGAGCTCTTGCTAATAGATGCTTTTTTATTTAACGCCGATGCCTTATTTGTGCTTAACTCAAGCTCATCTGCTAAATTACTAGCTTTTTCTATCAAAAAACTAAGATCACCAGATAATTCCTCAGATTGTTTAATATAGCCAGACATTTCAACAATAGTCGTACTTGTTAAGTTTTTAAGTTCAGCAATATTATGATTAGCACTGGTAATGGATGAATCTAAGCTCTTTATTAAATTTTTAATGTCTCCTCTACTATTTTGCAAATCCTGAATCTTACTATTTAACTTCCAACAATAAGCAATAGCCAAGCAGAGTAAAATTAATACAACACTATTTAAAATCAATTCCATATATCTAATCTAAGAATTTAGAAGCATCAATCTGATCAAGTACTTCAATTGCTATTCTATTATTAATCTGACCTAATTTACAATCAGAAACCTTCAAATCATTTAAAACTAAATCCCAATTTTCATTATTAACTCTATTTAAAATTATTGTGCTGCCAACTCCAATATTTGATAAATCCTTCAGGCGATGCACCCTTTCTGTATGTTGCACCTTAACATTCAATTTAGAATTATTAATCACATTTTCAAAATATTGGAACCATTTCTCTTTCTCCTTTAGGTCCTTTCCCTTTAGAGAGATTTTAGATAATTCAGCTTTGTATGGGCTTAACGTCGAACAGGGTATTAATAATCTCACAAATCCCACATCTTTGTTCAAAGGTTTAATCTTCATCGTAAGAAGTTTACAATATTCCTTTGGACTTGCTATTAAAATTGAATTCGGACCACTTTCTAGACTCTTAAATTTAAATCGTAGATTAGAAACCTTACCAAAAGAGTGATTTATTGAACTTAGTATGATTTTGGTAAAGTTCTCTATCACTCCTTTTTCAATTTGTGTAAATGGTCGTGCTTGTACCTTTAGTTTAAAATTATAATCACCCCCACCTAGTAAAATATCTAATATTGTATAAATGAATTGGTTTTCAAAAATTATTAATGATTTATTAAAATTATCACTGGTTTCAACCTCTATGACACCAATCATTGATGGGTATTGAATAGAGTTAGTGGCTGTCTCAAATTCAACATTTTGGTTTTCGCTAAACTCAACACCTGTATCGCAATTTAAAAAATCTTTTAAGGCTTTAGAAAGGTCGCGCTGTAAAAAATCGAATATCTGGTTTAGCAATGGGAAATTCAGAACAGAATCATGCTTGCTATTTAACAGCAAATTGAAATTCTTTTCACTGCTATTTAAATCTTGCGGGAATTCTGCTTTCTTATTTATGCCTACCATTTAACTTAATACCATAAAAACTATTGAATTAATATATCGTGAATCAACACATCTTTAATTTCTGCAGGATAAATAATCTTATTTGTCCTCATATACAAACTTTCTTTTAATCTATAGAGCGCTACCGCTCCAGTAACATCAGAAGGCCTTAACTGACGTAAAAAAACAAAATACTCATCCCTCAAACTTGGCTCTAATTTTTTGGCAGCTTCTAAGCTAGAATTATTGTCAAACTGAAGTGTGATAGAAATTTTCAAAAATTTACTCTCTTGATTTTTAGTATCTAAATTAACAACTATAGGAGCTAAATCATAATAGAGATTCTCTGCTTTTTTACTTTCGTTCATCTCTTCGTGTTCAATAGACCTAATTTTGCTATATTTATAGAATAGCGTACCCAAAACTGGTGCTCCAATCAACAATACCACTGCTATTAGTAACGCCTTTTTATTAGCGTACTTGTTAGTTGTTAGCTTATCCACTGATAATTCTACTTTTGACGAATTTTCGTTACTACCGTTATCTTGCAAATCCATATATTAAAAACCACGCTATCCTGCTACTTAATAAGTAGTAAATTATAATTTTTGGTTTGTCAATTTCGGAATTTATTATAAATGATATATTTATCAAATTTCTCATTTTATATGTTAGCTATTTTTATTGATTTTATAGCAAACTTCTTTGGCTTTTTCTACTATATCAGCTACAGATGGAAGGGCTAATTTTTCCAAATTTTGCGCATATGGTAGAGGTACATCCTTAGCAGTTACTCTCATCACTGGAGCATCAAGATAATCAAAAGCCTGTTCAAAGATTTGCGCAGATATCTCTGAACCTATACCTGAAAAGTGCCACCCCTCTTCAACGGTAATAATACGATTAGTTTTTTTGACAGAATTTATAATAGTTTCAATATCTAAAGGGCGTATTGTTCTCAAATCAATTACTTCTGCATCAATATCATATTTTTTCAATTCATCTGCCGCTTGTAATGCAAATTTCACTTGTATAGAAAAAGTAACAATTGTCACATCCTTTCCCTGTTTTACAATTTTTGCTTTACCAATTTCATCTACAAATTCTTCTTCTGATACATCGTCAGAATCACCATATAAAATTTCATTTTCAAGAAATATTACAGGATTTGGGTCTCTTATTGCTGCTTTTAATAATCCCTTATGATCTGATGCTGAATAAGGGGCAATTACCTTTAAACCTGGAACATGCGCATACCAACTTGCGTAACATTGTGAATGCTGCGCTCCCACTCTTGCGGCAGCACCGTTTGGTCCTCTAAAGACTATTGGGCATGATATTAATCCGCCAGACATGTAATGAGTTTTAGCGGCGGAATTAATTATTTGGTCAATCGCTTGCATAGCAAAATTAAAAGTCATAAACTCTACAATTGGTTTTAAACCAGAGAATGCAGCTCCTACTCCAATGCCAGCGAATCCATGTTCAGTGATAGGTGTATCAATCACTCTTTTTGCACCAAATTCTTCTAAAAGCCCCTGAGTAACTTTATACGCACCTTGATATTCCGCAACCTCTTCTCCCATTATAAAAACATTCTGATCAAGCCTCATTTCTTCAGCCATTGCATCTCTAAGCGCCTCTCTGATAGTAATTTTTTTCATAATCTCTATTGAAATTTTTTTGTTATCTTAGCTATTCTAGCCCCGAAATATTCTGCAGTTTTTATGTCACTAACATTTATTTCTAGTTCTTTATCTTTACTCGGAGATTCAGTCATTAAACCCATCCAGCTACCAAGTCTATTTAATTTTACATCGAAATTTTTCGGAGTTTCATTACTTTTTAAATCTACACCAATCCACATCATACCATGTTGTTGTGCAAAAATAAATATGGACATCAAAGCTCCTAGTTTGTCACCACTTAAAGCGGATGAATGGGTGAATCCCGCAGCTATTTTATTATTCCAGCCTTTATTATCCCAAATATCAACAGTCGAATCCATAAGTTTTTTTATATTAGTTGAAACATTTCCAAAATACGTTGGCGTACCAAATATTATTGAATCAACTTCATCTAATAACTGCAAATTTTCACAAATAAACTTTGCTTCGTAGATTTTTGATTCAACATTTTCAGATTGAATACCTATGTGTATATATTTTGATAGCGTTTTCGTGAAACAGTTTTCGTGATCGTATATCGTTGCTATTCTTTTTTTCATCTAAATAAGTTTTCTTTCGTTCTATTTATATACATCTGAATATAATTCATTCGTACTTGGTTCTTGACTATTTTGCGCATAATCTACACTTTCTTTTACTATTTCCTTTACATCTTTTTCCACTATTTTAAAATCTTCTTCCACATTTTTGTTGGTTTTTGATATGTAATCTTTTAAGGAAATTATAGGGTCGTGATGTTTTTTATAATCCTCAACTTCATCTTTAGCCCTATATTTAGCTGGATCAGACATAGAATGACCTCTATATCTATAGGTTTTTAATTCTAATAAAAATGGAATTTGGTTTTTCCTAATGAAATCTGAAGCTTCTTTCACTGCTTCATAGACTTCAAAAAAATCCATTCCATTGACTTGCCTCCCCTCTATCCCAAAAGATTCACCTCTTTTATATAAATCTTTTATACTTGAGGCTCTTTCAACTGAAGTGCCCATTCCATATTCGTTATTTTCAATAATGTATAGCACCGGTAATCCCCAAAGTTTTGCCATATTAAATGACTCATATACCTGTCCTTGATGGCATGCTCCATCACCATAAATTGTTACAGAAATGCAATTATTTTCTTTATATTTATGTGCAAAACCCAATCCTGTGCCAATGGATACTTGCGCTCCAACAATTCCATGCCCACCATAAAATCCTTTCTCTAGATCAAACATGTGCATCGAGCCACCCTTACCTTTTGAACAACCAGTAGCTTTCCCTAATAGTTCTGCCATGATGCTCTTAGGACATGCTCCTTTAGCTAACATCAATCCATGATCTCTATAGCTTGTAATTATGGTATCGTCTGAGTTTATGGCTTTTATTATACCTACGGCTACAGCTTCTTGCCCGATATATAGATGGCAAAATCCTCCTATTAATCCCATTCCGTACAGTTGCCCTGCTTTTTCTTCAAAGCGACGCAACAATAACATTTCTTTATAAATAGAAATTAAATCTTGCTTTGTGAAACATGTATTTTTATTGCTCATTTCAAAATAAAAACTACTATTTTTATAGATAATAGCACGAATACTATATTAAATTACAATAAAAACAACATTTCAGTATGATTTTTGACCAGGATATTATCTAAAAATAGGTAATTTAGATAACCAATAGCTCTGAATAATCCCTCATACATTGTAAAAATATAGGTCTAATGTATATTTTCAGGATTAACATTGATTTTATCTGCAATCAATTTTTTTACCTCAGTCAATCCATATAATTTAATGAAAGTTCCAATTCTCGGCCCTTCTTTCGTCCCTAAAAGGATCTCATAAAGTAACTGAAACCATTGCTTTAAAGGGATGTCATGCTCTTTACTTATTTGATATACTGCATTTTGAATTTCTTCTGCATCATCCTTTACCGTTTTTAGAGCTTCAAACAAATATTTTAATAACTTCACTTCTGCTTCATTAGGTATTTTGTATTCCTTTTTCGGCTTTACAAAATCTTGAAAATAATTAATTGCGTAAGCAATCATTGAATTAATATAAGCATGAGTGCCATCATCAATATCTTCGTTTAGATTTTTGATATAGCCCCATATAACATCTTTATTGTCTGTATTGCAGGCATTCACAAGATTCAATAATAATGAAAAATTTATTTTACCAAGGTTAATATTTGGAACGTCATCGTTATGTATATAAAATATAGGATTTGATAATCTTTTATTTATATCAGTTTCTTGGTTGAATTTTTCAAGATATAGTAAATATTCATCAAAAGTTTTAGGTATAATATCATAGTGTAGCTTTTTTGCTTTTTTAGGTGATTGGTACATAAAAAGCTTTAAGCTTTCTTGATTTCCATATTTTAGCCAATCATATATTGACAATCCATTACCTTTAGATTTAGAAATTTTTTGACTATTTTCATCAAGGAACAGTTCGTACGACATTTGATGAGGAGGGTTTTTACCTAATACCGTGCAAATTTTATCATAAATTTCTGCATTTGCTTGAATGTCTTTTCCATAAATTTCATAATCAACATCAAGCGCTACCCATCTCATTGCGAAATCTGGTTTCCACTGTAATTTGCATTTACCATCTAAAATACTTACCGTTATAGTTTTATTAGCTTCATCGACATAAGTTACAGTGCGTGATTGAATGTCTCTGTCTTTGATTTTGACTTGCAACACCTTTCCTGTTTTTTGACAGATAGGCAAAAAAGGGCTGTATGTTTCTTGTCTATCTTTACCAAGCGTGGGAAGCATGATGTTCATTATATCATCATATTTCTCTAAAACTTTTATTAAGTAATCATTAAATTTACCAGATTTATAGCATTTTGTAGCGCTAATAAATTCATATTCAAAATTAAAATTATCCAAAAATTCTATCAATTTTGAATTCATATAATCACCATAACTTTCACATTTTTCAAATGGATCTGGTATGTTTGTTAGAGGCAATCCTATATACTGGATATATCTTTCTTTATTAGGAATATTATCAGGCACCTTTCTAAGAGCATCCATGTCATCTGAAATGCAAAATAATTTAGTTGGAATATCAGACAAATATCTAAAGGCTTTTCTTACCATGTTAGTTCTGACTACTTCTCCAAAAGTGCCAATATGTGGTAAGCCGGAAGGACCATATCCTGTTTCAAATAAAACATAACCCTTTTTAGGTGTAGAATTATTAATTTTATTTAGTATCAACTTAGCCTCTTGAAAAGCCCAAGAGTTAACATTGTTATAATCCAGCATTATATGGTTCTATATTAAATTTGCTCCCTATATTATATCAAAGAAAATGAAACGCAAGTACATCTCCAAAACTGTAGAACAAGATATGTATAAATTGATTAACGAAATTAGACGCACTTTGTACTGGACATAAAATTAAGTTATTGTTATAAATTACTTTGGTCTGGGGACTTTAGCTCAGTTGGTTAGAGCACGCCGCTCATAACGGTGTGGTCGTAGGTTCAAGTCCTACAAGTCCCACCATTTTAAGAAAAAGTAAAATTCATTCAAAAGAATTGATATTTGGTAAAGTGGCCAGATATAGATGTATAGAAGAATCTTAGGGATACATGACGGCGCTTTCGGTTCGCTAATTATAATTATTTTTTCTTATAATTTCTTGACAAATAAGTTAATTTTGTATATTATGCGAACAATAAACCAAATGTGTGTGAAAATTAATATGACAAATGAATTTAATAAACAAAATGGCCAATGTGATTCATCTATAGAGGGTTCATGTGGCACTGATCAGTCTCAAAAAATTAAAAAGCTGTCTGAAACAGAAAAAGGAGTAGTGCTTGCTGGGATGGGTATAAATCTAAATACAGTTTCAATTAATGCTATTAAAAATCTTGTAGCTGTTAAATCAGGTGCAAATGCTCAAAATATAGTTAGAGAGATAGAAGGAGTAGATTCAGAATTGAGAATTAATTATGAATTTTTAGCTAATAAATTGAGCATAAAAGTTAAAGATCATATCAAAGCAATGGACGTGGCTCATGATCAAAGCCAGATTTTGTATCAGAGTTTAGGTACTATAAAATATGAAGGCAAACCTTTCTATGTTAAAAAAATAGTTGGTGATTCTACAGATCAATTTAGCGTCCCAGTATCCCCGTCTATGGATAAAAGCTTGGGTTATCAATTTTTTATGTTCAGATTCATCACTGCTAGTAAAGCATATAAAAAATCGTTTGAGTTAGAGCCTACACATGTGGTAACATTTAAAAAAGATGGTGGAAAATCATATGATATGCATGATGTTGCTAAGTTATTTAATTATAAGGATACATCGCATTCAACAATTCATTCACATATTGGAGATACGGCACAAAGACCGGCTTTTGATTTAATAAAGCAAGATTCAGCTGAGCTTTCTAAGATTATAAAAAATTTATTTGAAACGCATAAAACTCAATGTAATGTCTTAAAACATGTAGATGCAATATATAAAGATAACTTAATAAGCGGAGTTTGTGCAACTAAGTATGATTCTGAAGATCAAGATTATTTTATTCAATATGTAACATGTCGTGAAATATTCACACTAGCTTCTTTAGATGATTTTTGCGTTGATCAAAAACATGTTGATCCAGACTGGTTTGATGAGTTTTAATAAGAAAATATCGAGGTAATTCTGCAATGAATAAAGAACATGGAAGTGAGATAACAATTTCTGAGGAAGATAAGCAACTTGCTAATTTAATAAAAGCTGCAAAAAATGGAGTGCCGGGTGCTAAATATGATTTAGCGCTCCTACACTTAGAAGGGGCAAAAGTATACAAAGATATAGATAAAGCTATTGATTTGCTTAAGGATGCTTCAGAAAAGCATCCTGATGCAGCTTATAAATTGGGAGAATTATATTTGCAAGGAGAAGTAATTCAAAAAAATATCCCAAAGGCGTTGGCTCTATTTGAGAATGCCGCTCAAAAGAATCATTTGAAAGCACTGTATCAATTAGGAAGTATCTATAAAGAAGGGATTGATGTTAAAAAAGATGTTGATGTTGCAATTAAATATTTGGATAAGGCAAGTAAAAATGGTGATTCAAATTCCATGTATTTATTAGGAAACCTCTATTTAGTTGACAAAGAAGCTTTTATTAAAGCACAAGGTTATCTTCTAGATGCTTATAAAAAAGACAATATAGATGCAACCTATTTACTAGGTAAATTGTATTTTAAAAGTGATTTTGTAAAAACTAATTACAAAGTTTCTATACAATATATTAACATTGCATCTGAGGCTGGACACCCAGAAGCAACTTATTTACTTGGAATTTATTATACTGAAGGTTTAGAAATAGCATCAAAAGATGTTACTAAAGGATTAAAATTATTAGAAGAAGCAAGTAATAATGGCTCTGTAGATGCTAAATATGAATTGGCTAAACTATATTTAGACAATAATTTTGAAAAAAAAGATAGTAAATTAGGTAAAAAGTGGTTAGAAAAACTATCAAATGATGGACACAACAAAGCACAATTTATGCTTTCTAAGATTTATTTTCAAGAGACAGATTTTGAATCTGGGTTTAAGTGGGGAGAAAAGGCTATAAAAAACAACCATCCTGAAGCACAGCTTTATTTAGGAAAAAAAATACTTTCTGATTGTGAAATTGATCCTCAAGGAGTTAGCTACTTCTTTAGTTTATTTGGTGCTTCGAAAATTTATTGTAGCAAAGGCATAGATTTTATCTCTAAAGCAGCTAACATGTTAAAAGATCCAGAAGCAGCTCTTGTTTTGGCTAAAGCATATGCAAGCGGAATGTACGAAAAGCATCAAGTTACACAGATAAATGGAGAGCTGGAAGATAAATATTTAGAGATGGCTGTTTTAGGTAATTTACCTGAAGCACTGTATTTATCAGCTAAAAAAACTTTAGAAAAAAACAATACACCATCAGATGAAACAAAAAGCGATGCAGTAAGAGATCTGAATTTTGCTGCAGATAAAGGAAATTTAGATGCTAAATATTATTTGGCTACCTTAAATTCAAGCGGAAATGAGCATATTACAATAAACTTGCTTACTGAAGCGGCAGAAAAAGGTCATTACAATTCGCAGTATAAACTTGGAAAAGTATACTTTGAGCAAAGCTCCGCTCTAAATTGTAAAAAATCAATCGTTTGGTTCTTGAAGAGTATGGAGACTGCAAAGTTTAAGGCTTCACAAATAATTGCAGATAGATACGACTTAGATATCAAAGTGATAGATGAAGCTTCTTTAAAGCAAGCTTATCGTAATATAGCATTAAAAACTCATCCAGATAAAATATCAAGCTATAAAAATCCTGGTAAGTTAAAAGAAGATTATGAAAAAATTACTAAATTATATAAGGAAGGTTATAATAGTAAGATAATTTCGTCGATACTTAATGATAAATTACACGACGATGTTGAATATTCAATTGGGCAGATGTATCATAAGGGATGTGTTGATTTAGATATTAATTTGAGCACAGCTAAAGAATGGTATGACAAAGGTGCTAGTGACGGCCATGGCGAATCACAATATCAAGCTTATACTCTTCATAAATCAGGGGTTACAGCTACAGGTGCTAAAGATGACTCTAATACTGACACATCAAATTTAGGTGATTTTTCTGATCAAGGAACCGCTAATGTTGATGCTCAAGAGCATGGGGAATTATAAAAATTTAATTTCTTATAATTAAATTTTATTATAAATATGGATATGAGATTTTTTGTTTTGAATGTACTATTTCTTATATCCATGTTTATTAACAGCGCACATTCTAAAAATATATATTTCAAGGCAGAATTACCAATTTATAAAAAATACGGTGGCATAAATAAGAAAGATTCTAAGGATCATAAAATATCTGCTATATCTGATAGCTATGGCTTTGGATTAGGTTATAATTTTTCAAACTACATTGAGACTGAACTCATTTTTAATCAAATGAAATATTTTATTTATTCATCATCTTACAATGTTGGTAATGTTGATTACACACATTCTCACAAGATTGACTATAAATGTGAACTTGCTGATAAAGTTATTCCATATAAAGCGTTTTGTCCATGTGGCATCATGACGCCAACAGAAAATTCAGCAGATACAAGTAGGATATTTAGAAAAGGGGAGTTTTTAAAATCAAAAAATAAATCTGAGGATGTTGAGCTAAAATCATCTGATATTGCACTAAAAGAAGTTTCTTCCGATATTATCAAAATGAAACTACAGGCTTTAGTTGCATCAGTAAAATTGAAAGTTCCAAATGAAGGTAGAGTGGTACCTTTTTTATCACTTGGTGCTGGTGTTTCTCGTATGAAAGTTAATGAAAATAAAAGCGAATTAAGTAAGACTGGTCTTACTGAAACACCTACATTAAAAAATAAAACCTCCTTTGCATACAGAGTTGGAGTTGGAACAAAAATAAAAGTATCTTCAAAAGTTGAATTGGAACTTAGCGCCAGATATTTCAATTATGGTAAGTACAAGTTATCAAATGATGTGTCCAAAAAAGTCACAGGTCACGATTTATCTGCTGGTATTATATTAGCTTTTAATTAACAGCTAATTGCGAGCAAATCACAATACCAGTATTGAATATTTACCGCAGTTTGACCTCAAATCTGGTTGTTCAATATTTTTCAGATATTTTATTTCTTTGCTGTTGCACGCATTTTTTAAATCCAATAAAGCTGAAAGTTCTATTTCCTTTCCACTAAAATGAATCTTATCAATCTCTGATCGTAGTGAAAATTCCTTAGTTGATTTATACTTTCTCACTAATTCTAATATGTTCAAAACATGCGTTCCAATACTTAAGCTATCAGCTGAATAATAAAAATCATCTAATTTTGGCCATATATTAATTTGATTCACCATTTCGTTATTTTTTCC
>CAISOX010000133.1 GCA_903887235.1 uncultured Alphaproteobacteria bacterium | reverse complement strand
TTGTTGTACGAAGTTAGGAGGATGGGGAAAGATGTTAGGAGCAAAATGTAGCGCAACAGATAAGAATCTGGCGAAGATGAAGCAGGAAGAAAGGTGTGTAGAAATTGGGACATTTTGTAGTAGTAGAGTATTGGGAGCGTGTATAATAAAAAGAACAACATATTGTTGTTATGATTCGAAAATAGCGAGGGAGATAAATAAGCAGTCTAGGGAGAAAGGATTAATAAATAAGGGATGGGGAGATGTAGAATCACCTAATTGCACTGGATTTAGCATAGAGGAGCTACAAGGTATAGATTTTGAGAAGATAGATTTTGAGTTTTTATCTGAGGATATTAAGAAGAAGAATATATGGAGCAGGATGGGAGATATGAAGAAGGCGCTTGAGCATACGCAAAGGTTAATGGAAGGAGAGATTAATACGATTAAAAACGATGTGATGGCAGAGGGTGGTACAGGTGCTGTTAAAAATGATACAGGAGATATAAATGAGCAAATAGATGATCAGAAGTTATATGAAAAGAAGTTTTCTGAAACAGAAGATTTAAATGAAAGTAGGCAAAAGAAGCCAGATGGAAGAGATAAGAGTAAAGATACAAAAGATGCAGAGACTTTATACAATAAGGAAGAGTATAAAAATAGGGATCATGGGGGATTGTAGAGTGATAAAAAAATATAAAAATACAAATATTAAATTGCATAACACGCTACAGTATGTTATATTAAAGAAAATTAAACAAGGTAATTAATTATGCATTTTAATATATGGGTAAATGACAATTTAGTTAAAGAAATGGAGTCAATTATCAAAGAAACTGGTCACAAAAGAAATAAGATTATTACAGAGGCAATTACAGAATATGTAAAAAAGAGAAAATTCCAAGAATGGCCAGAAGTTATTAAGAACTTCAAAGGAATTGAAGGGCTTGAAAATTGGGAAGGATTTGAAGGCTTTAGGAAAGAGTTAAATGAGCCAAGAGAGATAGAGTTTGGAGGAGATAAATGAAATATTTATTGGATACATGTGTTATCACTGATTTTATTAAGAATCAAAAGGAGACTGTAATAAGAATCAAGGAATTAAAGCCTAATGAATTATGTATTTCTGTAATTACAGAATTTGAAATTAAATATGGTATAGAGAGGGTTATTGGCACTAAGCAAGGTAGATATATAGCTGAGGCTTCTAATTCAATCATAAGTGTAATGGAGGTGCTAGAGTTTAATCGTGAGATAGCAGAGTTAGCAGCAAAAGTTAGAGCCAAATTAAGTAACCTTGGTACGCCAATAGGAGCATATGATTTATTAATAGCAGCAACAGCGAAATATTATGATCTAACCGTTGTAACAAGTAATATAAGGGAATTTGAGAGAGTTGAAGATTTGAAGATAGAAAATTTTAGAAAGTAAAATGGAAAGAAAATTACAAAAACATATATTTGTAACAAGTAAAGTCGCTTTACTTGTACTTGGAATAGCAAGTAGTGGATATTGTAATGAAAGCTTTTACAAAAATCATGCGAGGGGTTGGCATTGGTATGAAAGGAATAAGGAAAATGAGGAAGTGATTGTTACACATGAACAAAATAGTAAGCCAAGCGCTATAACCGCGACAGAGGAGGTGGAGAGTATCAAAAAAGAAGCAGAAAGTAAACTGCATAATGCAATGATAAAGCCAACAGAGGAAAATGTAATAGAATATATCAAGACGCAGGAGAAAATAGCAGATAGGAGTGAGAAGTTCTCTGAGGTATGGCAAAAAGTGATATACAAGAATCCAGAGTTAGATAGAACTCTTAAACATCCAGTATCATATAATGCGCTTCATATATCTAAGGAGGAGGTATCAAAAAACAAAAGGCAAAAGATA
>CAISOX010000132.1 GCA_903887235.1 uncultured Alphaproteobacteria bacterium | reverse complement strand
CCTTATGCAAAGAAGGTAATTATGCAAAGTAGCTTATCAAGTTCGGCCAGCTATAATAATTTTATTGCAATTTACTTTGCATAATATCCTAAGATGGAGACGTAGTTTTATCTAACTACTTAATCATCATTTTAGGAGACACTTATGCAAAAGAAATTATTAACTGAACTAATCAATGACCTGGAACAGGAAATGTTGCGAGTTCACTACACCCAAGGTTCTATGGAATTCTATCGTAGACGCTGGAAGATGTTACTTAAATTTGCTCAAGAACGAGAGGAAAACTTTTATTCTGAACAGTTAGGAATTGATTTTGTTGAAAAACATTTTCATATCTTTGAGAAAGATTTTAATCGCACTCTCTCGCAAGCAGAAACTCAAGAACTCCGTATCATAAGGATGATAGGAGACTTTCAGCTTCATAATACAATTTTACGACGATATTATAAACATAAAGAGATTCTTACCGAACCATATTTTATTGCTATCAGTGACAGGTTTAAATCATATTGCTCAAATAAGGGGTATTCTAAAATTACAATTGGTCATTACGTCAACCAATCTGCACGATTCATGGACTATCTTACTTCACAAAGCATCACAAATTGTAACTCAATAAACCTTATATTGATTAATAATTATATTAAAACCTTAGCAGGTTATACATATAAAACTGTAGAGCAAAATATCTGCTCCATGCGAGCATTCTTCCGCTTTCTTTTAGAAATAGATGAAGTGCAGACTGATTTTGCTGCAAAAACACCTATGGTGCAAGCAAGGAAACAGACTCGTATTCCCTCTGTGTGGACAGCAGATGAGTTAAAGAAACTAATTACAGCCATTGATAGAGGAAGTCCAAAAGGTAAACGGGATTATGCTATAATTTTACTGGCATGTTGCTTAGGAATGCGTTGTACTGATATTAAAGCCTTGAAGATGGAGAATTTCTACTGGGAAGAAAAAAAGTTGATCTTTGTTCAATCCAAGACAGGAACCTCTGTATCTCTGCCATTAACGCAAGAAGTAGGCTGGGCTATAATTGATTACCTTAAATATGGCCGTCCTAATATAAACAGTCCTTATATATTTCTAAGGCACTTAGCGCCATTTAATACTTTTGCAGAAGGTGACCATTTGCATCAGTTAATAAAACGCCATATGGAGCTAGCGCATCTTCCTACTCTGAAAAAGAGAAGAGGAATGCACTCTCTTCGACATACTATGGCTAGCATGCTTCTTGAGAAGAATACACCTCTTGCCACTATTTCAGATATTTTAGGCCATGCAGATACAGATTCGACAGCTGTCTACCTTAAGGTTGATATAACAAAGCTGAAAGAATGTTCTCTTACTCTTATGGAGGATAATCATGAATAATATCTTTATAGGTTCTTTTAAAGACCATATCCAAAATTATATAAAATTAAAGCAGGCTGTAGGCTACAAATACAATATCGAAGCGGGTCACTTGAAACGCTTTGACAGATTTACATTAGAAAATTATCCCAATGCTACTGCTCTTACAAAAGAAATTGTACTTAGCTGGTGTAGCAAACAATCATATGAGGCGCAGGCAAATCAATGTTCGCGTGCATCTATCATTCGGCAATTTGCAAAATATCTGGATTCTATTGAGCTAAAAGCTTATATCCTTCCAAAAGGCTATTATCCAACAGAAGAGCAGTATATGCCATATATTTATACTGTTGAGGAACTAACCAAATTCTTCGCAGAAACAGATAAGTGTCAATATTGTTATGAATGTCCATACCGGCATCAGATTATGCCTGTGATTTTTAGAATGATTTATACTTGTGGGCTAAGAGCATCAGAAGCAAGGCTTCTGAAAGTTGCTGATGTTGATCTTGAAAACGGTGTTCTTACCATCAATCATTCTAAAAAAGATAACAGCCGCTTGGTTCCTATGTCCGACAATATTACAAAACTCTGTAGAAATTATTCGGAAAAGGTTCATCCATATCAAATTGCTGAAAACTATTATTTCCCGGCACTTGATGATAAGCCAATAACCATAACGAATCTTTATAATAATTTTCGTAGGTTTCTGTGGCGTGCTAGAATTTCGCATGGTGGTAGAGGTCATGGTCCACGTATTCATGATTTTCGCCATACTTATGCAGTTCATTGTTTGAAAAAATGGGTTGAGCAAGGAAAAGATCTAACTGTATATTTTCCTGTGCTTAAAACTTATATGGGACATGATTCGTTTAAAGAAACTGCTTACTATCTACGCATGACCGCAGATGTCTTTCCTAATATAACGTTAATGATGGAAAGCAAATATCTAGAAATAATTCCTAAATTAGATGAAGGAGATTTACAATGAAACCTACTGATTTTGCAAAATATCTTACTGAATTTCTTTCAGTATACTTACCAACACAAAAAAATGTTAGCAAAAATACTATTTGTTCTTACCGTGATACATTTAAGCTTTTGATTAGCTTTTGTCAGGAGAAGAATGGAATCCAAGTAGAACAAATAACGCTTAATATTTTTTCAAGTAAATTTATTACTGATTTTTTAGAGTGGTTAGAAACAAATAGAAAATGCAGCATTGCTACTAGAAACCAAAGACTTGCTGCTATTCATTCTTTTTTTAGATATGTACAGACAGAAGAACCTGCCGGTATTTTTAATTTCCAGAAAATCACTTCTATTCCTATAAAAAAGGGGAAAAAACCAGTGATAGAACATTTAACACCGGAAGCAATAAAACTGCTTTTGGAGCAACCTGATAAATATACAAAAAAAGGCAGGCGTGATCTTACTTTAATAAGTGTTTTGTATGATACAGGAGCACGTGTGCAAGAATTAATTGATATTAAAGTTTGTGATATTACTTTGCAAACACCTGCAATCATTACTCTCACAGGTAAAGGAAATAAAACTAGAAGAGTACCAATAATGAAGAATACGGCCTCTTTATTACAAAATTATATTCTAGAAAATAAGTTGGATAAACCTTGGAAGAACGAGCATCTACTGTTTATTAACAATCAGCATCATAAACTTACAAAAGAAGGAGTTGCTTACATTGTTTCAAAATATGTTGAATCTGCCAGAAAAACCTCAACTATTGTACCTTCGAAAGTAAAAATTCACATGTTACGCCATACAAAAGCAATGCATTTATTGCAAGCAGGAGTAAACCTCATATATATTCGAGATTTTCTCGGTCATGTTGATTTAAAAACCACAGAAATTTATGCAAGAACAGATACTGAAACAAAAAGGAAGGCAATTGAAAATGTCTACCCTGACTTGATTGATAGCAATCTTCCTGATTGGAGTAAAGATCATGCACTACTTTCTTGGTTATCTGAATTAAAATAGGTTGGATATTATGCAAAGTAAATTAACTTAAAAGCCTTATATTTAGCTACTTTTAGGAGGTTACTTTGCATAACACTTTACTTTGCATAAGGTGGCTTATGCAAAGCTTCGCATAAT
>CAISOX010000131.1 GCA_903887235.1 uncultured Alphaproteobacteria bacterium | reverse complement strand
TTGTTAATATTAATGGTAAAAGTTTTAGAATGAAAACAAAAAATCAAAATAAAACGGAGGCTAAATAATGTAAAAAAATTTATTTATAGGTGGTACAATTTTCGTTAGCACAGGTGGTACAATTTTCATTGACATTGACAGATGATGTGAAAAAATCACCAAAAAGACTCAATTTAAATGTTAAATTATTTTAGGTGATTGGTATTAATCAATGCCTGTATTATAAATCGATGATTTATATTTTTTACCACTGCATGCTTCAAAAAGCACCAAAATAAAATAATATGTTATAATCATAAAACAAGCAGAAATAATAACATCACTCAAAAAATGTTTCCCTTGTATAATCCTTATCAAACCGAGTGTTACAGTAAAAATAGAAGTGCCTAATATCATAAATCTCCTTCTTTTACCAACTTGTTCTAGAGAATATATCAAAAAAAGCATACCTATAGAAGTGTGAAAAGATACAAATGAACAATTGAATTTACATTGCTTTGAAACTTTAAATGCTGGTGAAAAAATCAAATCACCATTGAATTCTCTAATATTTACAGGTCTTGCTCTTCCAAAATGATGCTTTGAATAAACTTGCACTATCATTAAGGAGCCTATAAAAAACACTAATAATACTATTATTTGCGATTTATAACTTTTAAAATTAAATGATTTAGTTTTTATAAAGGTGAGTAGAATCAATATAGAGTTATATGCAAGTAATAAAAATGCTAAAAAATATGCGGAATTAGCAATAAATTTTAGGATAAAATTATTAGCAAAATAAAATTTATGCTTACTTTCCGAAAAAAATAATTTCGAAAATCCAATATCTATTCCAGGATAAGTAATAAAAATCATTGCTACGATAGATATAAATAAAATTGAATATAGTAACTTCCTCATTTCAAGTTATTTTTTTTGTTTTTATAATTATCAGGAATGTAGTTTTCATCATGCTTAGCAAGCAATTCTTTTGCCTCAAATTGCCCCTCATTTCTATTAAATTTACCATATATTATAACATTTTGCCCTTCCTTAAAAAGGCTTGGCACCACTCCCTTATATATTGCTTTCATTTCTCGTTTATCATCATGAATCACAAACTCTACAACATCATTAATATATTTTATACTTCTCTCTTTTACAACACCGCCTACTCTAATAGGTTTTATGTTGTCCTCAATATACGGTTGATTTAATACAGTGGAGGGAGTTTTATATAATACAATATTACTATTAAAGGTATATAATAATATTACCAAACCTACTGAGGTTACAAGGAAAAAGAAAAAAATCACTATAATTCTTTGCGTCAAAAATCTATTTTTTAACTTCATCACCTTTTTTTAATTGTTTAGTAAAATACAACTTAATCAAAGGGAATAAGAAAAAAACTAATGTTATTATTATAAAACTAAGATAAGCAAAAAATACATAGTGTTGAAAATAATCTTTCACTATTCCTGTATGTCTTCCTCATTTTTAAATAATTGCTCACTCTGAGGCACTTGTGATTCTTTTAATGACTCTATCTCAGCTAAAACCTCTTCATTAATCTGGTCAAAAGTTTTTTTATTAGTATTTGATTGCATCCTACTATCACCGTCAGTGAAAGTTTTTTTGATAATTGATTTTTCCAAATTCTCAATATTTAAAAGTCCTGCTGCAATCTCTCTCAATGCAACAATAGCTTCTTTATCTTTTTTAACATTATCAATCTGTGCAACAGCACCATGATTCAACTCTTTTCCTCTTTGTGCAGCAACAAGAATCAATTCAAACCTATTTGCAACATATTCATTACAGTCTTCAATAGTAATCCGTGCCATAATCTATATCAATTTTGTTCTATATTTTTTTTAGACGTTGTCTCAGTTATATTATCAGATTTACTATCATCTGCACTTGTCTCTTTGGTTCGCTTTTTTTCAGCTTCCAAAGAATTTTTTGCTTCTTCTTTTGATCTAGCCACTATCAATCTCATTTTGGCGTCAACTTCTGCATGCAATTCAATTGTTATATCATGAAAACCAATTTCTTTAATTTTTTCACCTAAAACAATGCTTTCTAACGAAACTTCCACTTGAAATTCCGATTTTAAAATATTTGCAATATCTTTATTAGTTACCGAACCATATAGCTTTCCATCATCTCCAGCTTGCCTAATTACCACTAATGTCTTTCCATCAAGTAGCTTGCTGCTCTTTGTAGCCAACTGACTTTTTTCAGCATAAACTTTTTCAATTATCTCTTTTTCTGCTTCAAATTTCTCTTGATTTTCCTTTGTAAATCTAAGAGCTTTTTTACGTGTAAAAAGATAATTCCTAGCATAACCGTCTTTGACATCAACTAGGTCTCCTATCTTACCAAGCTTTTTAATTTTTTCTAATAGCAGTACTTTCATAATAAATTCCTAAAATTATAAAACTGTATATGGTAACAAAGAAAGATGCCTTGCTGTTTGAATAGCTTTTCTGAGCAACCTTTGTTTTTTTGGCGAAATGTTTGATATTCTAGATGGTATTATTTTACCCTTTTCTGAAATATGTTTTTTTAAAAGCTCTACATTTTTGTAGTTAATTAAACTGTTATCAACATCCTCCAGTGGACACGATTGTTTCTTTTGGGTTGATGAAGTTCTATTGAACAGTAGCGTATTAGGTATTAAATTTTCCATTGTCATTGCAATCAATCTTTCGTTTCACTTGGTGTTTGCATCATTAACGTAGGTCTATCATCAATGCTGTCGACCTTAATTGTTAAAAATTTTATTATATCTTCACTGACTTTAAAATCATTTTCAATCTTACTCACTACATCAGGTGATGCATTAAGCCCTAGAAAAATATAATGGCCTTTCTTATTCTTCTTTATTTCATAGGCCAAACTTCTAAGTCCCCAATACTCCTTCTTAACCACCTTACCGTCCATTTTTTCCACTAAATCCTTATATTTGTCAGCAAGCTTGTGTACATCTTGAGCTGGCAAATCCTGTCTTATTATGAAAGTGCATTCATAAAATCTCATTTATGCTCCAATAGTTGTTAAATATTTAAAGTTCACAAATATTGCACAAAACCATTATAACTGCAAGCTAATTATGAATTTATGATAAAAATTTATCATAAAACAAACCTAAAAATAAAATAGCATTAACAATTAACATAATAAGCGAAAATTTTAAGATATCTAAAGAACTATTGTTATCTTTTTCCTTGGTATTTTTAATATCTATTATCTCCTTAATTTTACTAATAAATTTCTCTTGTTGCTTTTTTAATTTTAAAATTTTGCCCTTTCTTCCTAAATTCTCTTTTGCCCAATTTTTTATCCATGGGCTTGCCAATTTCCACATATTAATTTCAGGATTAAGGTTGTAACTAGTCCCCTCAATTGTTAAAATTGTTTTATGTAATAATAGCAATTCAGGATGAATTTTAACTGAAAATTTTCTACTAATTTCAAATAATTGTTTTAATAACCTACCAAGAGACATTTCTTCCAATGATTTTCCAATAATTGGCTCTCCTATACTTATGCATGCCAATTCAAATTTGTACTCTGATTGATCTTTTGGAACAAATCCTGTTTTAAAATGTAAATCTTTTATTTTCTCATATTCCTTGTTTAGAAATCCATAAACTACCTCAGCCACAAATGTCTTTAACTCATAATCTAAATAACAAACTATTCCAAAATCTACTAAAGCTATATCACCATTTTTCATTATTATTATGTTTCCAGGATGTATATCAGCATGAAAAAATCCATCTCTACACGCTTGATTAAAAAATGTTACAGCTAATTTTTTGGTTATTTCTTCTAAATTATGTTTTGCATTTATCAATTCTTGTTTATCGCCAATTGACACACCGTCTATCCATTCTGAGGTTAAGATATTTTTCGCAGTTAGCGACCAATGTATTTTTGGAATATATATGCCCAAATCTCTTTTGCAATTTTCCTTAATTTTATTTGCCGCCGCTCCCTCAAGCCTTAAATCTAATTCAATTTCTGAGGCTTTTTTTAGGGTATTGATTATTTCACTTATCTTGATTTTTTTTTTATTTTTTAAAAATATATTTAATACAGATGATGCTGATTGAATAAAATTTAAATTATCTAAGTATTTTTTTTTAATTTTTGGTCTTAGAATTTTAACAGCAACAACTTCACCTTTTTTTGTTACAGCTTTATGAACCTGCGCTATAGAAGCGGCTGCAACACTTTGATCATCAAAGGAAGAAAACGCATCTTCAATATTTAAATTAAATTCCGATTTAAATATTTTCTTTACCTCATTAAAACTAAATGCTGGGAGCTTATCTTGTAATTTTGCTAATTTTGCTGTAATTTCTTCGCCCAGTACATCCGATCTAGTCGACATCACCTGCCCTAATTTTATAAAAGCAGGGCCCAGTTTGGGCAAAATTTTTGCCAACTTATTTCCTATTTCACCTTTTATTTTAGACTTTTTTGAAGCATCTTCATTTATTTTTAATAAAAATAGATACACACCTATATTGCTTTTAACCAGGACGAGTAATAGTTGAATGGAAAAATATATATTTTTAAAAATTTGCATATTTATTCAATTCTTTTCCAAATTCTTTTTTTAGCAATATAAAATAGTATTGTAAAAAATGATAAGAATATCAAAACTTTTATACCTAACGATTTTGATTCTTGCATTTCAGGTTCAGCAACCCATTGCAAAAAATTCACTATATCTTTAGCCATTTGATCAACAGTGGCTTTAGTTCCATCATCAAATTCTACTTGCCCTTCAGTATGAAGTGGCGGAGTCATAGCTAATTGATCCCCTCCTGCCATAAAATATGGATTGTAGTACATATTTTCTCCCAACTCAAAACCTGAGGGTGGATTACTATATCCAGTCAATAACGAATACACGTAATTAGCCCCATCATGCCTTGCCTTAATGATCAGCGATAAATCTAAGGGGTATGCTCCATTATTAGCAGCTCTTGCAGCTTTTTCATTTGGATATGGTCCTGGTATAATATCTGATAACCTGGCTGGTCTTTCGAACATCTCTCCTTCATCATTTGGTCCATCCTTTACTTCATATTCAGAAGCTAAGGCCTTTATTTCCTCTTCACTAAACCCAATCTCCATTAAGTTTCTGAAGGCAACTCTTTTAATTGAATGACATGCAGAACAAACTTCTTTATATACCTTAAAGCCTCTTTGAATAGATTGTTTATCAAATTTACCAGTCATTCCATCAAACGACCATTTCATTTGTACTGGGCGCTTAGGTTCATCCGATGCATTTGATTCAATATAATTTGCTTGTAGCAAAAGACCAATGCTAAAGGCAAATATCGCAAATTTTTTCATTATTGATGTATTTATTAATTTTAAATCCTTTTGAAAAATCAATATATCAGTATTTATATCAAAAATGCACTTCTAACAAGTTTTAAGTGATGAATCACCTCTATTTGAGAGTACCAAATTAATTTCTCTATACCCAAATAAAAATTATATCTCACAAGCAAATTAATATCTGGTAAAAATGCAAAAGAATTATAAATTTTACAAAAATTAGTGTAGGGTTTTAGTAAGTGAATTTATTAAGTACCTACCTTATGCAGGAATACAATGATACTAGGAAAATTGAAGACCTAGATCCAAGGGTACTTGCCGAAGCGATTGAGATAGCAAGGAAACTTCAAGCTAATGCTTCAGATGGTTCTATTATTTCCGAAGATATAACAAAGCATAAAGGCATTCTCGCCAAATTATTAGAGTACTTGATATTGAATCAAAATAATCCAAATATGGATTTGTCGTTAATACAATTTTTGGAAAAAGCACTTGGTATAACCAAGTCAAAGAAAAAGGAAAAGGATAAAGAACTGGAAGAAGAAAAGGAAGAGAAGTTATCAGAAGAACAGAAGAAAATAAGATATCAACAAATTATGTATGAAGCATATAAAATTCTGAATCCTGAAAGAATAGCTGGAGAAACAAGTTTGGAAAATTTTCTTAGCAATGTCATTACAAGGGGTATAGAAGTAGCTAGAGAATATGATGGCGCACAATATGAAAATAATTTTTCCAAAAAAGAAATACAGAACCTTGATTCAAACAAGGAAAGTTTTGTTGACAAATTAAAATCATCAGGTCACAAAGGTGGTGGAAGAGGTCTATAAAAATATCAGGACAAATATGTATTCTATAACAAAAAATATGTTCCATATTTAAAATTATAAAGTCCCATAAAGTAGCAATGTGTACTTCAAAAAGTAAAATTCTCCCTAGACTTTTTTAAAATACTATTATATATAACTTTATATGTCATTCCTCGGTAGCTCAGTGGTAGAGCAAACGGCTGTTAACCGTTCGGTCGCTGGTTCGAATCCGGCCCGGGGAGCCACTTAATCCCAGTTTTTCAAGCCCATTTACTTAAATTGCTTTTTTGTGTGTTACACAATGGTAGCACTTTAAAAGCAAGTATTATCTTGATACAT
>CAISOX010000130.1 GCA_903887235.1 uncultured Alphaproteobacteria bacterium | reverse complement strand
GCTCTGTAAAGCATTTCTTTGCTAGCTCTACATTTTCAAATAACTCGTAAAATGACCTTGGTGCTGTGTATTTTTTATTACCTGTATACAATATTACTGGATAAATAATTGGCAATGTCTTCTCACTACTCTTCTTATCTTTTTGTTTTCTTAAATGCTCCTCACATAAACGAAGCATGTATTTTTGTATTCTAAAAGTTATCAATCTATCCGATGTAGATTGATGCTCCAGTAACAGTGATATATACCCAGTTTCTTTCCCATATTTAACTGAATACAAAATATCTGACACCCCTTCTCCTAATTCATTACTGAGTGCGCTAGAATTCTCCTGCTTCAGTGTACTTAAATCTATTATTTCCAGTATTTCTTTAGGTAAATATGATTTAAAAAACTCATGTGCTATCTCGGGATATGACATTGATTTTTTGAAAAATCTGTCATGAGGCTTCACATTATTATTTGGCCCATTACTTTGTTTGGTTTTTTCACTCATATTTACCTTTTTAACTTATTCTTTATTGTCTCCATTGCTATTATCTCATATTTCCTAATTGCTGACTTACCGGAAGGACACGATATACAAGTAGAAAAATCAATAAAAAGCTAACATATGTAATATTATTAAACATTATCATAAAAAATAATATAACTAGGCAAATAATCGGTAATAATAATATTTTATGAATATTTAATTTTCCATGCAAATCATGCACTAACCATATCCCCATCAAAAATAGCATAATATTAGATGACACTAATACAATAGCTATATCATTGTTATCAGTCAGTAATAATAAACTAGGTCCTAATGCTGCAAGAGATATAAATATCAGTATATGTCCATATCCCCATTGAAAAATACCAGATCGCGTTTTTAGTGCAAGATGTTTCTTTTCTCCAAAATATAACCACCATAAAGTAAAAATGATAATAAAAACATTAATACAAGTAAAAAACATCCCTATATGAAATCCACCATCAATTAATTTTTTTATTAAATTGGTAGCTGCAACTAAACACTCTCCTAAAACAATTATAGTGAATATTGCATAACGTTCAACAATATGATGATTATGCCATTTAGGAGATGATCTGTTATCTAATGAATATCTAATTATTATAGGAGTGAGTAATTCTAATATAGACATTATTATGAAATACAACATAAAGTGATCCCCCTCACTTTTAATAGTTAAAAACCATCCAAATTGACATATTATGATACCAATTATTTTTCTTATAGCTTGTTTTTGTGCAATAGGATAACTCAATATTACTCGTATCCATAAAATAACAAGAGAAATTCTAATTAGGAGAAATCCCAAGAATGCATATGAAAAATCCATTTGCTTAAATAATTTATCAATAGAGGCTGCAAAAATTACAGCTCCAATAATCTGTATAAAAATTAATAATCTATATAAAGTATCATCATTATCATAAATAGTTGCAAACCAAGTGAAATTAATCCAAATCCACCATAAAGTAAAAAAAGTCATTAAAAATAAAACAATACCATTTTGATAATGATTTTCTAGTAACGCATGATAAAGTGAATGAGATGCATTGCTAACTGCAATAACTATTACTAGATCATATAATAACTCCAGCATTGTTGCTGCTCTATGAAGATCATTTTGATTGCGCGGGACTAGCGGTTTAATAGATAATTTACCTAAAAATTTAAAAAGCTTGCGTGCTGTCTCTAGATATGACATTGATTTTTTGAAGAATCTGTCATGAGACTTTACATTATTATTTGGCTCATTACTTTGTTTTGCTTCTTTATTCATATTATTAACTTAACTCCTTGTACCTAAAGCAACTGCTCACATGATCATTTACCATTCCTGTTGCTTGCATAAATGCATATATTATAGTTGAGCCTACAAATTTAAATCCTCTTTTTTTCAGCTCTCTACTTATTTTATCTGATACATCATTCTTTGTTGATAGTTCTCTGACTGAATTAAAGTTTTGTTGCATTGGTTTATTATCTGTAAAATTCCATATATAATCCTTAAATGTGCCATATTCTCTTTGCACTTCAATGAAACATTTGGCATTTGTAACAGATGATTCTATTTTTAATTTATTTCTTACTATACCCTCATTAATTAACAATTCATTCTTTTTTTCTTCATCGTAATTAGCTATTAATTCTGGATTGAAATAATCATAAGCCCTGCGATAGTTTTCTCTTTTTTTCAGTATCGTAAGCCAACTTAACCCAGCTTGAGCTCCTTCTAATATTAAAAATTCAAATATCTTATGATCTTCATATACAGGAACTCCCCACTCTTTATCATGATAATCAATGTATATCTGATCCTTAGTCACCCAAGAGCACCTATTTACTGAATTAATAATCACCATATTACACCTTTTTGCTGTTACCTTTTTTTATATTCCAATTCATATTCATATCCGTCACGTTCTTTTTGGAACTTTGATAATGTTTTAATTTCTCGTTCCTCTTGTAATTCATACACATTTATCTCTTTTGCCTTTTCTATCACATTATTTGCCTTTTTTACACCTTCTTCTCTTATTAATTGATCTAAATCCTTTATTCCCTTTGGTAAATTAACTTTATTGATTTCAAGCTCGTCATTTCTATCAAATAACTGAAGCGCTATACTTTTACTTGCCTCTTTTCCTGCACTATCATTGTCTAAACATAAGTTAATCTTTTCTATTCCTAATTTATCAATTAATTCTAATTGCTTGATATTTATTCCTGTTCCACCCAGTGCAACCACATTCTTTATGCCACTTACTTTTGCATTCATTGCATCTAACATTCCCTCTACTATCGTTATCTCCTTTGATTTT
>CAISOX010000129.1 GCA_903887235.1 uncultured Alphaproteobacteria bacterium | reverse complement strand
TCTCCTATTATTGCAAGAAGCTTTATAAAATGATTATTACTTTCTTCTGCCATTTTCCTTTGCTTTTCTGGTTTTAGGCCTTCAATTGTCTCCAAATTATGCTCTCTATCCATTTGCTTTATGAACAATGCCTCTATGTCATCAACACTTTGCAATCTATCTAACATTTCCTCAAATGTTAATTTGATATGCTTTCCATTTTCAAATCTCTTATTTGTCAATCTATCTACCATTTCTGCAATTCTAATATTAAACTCTTTCTCTATAATATCAACAGTGCATTCTGAATCCTCAACCACATCATGCAGTATTGAAGCAACTATCACATCAGTTTTGCAATAGTGCTCTGCCACCATCTCAGCAACCTTTAGAGGATGGGAATAAAAAGGACGATCTCCCGTCTTTCTCATCTGTGTGCCGTGCCACTTTTTTGCAAATATAATAGCTTTTTCTATTAATTTCATGTTAAGTTTTCTGTTCTCCTCTTTGCTTATAATTTCCAATCTGCTAAGTAGCGCTTCTGAATATTCACACCTATTGCTAAATGATTGATATTCATCTTCCAAATTTTCATATTCATAATCTTCTTCCCTCATCGCTGTGTCTTCATGCGGAAAATCCTCATTCGGGTAATTGTGGTATCTACCTGTTTTAATTTCTAGCTCTTTGAGATATTTTATGCTTAAAAATGCTCCATAAATCATCACAGCATATATTATCCAAATAGAATAAAAACCAACATAATTTTCTATGTATACTAAGAAAAAACTAAACAAGGTAAAGGATAATGCTCCAGATAACCCAAACAACAAAGCAAAATATGAAAAACGCTTGTTAATTGGTATATACACAAAACAACAAATTTCCATTCCAAAAACTGCTATAGCTGGAAAGAACATAACAACTTGTATTAAAGTTAATGTATAAATATTCAATAAATTATTTAATATATAAGGAATGAATGGAAGGAAAATAAGAAAAATCAACAATGAAGAACGTAATATCTTAATTGGATGATTTTTTTTCATCAACAATATTGAAACTATAGTTCCTAATATTGATAAAATAGTGATTTTTAAATTTTGCATAACTATTGTGTCAAAGCTCATTTCCAAATATTTTTTCATTACATCGCCCATATATATGTACGTAATGTAAAAGCAAAGTGGAATCATAGAAGAAAATACAAAATAGGCTAACGCTAATTTTTTATCTATCTTTTCTTTTTGTAGGGGCTCCTTATCTTCATATTTACAGTCACTGATTTGATTTTTAATCTTCATTCTAGTTTTATAATCAGCAAATTCTGGAGTTTCTCTGAGTCTCGTTCTTGCAACAAGTCCAACAGCAGAAACAACAAGCCCAAACCAAAAGGCCAATCTCCAATTTAAAGCAAAGTATGTTGAGAATAAAGCTATGAGCAAAGCTACTAAACCACCAATACTTGCACTAACCTCTATTATACCACTAGCCATAAACTTATTTGGCCTTTTTAAGATTTCTGAAACATAGAGTTGAGCACCTACAATCTCACCCAGGGATGAAAAACTTTGTAAAATCCTACACATGATAACTCCAATACTAGCAGTTATACCAATCTCTGCATAAGTACTCATATTTGCCATAATAAAACAAGATAAGCCCATTATAAATGTTGTAATGATTATAGTATTCTTTCTTCCTACATAATCTCCAATTTTTCCAATTATTATTGCTCCAACTGGTCTGAAAAAAAAAGTTACTGATAATGCAAAAGCACCTAACAGCTTTGCAGTCAAAGGATCAGTTTTTGGAAAAAACAAATCATTAAGCAGAACCGCCATGTGAACATATAGCATCAAATCAAAGTACTCTAGAAAAGTACCTATTGATAGCAAACCAATCGCCTCTTTTTGATATCTTGTAGGTTTGCTATTATTAGCTGACATGAAAATTTATTCCAATATTTTATATTTTATCTATATCTAGATTCTTATTTAGTTAATCATACTGTTTGCATTTAATGTTTTTCAGCATTTCATTGATACTTAATCCAGATAATATAAATAAATTATACAAAATTGACGCATTTGCAACTAGTATTTCACATTGATTAGCAACTTCAATATCAGGGGTCTGTTTTCCCATATAATTGCTTTTTTCCGCCAACTTTGGCTATAACAGCTCATAATTTATGATATTCTTCTATTTTGTTTTGTGATCTATGTACATTTCTTTGCAACTCTGAATCAATCATATATTATAGCGTATAAATGCCATGAATTAATTTATCGAGTTCAAATATTGCCTTCTTATACCAATCACCAAAAATAACTTAACATTTAAATTTAGTCTTTTTGGTGATTGATATTAATACTATTTTGAGGTGGCAAGTGGCATAATTTCTTTATCAAATTTGCTTGCCTTCTGTTTATTGTGGATTATAAAATAACACAATGTAAGTATAATCTACATACTTAGTTATCTTGTCTATATCCCTCTATATTATAAAATATCTAGGTATATAATATAATTATATGTCTATCCTAATTTTCAATTTTAGAAACTTTTGTAAATTCTTTAGCTAACACACTTACAGCAATTAACCAAACAACCATAACAATTAAAAATACTACAAATAAAGTGGGTGAAAGTGATACCAGCGAAGCCCCTGGCACAACCATTAACAAAAATTGCTGTACTAAAGCCCCCCCTGATTTACCTAATCTACCACCAACAACATCAGCAGCAGCCTTACCCTTTGATTTCAATTCTTCACTAAGAGGAATATATGCCATTTCCTTTGTAGCATCAAAAAATGAATACTTCGTCGCTTTTCCTAGAATGTTTTGTAATAATCCAATGAATACCGCGATCACTATAGGCGCTAAAGTTAAAAACGGTAATAAATCAACAATTTCAACTTGATATATTGAAAAAACAAAAAATATTCCACCGGTGATTAAAATAGCAATAGGAGTTAATATAGCTGCTGTCCTCCAAGAAATAATGCTTAATATGTATGAGCCACATATCATGGCAACCATACTAGCAAGACCAGTGTAGGTCTGTAAATTTGCCATAAATCTAGCGTAATCCTGTTTATCTGTGTAAACGACTCCAGCTTGTGCTTTCCAAACCCCTTCCACTATGTTTATTGAAACACCATAACAAATGACTAATAAAGCAATTAACCCAATATATTTTGAGGTAAATACAACTCGTAATCCTTCAAAAAATCCAATCTTTTTCTTACTCTTTTTTGTTTCAGCGTTAATAATTTCATTTGATACAAGTTTGTTCGATAATATCCAAAATAATATTGAAAGTGCAATCCCTGCAAATAAAGTTGTTAAATTTATATATCTTAATGATTCCGCCCAACCACCTGTAAAAATAGTTTTATTTGATAATAATCTTAACAACTCTCCTGATGTAATCATGCCTATTTGTGCAACCAAGCCAAATAAAGGATACAACCTTTTAGCCTCATCTATTTTAAATACCTGGTTTGCAGTTTGCCAAAACATCAAGGCAAGCATTACACTTCCCCATAACTCAGCTAAAACATAGTATAATGAGTATGCCCAATTTTCTACTATAGTTATTATGTATCTAAAATATGGGTAATTACTTTTTATTTCACTAAAATCAAAATGAAAATCTGAAATATTTGGATATATAACAAAGGTAAAAATAACAAAGTAAGAGATGAAGAATATATTAAGTATATGAAAAATAGTGGTTTTATTTAGTTCATTAGACAATTTTGTATAAATTAGCATTATCAAAATTGCAGCTGGTAATGTTGCAAAAAGTTTTAGTGCACTTATCAATTCAGCACCCATTTCACTAACTACTATTGTATCTTTAACAGTTCTCTGTACGCTGTAAATGAACAAAATCATTAACATCATTAAGGAAACAACAATAAATTTAGATAACTCTTGCTTTTTGATTGGCAAATATTTAGATATATTAATCACTTTAACCTTTACATTATTCGCTGTGCATTATAAGAATCTTTACTCATAAGTCCAGATATTTCATTGCCACTAATAAAATTTAATCTAAAATCAGTTAATTATGCTTGTAACTTGGTGTATAATTTGCTATTAATTTCGTACAATTTAATTTTAGTAGAATTAAGATGACAAGGAAATGCCAAATTGATGTAAACAAATGCGTTGCTGTGGGTAATAATGTTTCTCACTCAAATCGAAAAACAAGAAGAAAATTTTTCCCGAATATGCAAAATTATTCGCTTATAAGCGAAATTCTTGGTTGTTTTATTAAATTTAGAGCTACACCAAGTAGCATCAGAACCATTGAACATAACCATGGCCTTGATAAGTTTCTTCTAAAAACTCCAAATTCTAAGCTTGCTTCAGAAGCTATAAAGATCAAAAATAGGCTTAAAAAGGCTTTAATCAAAAAAGAAAAGGGGCTACAAACTTCATCTAATGAAATAGTGAAAGGGTAATTTTTCTAATTTATTTACTTAGTTTAATAATTAGATCGTTAAGATATTTATACCATTTTCCATATCCAATCAGGCTGTTTTGTTTTATGCTGTGTTGAAGGTAATGCAATTTAAACGCAAATATTGTATTTGCGAGATATCTATCAAAAATTCCATTAGCCTCTACCTCATAACCAAGTTTTCGTAATCTTGTTTGTAAAATTTTGATATTTTCACCTTTATCTCCTAATTTATATATCACTTCATTACTCCCCTCTACTTCATGGTATAGGCCATGACCAAGTATGTTTAAAAATCTCCAATCAAACGCAACACCTGGATCAATTTTCCTTAATGTTTTAGCTGTAATGTCACTGTGACCAATGATATTTTTATCAGTAATTTTAGGATAAATTTTTCTTATTTTATCTATGAGTTTTGCTAAAGCAAAATATTGAGCATTACTGAATTTTTGCACCTTCACCACTTGTACGTTATCTTTTAAAAATTTTAGCTCCATACCCCAATTGACAATTTCAATCCCTATGGAATTTTGGTTAATATCAGTCTTACCTCTCCAACAACTAATGCCAGCATGCCACGCTTTATAGTCCAGAGGAACTAATTGATGTACATCTCCTTTTTCATTAATTAAAAAATGACTACTAACCTTACCAGATTGAGTCAGAACCTTATGTGACTCTTTAAAACCCAACTGTGTATAGTGAATGACAATCGTATCCACCTCAATTCCAGGCTTTCTTAATGAATAATTTGAATATTTTGTACTAATTGTATTTTTATGATACATTTTGTGCTCTTGTATATAATCTTGTGTATAAAAAATTTATGCTTAAAAAAATTAATTTAATTAAAAATATACTAGTTATTTTTATTTTAGGTATTAGCAGTGGATTACCTATTGTAATAACAGCTTCAATATTAAAAGCTTTACTCCATGACTATAACATAGATTTAAAAACAATAGGAGTACTTGGGTTGGTTACAATACCATATTCTTTTAAATTTCTTTGGTCGCCTCTTATCGATTATTGCAATATACCAATACTAGATAAATATTTGGGGCACAGAAAATCATGGATATTAGTATCACAAATATTTTTAATTCTTTTCATTATTATTTTAGGTAGAATAAATCCACAAACAGATATGCTAGTATTTGTTGCGATATCTTTTTTACTTGCATTTTTTTCAGCAACCCAAGACATATGTATAGACGCATATCGAATAAGGTTATTAAATTTAAATGAACAAGGATTAGGAGCATCATCAACAACTTATGGCTATAGATTAGGTATGATTATCTCCGGTGTTGGTGGATTTTACTTAGCAGAGTTGTTTAGTTGGAAAATTTCTCTTTTAATCATGGGTTTAGTCATTATGCCAACTGCATTAGTTACAATGATGGCTTCAAAAATACCTGATGAAAATTTAGAAAGGAAAAATATCTCGTTACAACAGTCATTTATTTTGCCATTTCAAATGTTTTTTAAAACTGAAAACTGCTACTTAATCGTAATTCTAGTAGCTCTATACAAATTAAGTGATGCATATCTTGGAGCGATGACAACCCCATTTTTATTAGATACAGGTTATAGCAAAATAGATATAGCCAATGCAGTAAAATCCTTAGGTCAAATTGGAACTTTAACAGGGGTGGCAATTGGTGGTTGGTTAGCGTTAAAAATAAAACCTGGCATCAATTTATTTTTTGCTGAAGTTTTAGCAATGCTTTCAAATTTACCCTTTGTGTTAATCAATATCTTACCTAAAAATTTATATCTACTAGCTGTAGTAAATGGTTTTGAAAATTTAACAAGTTCAATCAGCAATATTGCAATAGTTGCATATATAAGCAATCTAAGTAAAAATAAATATGCCGCAACTTATTATGCCATTTTAACTTCAATAACCGCTATAGGAAGAACAATTATCTCTTCTTCATCAGGGTTTTTGGCTGAATATATCGGGTGGAATAATTTTTTTGTTGTTTCCTCTTTACTATCTATACCATCTTTAATATGTATTTATTTATTATTTTTTAAAAAAGTTAATGGATACACCCAATAAAAGCATATTGAATATTGCAAGGGAAGAGCTAATAAATAGAAAATTTCTCTCAATTAATGAAGTTAAACAAACAATTATTTTAACTAAAACTTTACTTAAAAATTCCAATGTAAATCACTACGATATTTTCAGCGCCACACTACAGGATTTAAATGTTGATATATACAATAGCTTACAATTGAACAACTTTATTGATAATTCTTCCACCGAATTAACTCGCTTAACTTATCCTTTGAAATACAATAAAAATTTTGAATTATTATCTGGAACATTAGAATTTTGCAAAAATTATACTCACTATTTATTTTCAGATGAATTAATTAATGATTTAGAAAATGAAAAAAATTCTGTAAATAGATTATTATTCAAGGGATTTGATTCGTATTTAAACTATATAAAGATTTTTTACTTTACCATTCTGCATTTAATTTTGAAAAACCAATTAAAGCATTTTCTCCTTGAGAATAACATATTGAACATCTCTTCCAGCCCAAATATTCAAACAACACTCTTACCAAAGAACCTTAATCTTGATAAAATAGATTTTAAATTAAAAAACTGGAAGTATTTTTATCAAGATAAATTTAGCCCAACACAAGGTGAATTATTATATTTCACTAATGGCTATGCCTTTGGAGGCTCCAACGAAGATGAAAGATTTGTATCAAAAAAATTTAGAGCTGAAGATTGCCTCACATCAATATTAAAATGGCTTGGGGCAGAAAAAGATCTTTCCTCAACTAAATTAGCTGAATTTTCAACCCTAGATATTGAAAAATTTTATGATAGCTATAATAACCAAGAAAAGTCAGAGTTTCACGGTATCTTAGTAAATTACATCACCCCTATCTACAATTTTAATGATGTTAAGGTTGGTGATATCTTTGCTTATAGAGAATATGACATTCAGAACGATCCCACAAAACTGAATTACAAATATTCATTGGGGGGCCATATAGGTATAATTTCAAAAATTGCAGATACTTATTCTTTTGAAAATATTAGCTATTCAAGAAAAATACCAAAAATAGAGGGGCTAGTATTTTCATTAGAAAATACCAAAATGCACCCTCATAAAAAATATATGTTTTTTAAAGCTTTATAGATCAATTATAGCTCGGGGGGGCAGATATTTTGCTATATAGCAAAATGGGCGACACCAAACAATAAATCTGGTATCGCCGAAAAAGTTTATAACTCTTCGTGTACAATTGCTGATGTTACTGCTGAATCAATATAACTCATTGTTTCATCAGAAGGGGAAGCAGGGGTGTATTCGTCGCCATGCCAGTACATTTTTTGATTCCATGACCAAATGCCTATTCCTTTAAAATTAGGATCTTGTATTTTTAAAGCTTCTGGTTTTATCAATTCCATTACTGCTTTAATGTATTGAATTTGATTTCCTGCTCCAGCTGCTATTTGACCAGCTTTGGTTTCAAATTCATGTGCGGATGCAGCGGCTGGTATCGCGAATTGATATGGAACATTTAGTGCCTGCATGTCTTTTATTTCTTGTGCTGCATACTTTTTAAAGTCTTCTACTGAATTTAATTGACCTCCAGGTAAGGGACCTAAATCATATAATGAATCCATAACGCAACCATTGCCATATTGCGTTAACATTTTTATTACATCAGGTGTTATCGATGTCAATGTCAATGAAAATTGTACCACCTGTGCTAACGAAAATTGTACCACCTATAAATAAATTTTTTTACATTATTTAGCCTCCGTTTTATTTTGAT
>CAISOX010000128.1 GCA_903887235.1 uncultured Alphaproteobacteria bacterium | reverse complement strand
ATTCCTACTAAAATTATAATTCCAAATATACATTTTATCATTTCTATCATATCTACTTACTCCTATTTTGTTTTTGCTTTTTTCTCCAATCACTTGGGTTTTCAAATTCACTATTCCACAACCCATCTTTTCTGATCCTTGCTATTAGCTCATCTAACACGAATGTTCTGTCATACTCACTATATGCAAAGGCATATCCTTCTCGTACCATTCTTCTGTTGATATTTTCTCCATTTACATAACAATATGATAATTGCCTTTTATACTTATCCTTCCCTTCATTTGTACACTCTACTTTGTTCCTTCCAATAATTTGCGCAAGCCTCATGGACGCTACTTCTCCGCATAGAAAATACTTTTTCTCACCATCAAATAAATCTGCGCATTGCTGCTTCGTTTCGGGAGCATCAATACCTTGTAACCTTATTCTTAGTTCATTATCTAGTACTAGAGTATCACCATCTACTACCCTTACGTTATCACTTACATATGGCCTATCATGAAGATCACAGCCGTATATTTGATAAATTAAAAGTCCAAATATGATCAATACTCCAGATATACTAGGCTTTTTTATATATCCTAAGATATATTTTATTATTCCTTTTTGTGTCATTTTTATATCACCCTCCTTACTAAATAAAAAACCAAATCAACATTTTTGGGTGTTCTTCTACACGCCCTTACCACTTTTTCATTAGTTTCTCATTCTTCTCTCTTTCCTTTTCTATTTCTCTTTCTAGATAATCTAATCTTTTGTTTTCTTCATCACTTTTAAATCCCCACTTATCGCTGATTTTAATCTTTTCATCTATCAGCTTCAGAAGTCTTTTATTTTCCGGATATATACCTGAACTTGCGCAATTTTCAGGCTTTAAAGTATATTTTCTATACTTAGTAAATATTGGATATTTTAAACCTGGATTATCCCCCAATGCTTCATATTTCTTATCCATTTCTTTTATATAATTACATGATTCTATCATACTTTTTCTAAAGTATATTCGATTTTCAGGAGTAGTTGCTCCAAAAATGTGACACTGCTTCTTATGCTTTTTATCACTACAATATTCAGTTCTCCACTTATCCTTATATTCATTATATCCCTTTTCTTCTTCGATAACCATTACAGGTACTGTCCAATCTATCTCCTTTGCTATTCCAAAATAATCTGCTGTTTTCTTTAATTCTCTCAAGCGTGTAGGTAGCCTATCTCCGTCATATTTCACTAAAATTGGAATTGCCTTTTTTGCCATTGCTACACAACTATTAACAACGCTATTTGGGTTATTACTAAGTATCATTTGTACTAGCTCCTGATCTGTTGCATTTTGGTTGTAATTTTTTGAATCCTCTATAAATGCTCTCTTCTTCTCTAGAGTTACCTTTTCCCAATCATCTATTTCACTAAGTGACTCTATTCTTACTATATCCTTTTTATACTTCTCTACTAAATTATGCTTTGCTATTACCCAACTTCTAAATCTAAATAAATCATCTTGGATTTCTTTAAAACAGTTTATATATTTATATAATTCTCTGTGGGTTGCATTTTCATCAAAATTTGAATAGTTATATTTTTCCTTATATTGTTCTTTGCAGCTATCATCTCCCATTAAAATATTTAACATGCAATTTTGCTCATCCTCTCTTTCTTGTTCAGCTCTTTCAGTTTTCCTCAAAGAATTAACCCTTTCATACTCCATTACTTCATCTGTCTTCATTCTAATATCATCTTTCTTATCAAGAAGCGGCTCCATCTCTTTTTTTAAATCCTTAACTTTCCTATCCATTTTTTCACTTAACATCTTCTTCCCCTCCTCTACTTTCCTCATATGCTCTGTGACTTTATTTTCTATCATGCTCTTCTTTGTGACATATCCTTTATATAGATAAATACCACCAATCATTAGAATCACCACAATTACACCTGCAATTAATACCGCTCTATCTGCTGATTTATCTTTATTTACTTCCTTTAAATTCTCAATGTTTTTTAAATCCTTTTTCATAACCTCATCTCTTAATTATTTTCAGTTAATTTTTTCATTGCTTCTAAATCTTTTTTCATACCCTCATCTGTAGTCGTGCTTACTTTGTTTACTGTTTTTTTAATAACTTGAGGCTTTGGTTTATCAAATTCTTCCTCTATCCATGACTTCTCTGTATTCTGAGGAGGAATGTTGTTTCCCTCTGCAGACGAACTTGATTGTTGCGATTTAATTTTATTTGTGGATTCTACAAATCCTTCATTTGTTGCACTTACTTCTTTAGAACTACCTGCTGTATTTGATAGCGCAACCCCACTCTCCTGCCTCACAGTTTGCGGTAGTTGTTTGTCATTAGTAGCATCACCTATATTACTAGTAATATTAGTTACTAACGGCTGTTGATTACTAATTACTTTACTATCATGCTTTATAGCACCTGTAATTGCTTCTTGATTAATACTTTGAACTGGCTTCTCATTATTGACAGGATCATTAGTAAT
>CAISOX010000127.1 GCA_903887235.1 uncultured Alphaproteobacteria bacterium | reverse complement strand
TTGTTAATATTAATGGTAAAAGTTTTAGAATGAAAACAAAAAATCAAAATAAAACGGAGGCTAAATAATGTAAAAAAATTTATTTATAGGTGGTACAATTTTCGTTAGCACAGGTGGTACAATTTTCATTGACATTGACATTTAGATGATAATTCGTTGGTATCAACTCCACCGGCTGTCACTTCTGCTTTCATATATCCTTCCGTATCATCTATCTTAACAATAAAATTATGGAGAAAGAAGGCAATTTTTTCCAATTCCACTGATTTATAATCAACTAGTCTTTTATCAAACACATAAGTTAATGACAAGTTATCAACAAAACTTTTAGGCAGATGTTCTTTTAGAAAATTACTGAGCAAGCTCTTGCTATTTTTATTGGTTATAAATAATTCTTTTATATCTACTTCAGGCAATAAGTTAATAGTGATTTCTGCTTGTTTTGGTTGTTCCAAATATGATGAAATTTGCAAAATTGCTGGTCCGCTTAACCCTCTATGGGTAAATAAAATATTTTCTCTAAACAGAGTTTTTTTATTAGAAACTATACAAGGGATTGAGACTCCACTTAAATCTTTGAAAAATCCCAAATCTGATTCGGCAACAGTTAACGGTACCAAAGCAGGGCGTGGGGTGACTATTTGCAAGCCAAATTGTTTAGCTAGTTGATAACCAAAATTAGATGCACCAAGTTTTGGTATAGAAAGTCCGCCACTAGCAATGATTAACGATTTGGCTTGAAACATTTCATGGCTGGTTTCTATGTAGAATTCATCATTTTTAGTGACTAGTGATATTGAAGTATTAAGCAATAAAGTAACATTATGTATCTTACATTCTGTAACTAGCATATTGATAATCTGCATAGCTGAGCTATCGCAAAACAACTGCCCTAAAGTTTTTTCATGATAGGAAATATTATAACTTTCAATCAATTTTATAAAATCATATTGGGTATATCTAGCCAATGCAGAGATCATAAAGTAAGGGTTTTGTGAAAAATAATTTTTAGGACTAGCATATAGATTGGTGAAATTACACCTGCCACCCCCAGAAATTCTAATTTTTTCACCAATCTTATTAGTGTGTTCGATAAGTAAAACTTTTCTACCACGCTTTCCTGCGGTCGATGCAGCCATAAGTCCTGCAGCGCCTGCACCAACAACAATCACATCGTATTTATCCGTATCCACTTAAATTTTTCTTAAAAAATATTTATTTTATGCATAGTGCGTAAGACTGCTTCACTTTCGTAAAGTTCGCAGCGACAAGAGTTGAAATTTCGCCATCGCAAATTACCTTAGTGGTATGTTGATCTTGAGCACCTAAAAGCAATCATAATCAAGAGTTAAACTATACCATTTTTCTAGTTAAATTATATGCAAAACTTAGGCTAGGAAAAAAAAGTAAAGTAAAAGACAAAATTATAGTGAGAAAATTTGTAAAGTATCAAATTTATATTTGACTTAATCGTAAATATCATTATAATCTCGGCTCACAAATATAATAATAGGGGATTTGGTCATGAAAAAAACAACACATTTTGAGAAATCAGTAAAGCCATTCTATCATAATTCAGAAGAATGCTACATTGTATATTCTCCAGGTCAAATATTATCTTCAAAATCAAAATTTGAGCAATTAACAACTAAAAAAGTAAAACATGATTTCGGATTTGAACTTTTATGTGATGATCTTGCAAAGTCTGTTAAGGAAGCAGAGAATTTTCTATTAAAACAAGGCATTGAGCGCAGTTTTCCAAAGAGCTTATTAGAAGGAGGAATGAAATCTTACGGAATGGAAACAAATACTAAAAACTTATTTATTTTACATAAAATTTCTTCAAAAATAGGTTTTACTATATCAACTGTCAATAAGAAAGTAAAAGTGCACCACCATAGGCACGCAAAAGTGCACCACTAAAAAGTCAATAAAATAAGAAAATCAGCTCACAAAAATTACAAATATTAGCAACTAAAAACTTTTTATTAGTATGGGTTGTTGAGAA
>CAISOX010000126.1 GCA_903887235.1 uncultured Alphaproteobacteria bacterium | reverse complement strand
CTCAGGTGGTTACACTATAGGAACCGATACTAAAGATGCTGAGCAACTAGATTGTGCGTCTACACTATTTACTTTAACAACCGTGGGCGATTGTACTGCAATTACAACACCAACCCCAACTCCTCCAGCTAAAACAATATTAGCTCAAGTGCTTGCACTTAAAGATGGTGCTTCATTAGCAATTGCGACAGAGAAGATAAATGGTGTTGATTATACAATTAAGTTTGTTAAAGCAAAAGCAGGTGCAGATACAAAGATTGAGATTGATAATACAGCAACTAAAACAATAACAATCACAAAAGCAACTGCTCCAACTGATGCAGATACATTGAAAGCAGCAATAGCTGAAGCGAAAATAGGTGGAACATCAACTGCTCCGACAATTGATCCTTCTGCAGGAACTGCTATTATGTGCTATGCTGATTTTACTAAGATAGCAGATGCTGCAAGTGCTAATTGTGATAGTATCCTTTTTGCGTCTAAGGGTTATACAGATGTTGCAACTAGCGTTCTTAAAAACAATGCAAAAATTACAAGTACTGACAATTTGAAAACTCTTATTAAAGCAGTATTAGCTAAAGGTAATAACGATCTAAAAGCAACTAGCATAGTTACTCAAATTATATCTTCTGTACCTAAGGATGATATTAATAATGCAGCGAAAGCATTATGCCCTGCTGCAGACTTAAATAAAATTGATGCAGATGGCTTTAAAACTTGTGTGGCTGCTGCGTTCAAAGGTTACGCAACTATGAATAAAATTTTGACAAATCTTCCATATGAGGCTAAAGGTGTTTTAAAAAGTGATAATGATAGTATCAAGTTTGTTGATTTTGAATCAGGTCTTAAAGATGCTGCTTTTGCTTCAGGACAGTTTTATTTTGATTTTACTACAACGATATGTGCTGCAAGGCCGTTTATCTCAGGTGTTGAAATTCCAAGTGATGATGTTAAAAATTGCTTAGATCAAGTAAACACTGCTGCACATGTGCTTTTAAATGCTGATGCTAAATGTGGTAGTGCTAATAAAGCTGATTTAACTGATTGTTATAAGGCGATAGCAGATTCAGGACTTGAAGCTCTTTATACTGCAAAGCCTGTTGATTTATTGGTTGATTTCTCAGCTAATTACCCAGATGTTTTAGACAATTAATATAGAAATTTTAAAATAAGAGGATAAATAAATGAAAAATATTTCAAAACAAGTTTTGGCTCTAGCAGCTACAACAATGTTCAGTTACGGTGCCATCCAAGGTGCCGCGGCTCAAGACGGTTATTATGTTAAAGGTGAAGTTGGTGTTGCAATGCCAAAAAAAATAGATGATGTAAAATTTAAAAAGTCTGCTATTTTTGGTATCGAAGGTGGTTACAAAATGAATGAAAATTTCAGATTTGGTCTTGGAATTGGTCTGATTAACAATATTAAACCAAAAGATGTAGACCCGGGCATAAAAGCAAAAATTAATAGCTTAATTCTTGAAACAAATGCATATTATGACATCGCAGATTTTAATGGCTTCACTCCATATTTAACGGCTGGTGTTGGTGTTTCTAGGAATAAATTGAAAATTACTGATTCTAGTTCTAATTCATCTGGTTCAATGGAAGGCGAGCTTATTCCATCAGGGAAAATTGGTGGTAATGATTTTGCAGGTAGTGGTAAGAGTAGCGCTCCTAATAGTCAGTCAGGAAGTTCTAGTGCAAGTGAAAGCGTGAGCTTTAAGAAAACAGGTTTTGCGTGGAATGTTGGTCTTGGTGCAATGTATAACATCAGCTCAGAGTTTGGTGTTGACTTAGCATATAGATACAGAGACTTAGGAAAAGTTAAAATTAATGATACTGATTCTAAAAAACTTAAATCTCACAACGTAACTGTTGGTGTGGTTTATAAATTCTAATCATTGTTAATGATTATCTAAGGAGTGCTTTTCTGGAATAATATCAGAAATGCACTCCTTTTTACTTTATATCATAAGCAGAACGTGCGCGCGTCTCTTGGGAGATGAGTTTTATTTGATTTTTAAGACGGTATCAAAGTACATTTTTGTTCCATCCATAGTATATCAAGATTATTATGGTAATCTTTTATAATCTATTTTTTTGCTTACTATTTATGAGTTTATCTGCCATTTTAAAGCAAATCATATAATTAACATCAACATTATCAGATAGATACCAAGTTTTGTTAATCATGCTATATTTTACACCGGCTATATCTAATACTTCTAATTGAGCTTTGCTCATTATATGAATAAGCTCTTCAGGTTTTATAAATTTTTTCCATTCATGGGTTCCAACGGGTAGCCATCTTAAAATATATTCGGCGATAAACTTTGCTTGAAGTAATGATTTAATAGTTTTATTAATTGTAGAGATAAACATTATACCATTTTTTTTAAGTAACTTGGAACTTTCCAAAAGAAAGGTCTCAATGTTATCAACATGCTCTACGACTTCCATATTAAGAATTATATCAAATTTTTCATGCTGACCTCTGATTAAATCTTGAACACTAGAGCACTTAAAATTTGTTTTGAGTTTATTTTCATATACGTATTGTTTGGCAATTTTGATATTTTTTTCAGAAGGGTCAATCCCAGTAACAAAAGCGCCAAGTCTAGTCATTGGCACAGATAATAAACCTCCGCCACAGCCAATATCTAGTAACTTTAAATTTTCTAAGGGCTTTGTATTTAGAGTATTTATTTTAAAATGTTTGATTATGTGATCTTTAATGAATTTTATTCTGATTGGATTAATGTCATGTAATGGTTTAAATTTACCTGACTCATCCCACCATTGCTCGGCCAAAGCAGAAAATTTTTTAACTTCTTCTTTGTTAATTGTAGTATCTTTAAGCATTTCCTGAATACGGAGCAATGTACGCAGAATTTTTTATACCCAGTTCTTCTATAGCAAATGACCATTTGTTTTTCATTTCATGGGAAAAAATTAAATCCAATTTTGGCTGAATGATAAACCAACTATTTTCTGCGATTTCATTTTCTAACTGGCTAGAATCCCATGCACTAACGCCTCTTGCAAGCAGGAATTTGGCTTTATTATTTTTGATAATAAAGTTTTTAACAAAATTTTGTATGTCTGTGTGTAAGACAATTGATTGCAACGTGCTAAATTGTTTTTCCTGTTGTTTATCAATACTCAGTGCAATAATTCTTTCACTATTAACTGGGCCACCAAAAACAATCGGCAACTTTTCAATTTTGACTTTTTCAACGTTTTTATCAAACAGCTTTAATAATTCATGATTTGATACAGAACCTATTTCGTGATTTAAAATTACACCTAAAGCTCCATTTTTATCGTGCATGAAAATATATATTAGTGATTTTTCAAAAAAACGATCTCCTAATTTTGGTGATGCCACCAGTATTTTCCCCTCTAGAGAATTAAATTTATGTTTCATAACAAATATCCAAATTAAAATTTACCAAGTTGCGGTAGGAGGTAAGGACATTAGGATTGCTTCAGTATTACCATTGGTCATCAATCCAAATTTAGTCCCTCTATCGTACAATAAATTAAATTCTACGTATCTCCCTCTTTTATCTAGTTGAGCAGATTTTTCCTGATCAGTCCATTTTTTCATGATATTTTTTTCAATAATGCTTATAAATGCTTTACTAAATTGTACACCAACTTCCTTAGTAAATTCAAAATCTTTTTGCCAATCACCACTATTTAAATAATCATAAAAAATTCCTCCAACTCCTCTGGATTCATTTCTATGCGGTAGATAGAAGTATTCATCACAATTTTTTTTAAATTTTGCGTAATAATTTTTATCAAATTTATCGCATGCATCTTTAAAGTGCTCGTGAAATATTTTTGTATCCTCATCATTTGGGAAAGTTGGAGTTAAGTCACCACCTCCACCAAACCATTGTTTAGTCGTGACAATCATCCTTGTATTAAAATGTGCTGCTGGAATATATGGCGAATTCATATGTGCTACCAATGAAATTCCACTTGCCCAAAATTCATTATTTCCGTTTTCGCATCCAGGTATTTCTTTGGCAAATTTTTCAGAAAGCTCACCATAAACAGTAGATATATTTACACCAACTTTCTCAAAAATTGAACCTCGCATAATTGACATTTCTCCACCGCCACCCGCATCTCTGTCCCATTTTTTTTGTGTAAATGTTGCAGATGAGCCGTAATTGTGTTCAATAATTTGAAACTGACTGCAAATATCATTTCTTATCTCTTTAAACCAATTGGTTGCTAGTTTTTTCCGATGATCGAGCTCAGACATTACTTTGATTCTATAAATTTTAGCGCTTCAAGGGAAGCCATACATCCAGTTCCTGCTGCTGTTACTGCCTGTCTAAATATCTTATCTTGCACATCGCCGGCAGCAAAAACTCCTTCAACACTTGTTTTTGTGCTATCTGGATGTGTTATGATATATCCTTCTTCATCCATATCCAGCTTACCTTTAAATAAACCAGTATTGGGTTTGTGCCCTATAGCAATAAAAATCCCATCCCCCTTTAAGTTTGATATATTTCCAGTTTTTAGATTTTTTATTTTTGCTCCTTCAACAGATAATGGATTCTCTGAGCCCAAAACTTCTTCCAAAGCACTATTCCAAATTATTTGAATTTTTGGATGTTTAAATAGCCTGTCTTGTAAAATTTTTTCTGCCCTAAGCGCATCTCTGCGATGCACTAATATTACTTTTGATGCATGGTTGGTGAGGTATAACGCTTCTTCTACGGCAGTATTACCACCACCTATTACGATAACCTCTTTGTTTTTATAAAAGAATCCATCACATGTTGCGCATCCTGACACACCAAATCCCATGAATTTTTTTTCTGATTCTAGTCCAAGCCACTTAGCTTGGGCCCCAGTTGCAATAATAATTGAATTTGCTAAATATTTGTCGCCATTGTCTCCTATGGCAACAAAAGGGTGCAATTTAAAATCGACATCAATTATCATATCATTCACAATCTGCGTCCCGGCTTTTTCAGATTGTTGCCTCATCTCCTCCATAAGCCATGGACCTTGAATTGTCTCTGCAAACCCGGGATAATTCTCGACATCAGTGGTGATCGTTAACTGTCCACCTGGTTGTTGACCTGAAACTAAAATTGGAGCAAGAGCAGCTCTTGCGGCATAAATTGCAGCACTATAACCAGCAGGGCCGGAACCAATTATTAGAACTTCTGTTTTGTATTCTTTTTGCATTGATTGTTAAATTTCGCCTAAATTTTTACTAAGATAATTTTTTATACCCTCAGTATTTGGCTTAATAGTCGCCTTGCCTGGTTTCCAATTTGCGGGGCATACTTCTCCATGTTTTTGGTGAAACTCAAGAGCATCTACCATGCGTATAGCCTCATCCACATTTCTTCCAAGTGGTAAGTCATTAACTACCTGATGCCTTATAACAAAATCTTCATCAATTAAAAATGTTCCCCTTAGTGCCACTGATTGATTTAACAATACATCATAGCTACGAGAAATATCCTTAGTTATATCTGAAACCAAAGGATATCTAATTTTCCCAATTCCTCCGTTATCTATAGCAGTATTTTTATATGCTAAATGAGAAAAGTGTGAATCAATACTCACTCCTACTACTTCGGTATTCCTTTTTTTAAATTCCTCTACTTTTTTATCAAATGCTATAATTTCAGATGGACATACAAATGTAAAATTTAGAGGGTAAAAAAACACAATACCTTTTTTGCCAGATAAAAATTTACTTAAAACAAAATTTTCATTTATCGAATTATCTCCCATTATTGCAGTTGCTTTGAAATCAGGAGCTTTTTTACCAATTAAAAATGACATTCTTATACCTCTATAAATACCGTTTAAATATTGTTTATAATATATTGTAGCTGATCTCAAAATACAAGGTAATCAATTTACAAATTCTTAATGATGGAAAATTTTATTGTGTGAGGTCTGATGTTTTTAGCAAATTTATATGAATAATCAAAAGCTACCCCATATTTTTCAGTAAGCTTATAACTAACTTTGGCGTTAACTTTATTTTCAATTTTCTTTTTATCTAAAAGAGAATGATACTCAATATGCGATTTTAATTTTTCTTTTGTTTCATCGCCTAAATTCTTGCTAGATATTTTTTTATAAATTGATGTGAAGACGTATCTTTCAAAGGAATTTTTATATAAATGATTATGTTCGAGTGAAAATAATAAGCAAATTTCATCGGTTAATTTTAATCCTAAATTTAAAGTCATGAAAAATTCTTTATGCTTAATTTGTGGATTTACTCTGCCTGCCAACATTATTTCATAATAATTTTCTTTCAGATTTTTAAAATCGAATTTATTTGCATAGGATAAGCCTAACTTAAGAGAGGGATTAGAAATATCAGTACCTCCCTCCCCATGAATAGCTGCAGGAAATCCCAAAATAGAATCCACTGATATGCGATGATTTCCTTTTTTATATAATAAGGTTCTAAGTCCAATCTCATAATCCACGCCTATGAAGTTCATCTTTCCTTTGTAGCGATTGAAAGGAATAACTTCAGCCTCTGGTGAAGTATTGTGACTTTTTTCTATTTTTTCTACATCTAAATCACTGTGAATTCTTTGAATATCCAATTTACTTACAAGTGTAAATCTGTCAGATAATCCCTTTTCTTTATATTTTGTTAAAATAAGTTTTTTTGTATCATCGTTGAAAAGCAAAATTCTATTATCATCAAAATTATAGTCAAATGAGCTCTTATAACCTGGGTCTAATGTTAAACCGTACTCATCATATTTTTTATCTTTTCCCCTTTCCCAGGCATAGCCAAAAACTAATGCTGGAGAAAAGAACGATATAATCAATAAAATTTTTACGCTATTCTTTAAGTGTCTCATTATTTATTTTCCTTCCAACTATCTCAAGTTGGATGCTAATCAAAGTGATGAAAATTGCAAGGAAAAATAATGAAAAAAACATAATAAATAGTGGATATAACATTGATTCATGAATTTTAGGGCCATCAAATGTGAGGACACTACTTTTTTGGTGTAAAGTTGCCCATAAATCCACTGAAAATTTGATAATGGGAAGATCTAGTAACCCCAAAATAGCAAATGTAGCTGCGATTTTTGCACTCCTTAATTCACTTTGAAAAGAATTCCTAATTAAAAAATACAACATCTCAAAACACAGTAATACTAACATCGAAGTTAATCTTGCATCCCAAATCCACCACGTGCCCCATGCTGGTTTCCCCCAAATAGAGCCAGTAATTAGAGTGCAGATTGATAAATAGATACCAACATAAGCGAATGATTTTGCAAAAATATCATACATTGGATTTTTTGAGACAAGAAACAGCAATGAAGATATCCCAAGTAAAAAATAAAAAAATATTGAAAGCCAAGCTGATGGGACGTGTAGATATAATATTTTGACCAAATTCATTTGTAAATAGTCATCAGGAGAATCGTAAAATATAACGTAAAAACCCCATGTAAAACAAATACATGATAAAGTAAAAGTAATTATGGAAATTTTAGTTAAATATTTTTTTAGGAATTGGTAATTTATCATAAAAATGTAATTTAAATACTACTCTCCGCCGCCTAATTGATGGACGTATACAGCTAACTGCCTAATTGTTGAATCAGATAATTTATCTTTCCAATATGGCATTACTCCAGCTCTGCCATTGTATATTACATCATAAATTGTGCTATAATCATCTCCATATAACCAAATTGCATCTCTAAGATTTGGCGCACCAAATTCCCTCCCTCCTGCGCCATCCTTCCCATGGCATGATGCACAATGCTCTTGATATAAAGTATCAGCCTCATTATTAAAAGAATCCTTGTTATTTAAGTTTAATATATACTTGGTCAGCATATCGATTTGCTTAGACGTTAGTATTTTATCCTTACCAAATGCTGCCATTGCAGAATCTCTAGTTTCTTCATGGGGCGATCTTATTCCATACTGTAAAGTAGTGTATATGTCATCAATTTTTCCTCCCCATAGCCATGCTCCTGATGTTAAATTTGGATAGCCAACATTGCCACCTCCTCCTGCACCATGACAAACGGCACAATTATTTTGAAATGCTGATTTTCCGCCAGCGTTTGCAAATTTCATTAAATTTTTATCTTTCAGAATCTCCTCAAAACTACTAATATCAAATTGCTTTTGATATTTTCCCCTTATTTTTTCAATTTCCTCTACACCTTCATTTAATTCTTTTTTAGAAGACCACTCTAATAAACCTTTCCCATTTGGTACCGGCCAACTAGGATAAAGAAGCCAGTATGTCAGTGCAAAAAATAATGCTATATAAAAAAACAACCTTAACCAAAATGGATCTGGATTATCATACTCCTTAATTCCATCCCACTCATGCCCCGTAGTTTCTGAAGCTTCCTTTTTTTTCATTTTATTCATTTTTTCTCGTTTAAAGGAATTTTGCTTAATAGCTCATACAACTTTTTGGACTTTGGTCGGAATATCCAGCATATCAACCCTATAATGCTTAGCCCTAAAAATGATAGCGTAATTACCTTAATGTAAAATATTTCATTCATAAAGTGCTTACCAATTTCTACCTTGATTACTACTCAAATCAATCTTATTTCCAAGGCCTTGTAAATATGCAACTAGTGCATCCATTTCTGTAATATGGTCAACTTTTCTATTAAATTTTCTAATCGCTATCTTCTCTCCATACCTTTTCCTAAATGCTACAATTGCATTACTATCCTGATTAATACCAAGTTGCACAGATATATCATTTTCATAATTCTCAATATAGTCTTTTGTATACGGCATTCCTGAGAGTTTTAAGGCAGACATTTTATTTGGTATATCATCAATTTTCAGTTCTCTTTTTAGCATAAATGGATACGCTGGCATAATTGATTCTGGAACTAATGATCGTGGGTTGTCTAAATGTTCTACATGCCAATCATCCGAATATTTTTCTCCAACTCTTGCTAAATCTGGACCTGTTCTTTTTGAACCCCAAGCAAAAGGATAGTCATACATGCTCTCTACAGCTAGAGAATAATGTCCATATCTTTCAACTTCATCAGTTAATTTCCTTATTTGTTGACTATGACAGCCATAGCAACCCTCTCTTTTGTAAATAAAGAATCCTTGTAATTCAAGTGGGGTGTATAATCTAAGTTCTTCAGTTTTTTCCAGAGCTATTTCTTTTTTAAACAGAGGAAATATTTGAATAATAGCTCCAATCGACGTAACAACAATTGTTAATACTAATAATATGAAAATATTTCTTTCTATTTTACTATGGAAAGCACTCATAAATTAAGCCAAAATCTCTTTTGTATTTTTATGCAAATTGGTTTTTGCAAATTTATTATTTCTAATGGTCATAAAGGTATTATAAACCATAACTAAAGCTCCAAGCCAGAATAAAAATCCACCTATTGCCCTTATTAAATAATATGGGCTTAAAATTTTAACAATTTCAACAAATGAATATTTTAAAAATCCCATATCATCATAGCTTCTCCACATTAATCCCTGAGTTATTCCAGCAGTCCACATAGATGTAATATATAGCACTATTCCTATGCAGGCTAACCATAAATGAATGCTGATTAATTTTACAGAATACATATCTTTTTTACCCCATAAATCAGGTATCATGTGATATAATGCTCCAAAGCTAATTAGCGCAACCCATCCAAGAGCGCCAGAATGAACATGACTGATCGTCCATTCTGTATAATGACTTAGAGCATTGACTGATTTTATCGCCATCACAGGTCCTTCAAATGTACTCATACCATAAAAGGCCACGGCAATGATTAAAAATCTTAAAACAGGATCATCTCTTAACTTATGCCAAGCACCAGATAAAGTCATCATGCCGTTTACCATCCCGCCCCATGACGGTAGCCATAATATTATAGACATAGTCATGCCAAGTGTTTGAACCCAATCTGGCAAAGAAGTGTAAATTAAATGATGTGGTCCAGCCCAAATATAAATGAAAATCAGTGCCCAAAAGTGCAAAATTGAAAGTCTATATGAGTATATTGGTTTATTGGCTCTCTTGGGGACAAAATAATACATTATACCTATGAATCCTGCAGTTAACCAAAATCCTACTGCATTATGACCATACCACCATTGAATCATTGCAGATTGAACTCCGGAAAAATATGATACACTCCCTGGATCGGTTAATGATAATGGGATACTGATGTTATTGCCAACATGTAATACGGCAACCACAATTATAAAAGCAAGGAAGAACCAATTTGCGACATAAATGTGAGGTTCCCTCCTATTTTTCAACGTCATAATATAAACGAATAAATATAAAAGCCATGTTATAGTGAGTAGAATGTCTGCATACCACTCTGGTTCAGCATATTCTTTTCCTTGAGTGATGCCCATTACATATCCTGATGCAGCTAATAAAATAAATAATTGAAAAGAATAGAAAATAAAGCTGACAATTTTAGGGGAATATATCCTGGTTTGACATGTTCTTTGTACAACATAAAAGGATGTAGCAAACAGTACGTTCCCTCCGAAAGCAAAAATAACACCACTGGTATGAACAGGTCTTAATCTTCCAAATGTAGTCCATTCTGTGCCAAAATTTAGGTCAGGAAACACCATTTGAAACGCTATAAACACTCCCATTCCCATTCCTATAATGGCCCAAAATAAGGAAGCGAGCGTAAACAATTTTACATTCTTATAGTCATAATTGACTATACTCATAAATAGCGCACATGAAATTTTCAGCTAAAGTAGCATAAGTTAAAAAAGTAAGCAATCAATAGAGTATTCGTGATTAGAAAATGGAGGAGTATTTTTGCCCCAAGTATCTGTTTAAAGCCGTGCAAATGTTTAACCTGATGTGGTTATCTATGAGTTTCTGAATGGTACTTTTGTTTTTTTATTGAATTGATCGCCAGAAATCATATAGGATATTTCATTTTCAACTTCATGTTCTTTAAGGTATTTGGCGCTCAATATTGTTTTATTAGATTCAAATTCCTTTGTTACCTTAAAAATATTATCAGAGATAGCTACGATTTGAGGTTGATGCGTAATCAAAATAACTTGCATGCTTTTTGATAACTCTTTTAAATTGATTCCAATCATTTTTGCAGTTTTACCACCAGTACCTGAATCTATTTCATCAAAAATTATGGTCTTATTATCATAATGATTACTTGAAATCAATTTCAAAGCCAGCATTATCCTTGAAATTTCACCACCTGAAGCAATTTTATCAATGCTTTCAAACCTTTGCTCAGGATTTGTCTTAATTAATATTTGCACAGAATCAATTCCTTTTGGAGTTATTGATTCTGTACTAACTATATCAACTTTCAAATCCAGTTGCTCCATATTTAAATTTTTGGTAATCTCTAATAATTTTTCTCTAAGTTTTTGTGAAGCTTGCCTTCTTAAATTACTCAGTTCCTTAGCGTATTTAAAATAATTTTGCTTTAACTCCATAATATTTTTTTCAACCTGCTCAAGGTTAAACGTCTCATCCTCTAAAACTTGCAACCTAATTTTGGATAGCTCAATAATAGTAGAAAATTTTGAAGAATCTTCTTTGTACTTTTTTTCAGCTTCTTTAATTTTAAAATATCTACTTTCAATTTCCTCTATATTTTCAGTATCATTTATTAAATTTTGGCTGATTCTAGCTATTTCATTATTGAAGGTCTCCAATTCTAAAATTATAGATTCTAAATTTTTGTCATAAGGAGTAAATACATCAGTAAATCTATTTAGTTGTTTATGTATAGACCATAATTCTGACAGTACATTGCTGTCCCCCTCAATTAGCTTTTTTGAAACTAATTGACTTATATCTAGAATTTTTGAAGATTCTAACAGATTTTTCCTTTTTATAGCGAGCTCGTCTAACTCATTTTCTAAAGCAGCTAGTTCCTCTAAGTCCTTTATTTTATTTAAAAGATAGGCTCTTTCATATTCATTTTTTTGAATATTACTTTGCAGCTCTTCAAACTCTTTTTTTAAAATCTGAATTTTTTGGTATATGATTTTAATGTTGTTTAATTGATTTGAAGAATTGATGTAATTATCTAATATGTTAATATGAGAGCTTGAATCTAGCAATTTCACCTGATTATGCTGAGAGCAAATTTCGCATAGATACTTTTCTATAGCCTTGATATTATCAATTGTCGTTGGTTGATCGTTGATAAAAATCTTATTTTTACTATCGGAGCTAATCACTCGTCTGATTATTAATGTTTTTTCATTATTGTTAAGGAACCCATTTTCAAGTAAGTAATTTGTAACGTATTCATCAGCAGAAATGTCAAATTCAACGGTTATCGATGTTGCCTTTGATTGATCCTTAATAACATTGGAATTAGCTTTTTTTGCAAATATAGAAAGTAAAGCCTTCAGTATAATAGACTTTCCAGCTCCTGTCTCACCAACTATACTTGTTAACCCCTTCTTAAAATTGATTTCTAAAAAATCTATAAGTATGAAATTTTTAATATAAAGGCTAACTAACATAGATAAATAATAATCACTTCAGACAATCTTACTGAAATATAGATAAAATTACAAATTTAATAGCATTATTGCTTGCTATTTAAAACTTCATCAATTTCTTTTTTAAGTTCTGTAACGCTATTCTTTATATCATTTAATTGATCAAGCCCACTGTCTGTTTTTGTATTATTTGTATCTTTTTTTGTAGTAGAATCCCCACCTGTGACTTGATTAGTTAAAGAATTTATACTTGCTGGTATATTGGAAAGATTCAGGTTTTTCAAATCTGGTATTTTTAAACTAAAGTTACCATGGCTTGCAACGCTCAAAAAGGAGTAAAGGATACCTAAAATAATCAATGTCCGTATCCTCAAAAAAGCTAAAAATAAATTAAGCATAACTTAACATAAACGTAAAAATATTATATATATAGAAGATAACAAAATAATTAAGTTTAACAACATTAAAATTTGAGAAATGAAGGATAATAAAATATTCTCGCTGGTTTTAGAGCCTGATCCGTTATTGCATAAAAAATCTGAGTTAGTTATGGAGATTAATTCAGAAGTCAAAGAATTTTCCAAAAATCTTGTTGCTACAATGGAGCATTATAAAGGTCTTGGTCTTGCTGCGGTTCAAGTTGGGGTGCTTAAAAAAATTATTGCAGTAAATATAACCAATATTGGAAGAGATGGGGATGAGCCATTAAATTTAGAAGAAGGTCCCAGAGTCTTAATTAATCCAGAAATAATTGAAAAATCAAGTGACAAAAAAATCTATGCAGAGGGATGCCTCTCTTTTGGAAATATCTTCCCGGAAGTAGAAAGATTTAATAAGATAAAGGTTAGGTATTTAGATTTAGATGGTAAGGAAAATTTGTTAGAAGTTTCAGATAATATAATATCAGCATGCCTGCAACATGAAATTGACCATACGAATGGTATAGTTTTTTTAGACAGGCTGTCTCGAATTAAAAAAGACTTTATGATGAAAAAATACTTAAAATGGAGAAAAAATAACATAAATTCTTAATTTTATGATGCTGTGAGCTCTGAAGCTAATTTTCGTTTATGGTTTATTTATAGGAGTATCAGCATGATTTCTTAGAAATTCAATTAAATCAATTCTGTCCTCTAGTTTTTTTATTCCAGCAAATGCCATTTTTGTGCCAGAAACGTATTTTCTTGGAGATTTTAGATAATGAATTAATTCTTGAAAACTCCATGTGTCGCCAGAACTACCTTTCTGACTCATAGCGCTAGAATATGAAAAATCTTTTTTTGAAGCAACCGTGCTATTGATAATATTCCATAAATTTGGTCCGATTTTGTTTGCGTCACCTTTATTGATTGTGTGGCATATAGAGCATTTTTTAAATGTAGACTCTCCCTTTTTATAATCCGCCTTGTCAAATAATAATTTTAAATCTAGATTTTCTTCATCCACCTCATCTTCCTGTTTTGTATTATCATTTTGATTTTCTGGGACCTCAATTTTATACCCTCTTTTCTCAACTGAAATTTCTGGGTAATAAATTAAATCTCCAATGTTTATGCAAAAAACAATGGCAAAAAAGGCTAATGCAATAGAAAGTGCAATTTTGTCAAATTCGTAATTATTCACTTATATAACATTTTTTAAATATTCTTTTTTTATCCAAGCTCTGAATTTAAAGCAAGTTTAATTTTCAAAATATCATTACTTAATATTTCGCTTTAGTGCCAACCAATCCCTCAGGCCTAAATCTTTTTCAAAATTTATAAGATCATTATTGCTTTGTTTGCATGTTGCGTTATCCGGTATAATTAAATTTTCCAATCCTACGGTTAGTGATGCAATTTGAACTCTACATGCTTTTTCTAAATGGTTAGTGTAAAACATTGCTTCATGTATAGTTTTACCACAAGTTAAAGTTCCATGATTCCTTAAAAACATTACATATTTGTCTTCCAAATCTGATACAATATTTTTACCTGCTTCCTCTTGTAACGTTAATGAATTATAGTCATGATACTTTATATTATTATAAAAATGTAACGCAAATTGACTTATTGGCAATAATCCTTGTTTCATCACAGAAACAGCTACTCCGGGAATGGTATGAAGGTGAAAAATGGAATTTATATCGGATCTTCCTTTATAAATAAGTGAATGTATAATGTATCCCGTTTTGTTATATTGATATTCTTTTCCATGTAATACAGTGCCGTTAAAATCAACTTCTAAAAGAGATGAGGCGGTTATTTCTGCAAATAACATTCCAAATGGATAAATATAAAAGCTGTTTCCATCACTACTTCGTGCAGAAAGATGAGTATAAGTTAAGTCATCCATTTTCAAATAAGCCAAAATCCTATAAGCCAAAGCTAAATTTTCTTTTATAGGTTTATCAATCATATTTTTTTCAATTCATACTGATAAATTTAATTACGCCTTAACGGTTACATAACAATTCGGCGTTTCATATAATTTTATTTGCGAGCACTGAACGGACTCATTTTTGAAAATTACCGGACAAACATTGTGTAACAAAAAATAAGCCATGTTTTCTGCGGTTGGGTTAGTATCTAAATAAAATATTTTTTGGTTAGTAATTCTTGATATGTTCTCGCCTAAATCTTTATCAGCTGCACTTAGTATGGCGTTATGATCCCAATTATCATTTAGCCACTTTAATAACTTTTGCTTAATGATGCTAAAATCAATTACCATTCCTAAGTTATTTAGTTCGCTAGACTCAAATGTTGCTTCTAGAGTGTATCTATGTCCATGAAGCATTTTGCAGTTTCCGCTATGTCCGATAATTCTGTGGGCAGAATCAAAGCCTAAAATTTGTGTACATCTCATTGCTAAAAGTCTTGTTATTTATATAGAGTTTAAGTTATGAATCATACATAAGTAATTAACATAATACAATAATATGCACGAAAATACTAAAAACCTACCACCAATTCAGATTTTTTTGGCAAATCCACGTGGATTTTGTGCAGGAGTTGAAAGAGCTGTAGAAATTGTAGAGCGTGCGATCTTAAAATATGGAGCTCCTGTATATGTGAGACATGAGATAGTGCACAATAAATATGTTGTTGAAAATCTTAGAGCAAAAGGTGCAATTTTTATAGAGGAAATTAGTGAGATACCTGAGGGTGCTGTGACAATTTTTTCTGCTCATGGAGTAAGTGAAAGGGTGGAAAATGAATCAAGATATAAGAATTTAAAAGTTATTGACGCTACTTGCCCTCTTGTTAAAAAAGTTCATCTTCAAGCTCAAAAATTTGAAAAAGAGGGAGACAATATTATTTTAATTGGACATAAAAATCATCCTGAGATTGAAGGGACGAGCGGTAGGATTAAACAAAAGGTTTTTATTGTTGAAAATATTGGTGATATAGAAAAAGTTCCATATAAAACAGAAGATAGCATTTCTTATGTTACTCAAACTACATTAAGTGTTGATGATACAAAAAATATAATTGAGAGGCTGAAGGATAAATTTCCCAATATTAAAGGGCCAGAGCTTAGTAATATATGCTTTGCTACACAAAATAGGCAGGATGCAGTAAAAAAACTTGCTATGATTGCAGATACTATTTTTGTGATTGGTGCAAAAAACAGTTCAAATTCAAATAGATTAAGAGATATTGCTGAAAATTTTGGGACGAAAGCGTATTTACTGAATGGAGAAGATGATGAAATTTTCAATTTACTTGTTAATACTAAAACTTTGGGAATAACTGCAGGAGCATCAGCTCCCGAGATTTTGGTCGAAAATTTGATTAGAAAAATTAAAAAAATCAAAGATGTGAAAATTATCAATCTAGAGGGTATAGAGGAAAATATAAAATTTAAAATTCCTAAAGAGCTGTAGGAGTGGTGTGTTTAATGTCATATTCAAAATTAGAATAATTAAGTGATTTTTATTTATGAGTGCTAATATTTTTTATAAAAAAAAATTTATTAAATTTAATTGATAATAAATAGCAAATATCTATTGACTAACCTGAAACTATTGCATATAACTTTCATACTAATTTCTTTGAAAAAGTGAATAAGATATTGTTTTTAACAACAAGCTGAGACAAAAATTACTCTATATGCGCTATTTGTAATAGCAAAATTATAATAAGAGTGTTTGGTGAATGCCTAGGCAACAAAAGGCGATGAAGGACGTAATAGGCTGCGATAAGCTACGAGTAGGTGCCAATAACCGTTTATTCGTAGATTTCCGAATGGGGGAACCCATCAAGTTTACTTGATATTTTAAGATGAATACATAGTCTTAAAAAGCGAACCTGGAGAACTGAAATATCTTAGTACCCAGAGGAAAAGAAATCAACCGAGATTCCGCTAGTAGTGACGAGCGAACGTGGAAGAGGCCAGTCTTTTAATAATTATAACTAGAATATTTTGGAAAAAATGATCATAGAAGGTGATAATCCTGTATAGGTAAAGATTATTAAAAGCTAGAGTAGGGCGGGACACGCGAAATCCTGTTTGAATATGGGGGGACCACCCTCCAAGCCTAAATACTATTTGTTGACCGATAGTGAACTAGTACCGTGAGGGAAAGGCGAAAAGAACCTCGATAAGAGGAGTGAAATAGATCCTGAAACCAAACACTTACAAGCTGTCGGAGCATGATTCTTTCTTCGGAAAGGAGGCGTGTGACGGCGTACCTTTTGTATAATGGGTCAGCGAGTTAGTGTATCTAGCAAGGTTAAGCCGTTAGGTGTAGCCGCAGCGAAAGCGAGTCTTAATAGGGCGAATATAGTTAGTTGCATTAGACCCGAAACCGAGTGATCTAGCCATGAGCAGATTGAAGTTGGGGTAATACCCAATGGAGGACCGAACCCGTCAATGTTGCAAAATTGTGGGATGACTTGTGGCTAGGGGTGAAAGGCCAATCAAACTCGGAAATAGCTGGTTCTCCGCGAAATCTATTTAGGTAGAGCGTTGTTCGTTTATCATTAGGGGTAGAGCACTAGATAGGCTAGGGAGGCCAAAAGCCTTACCAAACCTAACTAAACTCCGAATACTAATGAGTATAGAACAGCAGACAGGCTATGGGTGCTAAGGTCCATAGCCGAGAGGGATACAGCCCAGATCATCATCTAAGGTCTCTAAGATATAATTAAGTGTGAAAGGATGTGAAGACGCCAAAACAACTAGGAGGTTGGCTTAGAAGCAGCCATCCCTTAAAGAAAGCGTAATAGCTCACTAGTCTATTAGCGACTTTGCGCCAAAAATGTAACGAGGCTAAAATTATACACCGAAGATATGAGTTTGTAGTATTTATACTATGAACGGTAGCGGAGCGTTGTGTAAGTCTGTGAAGGTGAATTGCGAAATTTGCTGGAGATATCACAAGTGAGAATGCTGACATGAGTAGCGTAAAGGAATGTGAAAAACATTCCCGCCGAAAGTCCAAGGGTTCCTGCGTAAAGTTAATCTTCGCAGGGTTAGCCGGTCCCTAAGATGAGGCTGAAAAGCGTAATCGATGGGAATCACGTAAATATTCGTGAGCCTGCTAAAAGTGACGAAGTTTGGAAGTTGTACTGTGTTATTGGATTCATAGTGCAATCAAGAATTTCCAGGAAATAGCTTTAGCTTATAGACCGTACCCCAAACCGACACTGGTGGACAGGTAGAGTATACTAAGGCGTAGAGTGAATAATGTTGAAGGAACTAGACAAATTGCATCCGTAACTTCGGGAAAAGGATGACCTAGCATAGGCAACTATGTCTAGGTGGCACAAACCAGGGAGAAACGACTGTTTATCAAAAACACAGGGCTCTGCGAACTCAAAAGAGGAAGTATAGGGTCTGACGCCTGCCCAGTGCTGGAAGGTTAAAGTGAGATGTGCAAGCTTCGAGCTGAAGCCCCAGTAAACGGCGGCCGTAACTATGACGGTCCTAAGGTAGCGAAATTCCTTGTCGGGTAAGTTCCGACCTGCATGAATGGCGTAACGATTTCTCCATTGTCTCCAACATTAGCTCAGCGAAATTGAATTCTCCGTGAAGATGCGGAGTTCCCGCGGTTAGACGGATAGACCCCGTGAACCTTTACTATAGCTTTACATTGATATTAGGAATTGAATGTGTAGGATAGGTGGTAGACTTTGAAGTCACGACGCTAGTTGTGATGGAGTCATCCTTGAAATACCACCCTTTTACTTCTTGATATCTAACCAAGATCTGTGAATCCAGATCTGAGACAGTGTATGGTGGGTAGTTTGACTGGGGCGGTCACCTCCTAAAGAGTAACGGAGGTGTGCGAAGGTAAGCTCAAGCTGGTCGGAAATCAGCCCTAAGAGTGCAATGGCATAAGCTTGCCTGACTGCGAGACTGACAAGTCGAGCAGAGACGAAAGTCGGTCATAGTGATCTGGTGGTTCTGAGTGGAAGGACCATCACTCAACGGATAAAAGGTACTCCGGGGATAACAGGCTAATGAACTCCAAGAGTCCATATCGACGAGTTCGTTTGGCACCTCGATGTCGGCTCATCACATCCTGGGGCTGTAGAAGGTCCCAAGGGTTTGGCTGTTCGCCAATTAAAGTGGTACGCGAGCTGGGTTCAGAACGTCGTGAGACAGTTCGGTCCCTATCTGCCGTGGGTGTAAGGAAAATTGAGAGGATCTGACTTTAGTACGGGAGGACCAAGTTGGATATACCTCTGGTGTATCAGTTGTTCCGCCAGGAGCAATGCTGAGTAGCTAAGTATAGAAGGGATAACCGCTGAAAGCATCTAAGCGGGAAACCCACCTCAAAACTAATTTTCCCCATAGTGCCGTGATAGACTATCACGTTGATAGGCTGGAAGTGTAAGTAAAGTAATTTATTAAGCTGACCAGTACTAATAGCACAATTGAATTTTGCTAATTACATAGTGCGTATATAGTGTAATTTTTGTTTGTGGAATTCCTCTAAGGAGTAGAAAACAATATCTTATTTAAAAGCCTAGTTTGTTGGTGTGGCAATCATAGAGAAGACGAAACACTTGATACCATTCCGAACTCATAAGTGAAAAGCTTCTTCGCCGATGGTACTTTGTCTTAAGACATGGGAGAGTAGGTCGTTGCCATTCCTATAAACTAGGCTTTTATTAGTTACGAAAGAAAAAATTATCATATGTCAAATTTTTTAATTGAATATTCTGATTGTATAATGCATGGTTTACAAAAAACTGTGCAGCAGTGGATGGTTGATTATGAATCTAATTATGCTGTAGTTTGCAGCTATAAAGAGTTTTCTGTTGTTGCAAAAGATAAGGATAAAAATATTATAGCAATATTGCTCGGGTATACTGAATTTGATGAAATTCATATTGAAGATATATGTGTGAAATTAGGATATCGGAACAAGGGTTTAGGTAGCATGTTATTAAGAGAAATTGAAGAAAGGTTTACTAACAAAGGATATAATAACATTAATTTGATAACAAATGAATTTCAAGCAGCTGGGTTTTATAAAAAATGTGGATTTGAAGTAGAATTTATACGTGAAAATAAGGAAAATCCAAAATTAACAAAAACATTTTTTATTAAATATTTAAAATAACTACAATGAGTTAAACATAAAACAATTCAAAATAAGAGACTGTGTCATAATAAAATTTCCATTATTATAACCATTTCGAGTTCACAAGGTATATGCTTACAGGATAATATAAAAAAAGTTTTTTGCAAATATTAAAATATACTAACTTTTGGCATTGTTAACTAAAGAGAGGTAAGAACATAAAAATATGTTATACTTACCAAAAAAGTCGGAGGTAGAAATGAACAGATGCAAACATTGCGTCGGGTCGAAGTGTGTGAAGAATGGTTTTGCAAATGAAAAACAAAGATATAAATGCAAAGATTGTGGCAAGAGTTATAGAGATGGAGATTTAAGGGAAAAATACAGTATAGAAAGGAAGTTGAGCGTTATATCTATGTATTGAACTGAGCTCCAAAAACAAGAGTGAAAGTTAAGCAACACTGATAAAATAAAAACAAATAAGCAGGAGTTGCAAATGAATCAAAATACAAGAAAAAGATATAATGAAGAATTCAAAGTAGAGACAGCAAAACTGGGTAACGGCAAGAGGATATAGCTTGACGCAGGCAGCAAAAAGCCTGGGCGTTAATGTAGATTCAATTAGTAAATGGAAAAAGAGGATGGAAGAAACATCGTCACCAGGGATAGCATTTCCAGAGAGGTGGGGTCCTAGTTGGTTGGACAGTAATGCAGCAATGCAAAGGATAAATGGTTGGTATTAGTCGCTCTGTTTACTATAGAACAATCAACAATTCCATCATTAAATCCTAAAGTTACTCAGATATGAAATTACTTAAATTCATAAAACCACGTTATCAGCACCTTACAAAAGAGGCTCAATTTGTATGCAACCTGATTTATTACTTTGCAACATCCCATTATATCGCTTGTCTAAATGCTTACTAAAAATTTTCGTACCTTCTGACTGGAAACCCCTAATTGAAGCTACCGGCTTGAGCCGGTAGTGATTCACGTTTAACTTACTCAATCAACAGTCCCAAAAATATTGTTATCCGAATCTTCCTTTTCAACTAATAACGGGTTATTTACCTGCTGATCCTCACTAAAACAAAGTAAATGTTTTTTATACATGTAACCTCCCAAACAAACCCCAAAAACAGTTCCTCCTACCACTCCTATTATAGGCCATAAATTAGCATTTTGACCATCTGATGTGTCCGGCGATGGTGGGAATGGCGATGGCGATGGTGTTGGTGACAATGATGGGAATGGCGATGGCGATGGTGTTGGTGACAATGATGGTAAAGTGGTTATTATATCTGCACACTCCTGTGCTATTATACTATCAAATTTATCTACTGTACATCTTGTTAGTACTGTTGCTCCATATGTACCACTATTACAAAATGCATAGTTTCCAGCTTCTTCTCCTACTCTTTTTATATAATACCCATTAACACTGTTTAATAATGCTGCATCATTTACGATTCCGCTTAAGTCTTCTAATGTTATCGTTACAACTTTTCCAAAATTATCTATTTCTTTAGAGTCATTATTACCTCTTGCATATTTTATTGCGTATTTTATACTATCTATATTTTCATTTGCTATAGTTATTATATCTCCGCTATTTGACAAATCTCGCACTTGTAACCATAGTGGAGGCTTTCCATATATTACATATGCCGCTCCTGCATTTTGATTAACACTAGGAGCACCGATAATAAAATCAACAATGCCATCTCCATTTATATCTCCTGCACTACTTACTGAAAAACCTGCTCCACTTTGACTTGTACCAATTAAGGTAAAACCCAAATCTCCTAAGTTAGTTAAATCTATATTTGCAGGATACCCACCTCCTTGCTTTCCATATATTACATATGCCGCTCCTCCATTTTGAGCAGCACAATCTGCACCGATAATAAAATCAGCAAGACCATCTCCATTTATATCTCCTGCACTACTTACTGAATGACCTACAGATCTATCAAGTCCACCACTTAAAGTAAAACCCAAATCTCCTAAGTTAGTTAAATATATACTCGTTGGATACCCACCTCCTTGCTTTCCATATATTACATATGCCTCTCCTACACCTTGATTAGCCACCGGTGCACCGATAATAAAATCAGCAAGACCATCTCCATTTATATCTCCTGCACTACTTACTGAGTAACCTCCACCAATTAAGGTAATGTCAGTGCTAATGAATAGTGTACCACCTGTGCTAATGAAAATTGTACCACCAAAGAAGAGGTTCAATAAAATAAATAACGTATACTTTCTGGTAATATAATTAAGCTGGAAAGTTAACAAATGATAGGAGTAGCAATGT
>CAISOX010000125.1 GCA_903887235.1 uncultured Alphaproteobacteria bacterium | reverse complement strand
GCAAAAATTAAATGGCCTAAATTTATCGCAAAGGGGATTATTGTGTAGCCACGAAAAATATTTAACTTTTTATCATTGAAAACGCCGTTATTAGTGCGCTATCAGAAAAAGTTTATTCTTTCAAGAGGGAAACATCCGTTTGATAATAGCAAAACAAAGATGGAGGAGTTTATGCATAACAGCGGCGATAATAACCATATTATGTTTACCTTTAGATTTTAATTTATTAGAGAAAGCTATTTAAAATAGGATTGTTGTTTTTAGCAACAACAGCAGGTAAATATAGAGCTTTGCGTAATTTAGAGGAACCTAGTTTGGATAATTTAGCTTTACCTCTAACGGAAGAGCCAGATGTTCTGTGTTTAGGAACAAGACCGGCATAAGCAGCATATTGTCTTGGGCTTTAAAAGACGAATGATCAGGAGATTCAGCTAAAATAGAGGTAGCTGTTGTTTTACCGATGCCCCCAGGAATAATTTGTAAATTCTCTCTATGTTGCTTAACTTTCACTCTTGTTTTTGGGGGGTCAATTCAACTTCCAGGTATTTTTAATAATGCCTTAAATGAAAACTTGAAGAAAATTAGCTATTCTGCTATTAATAAATTAAAATTTTTTGTAAAAACTGACATGAACTATCCTTTAATGCCTAAGGCAACAGCTGTGTGGTTGTTGGAAAACACAGGCCTTACATTCGATCAAATAGCAGATTTTTGTGGTTTGCATGTATTGGAAGTGCATGGTATTGCAGATGGTGAGGTTGCCAAAGGAATTAGGGGTGTAAACCCAATAACTCATGGGCAGATAACATCGGATGAGATAAGTAGGTGTGAAGAGGATTCAAGTGCTAGGCTAAAACTATCTGCTTCAGCTGTAAAATTGATGAAGGAGCAAGAAGTTAATAATAAAAAAAGTAAATATATACCAGTGGCAAGAAGGCAAGATAAACCTAATGCAATAGCTTGGATATTAAAAAATTGTCCAGAAATAACAGATGCACAAATATCAAAATTAATAGGTACGACAAAAAACACTATTAACTTAATTCGCAACAAAACTCATTGGAATTATAGCAATCTTCGTGCTAAGGATCCTGTGCTATTGGGTTTATGTACTCAGGCTGATCTTAATTATGTAAGCGAGTTGGCGAAACAAAAGTTAGAGGCTAGAAAAAATAATTAATTATTTTGAAGATAAAGCTTCTTCCACAAATCTATAAATATATTTAAATCTTTTATGGTATTGTTGGGTCCTAAACTTACTCTGATCGAGTTATTAGCAATTTCTTGAGAATAACCCATTGATAACTGAATTCTTGGTATTTCAATTTTTCCTGAGGAGCATGCAGAGCCAGCACTTAATGAAATGCCATTTAAATCAAAAAATATTAATTGTGTTTCTGCGCTAACATCAGGCATAGAAATTGAGGATGTATTAGGTAGTCTGTGAGTTATTTCTCCAAATATTACTACATCGTTTGTTATGGTTTTTATGGATTGTTCTAAATATTTTTGTAATTGTTTTGTTTTGGTAAAAATTTCTTTTATTTCATTAATTGATTCAAATGCAGTTGCCATACCGTGTATAGCCGTTATATTTTGTGTTCCAGATCTTAATCTAAATTCTTGCCCACCACCAAAAATCATGGGTTTTAGGCTTAGATTTTTATTATAAACAAGAGCACCTGAGCCAATTGGGCCACCAAATTTATGGGAGCTAAATGTAATTAAATCAATATCAGTTAGATCAATATTTATCCTACCAATTGCTTGGGTTATATCGCAGTGAAAAATGAAATCATATTTTTCTGCAAGTTTAGCAATTTGTTGAATAGGTTGGATGGTACCAATCTCATTATTTGCGTACATCACAGATATTAATAATTTTTTAGTATTATTTTCTGCTAGGTAATTTTCAATGTAATCAACGTTGACTATACCATTATTATCAACAGGAATAATTCCTTCTCCAATTACATTAATTACAGCTGGATGTTCAATGCAACTACAAATTTTTTTGACCTCAGGGAAGTTACTAAGAGCTAAATTATTTGCTTCGGTGCATCCACTTGTAAAAATTAGTTCATGAGTATCCTTCAAGCCCAGACTATTTTTTATGAGATATCTTGCATTTTCTAGAATTTTTCTGGAATTACGTCCATGATAATGTAATGATGAAGAATTAAGAGCGAGGCTACATATACTTGCCATGGCTCTCTTAACCTTATTGTTAATGGGTGTGGTCGCGTTGTGATCAAAATAAATCCGTTTCATTTATAATTTTATTTTGATTTTTCATAGTATTTAACTTAATTATAAAACAATTAATAGTATTTTTTATAAAATGATAAAAGAAATAATTTTCAATAGCGAAGCTGGTAGAATAGAAGGTAAATATTATCAAGGAGAAGAAAAATTTGCTCCAGCAGCACTTATACTGCATCCTCACCCATTGCATGGTGGAACAATGAATAATAAAGTTGTGTATCACACATTTCATACTTTTGTAAAAAATAATTTTTCCGTTTTAAGATTTAACTTTAGAGGAGTAGGAAAATCAATGGGAAGCTTTGATCATGGTAATGGAGAATTAATAGACGCTGCAACCGCTATGGATTGGTTACAGTCAAAAAACCCTGAGGCTTCAAGCTATTGGATTGCTGGCTTTTCTTTTGGAGCATGGATTGCTATGCAGTTGCTTATGAGAAGGCCAGAAATAGACGGATTTGTTGCTATAGCTCCTCCGGCTTCATCATGTGATTTTGGTTTTTTATCTCCTTGTCCAGCACCAGGGTTAATTATTCAAGGTACAGAAGATGAGATAGCTAAAGAAGAAGATACGTATGCACTATACAAAAAATTATCTAAACAAAGAAATGCTGAAATTGAATATGTAACTGTTGATGGAGTTGATCACTTTTTTACAAATCATATAGACAGTTTAATAAGTGGGATTGATAAATTTATTAAACCTAGAGTTAATAGACCCACTCAACCTAAAAAAGTTAGAAGAGATAGAAAGAGAAAGGTTATGGAAGCCCAATAAATAGCCCAAACTTAAATGTCTTTAAGTTTTAAGATAGTTGATATTTGTAATAATTCAAGGAATGGGGTTATTACAACCGCAAATGGCCAAATTACAACGCCTGCTTTTATGCCAGTTGGAACTTCAGCAACAGTGAAAGCAATGCTTCCAGAATCATTAATTAAGACAGGGGCGGAAATAATACTAGGAAACACATATCACTTAATGTTGCGTCCAGGAGAAGATGTAATATCAAAATTAGGTGGTCTGCATAAATTTATGAATTGGGATAAACCAATATTGACTGATTCTGGTGGATTTCAAGTTATGTCACTGGCAAAGCTTAGAAAAATTTCTCAAGAGGGAGTGGAATTTAATTCACATATAGATGGCAAAAAGTATTTTTTGACTCCTAAAAAATCTATTGATATCCAATACAAGCTAGACAGTAATATAACTATGATCTTTGATGAGTGCACTCCTTATCCTGTAGATTATGAATATGCTAAGAAATCAATGCACTTATCGTTAAAATGGGCGAAAGAATCTAAAGACTCATTTATTAATAGAGACGGATATGGGATATTTGGAATAATTCAAGGTAGCATCTTTGAGGATTTGAGAAAGGAAAGTGCGCAAAAATTACAAGACATTGGTTTTGATGGATATGCGATCGGTGGACTTGCAGTTGGAGAGGGTCATAATGAAATGATAAAGGTTTTGGAATTTACAATTCCTAATATAACTGCAGACAAACCTAGATACTTAATGGGTGTAGGTAAGCCAATAGACATAGTAGCTTCAGTAAAAAAGGGAGTTGATATGTTTGACTGTGTTTTACCCACTAGATCAGGAAGAAATGGGCAAGCTTTTATAAACGGGGGAACAATAAATATAAAAAATAGTCAATACATTTTAGATAATTCTCCACTAGATCCAAAATGTAATTGTTACACATGTGTAAATTATAGTAGAGCTTATTTGAATCACTTAATAAGGAGTAAAGAAATACTAGGTGCAGTACTTATGACATGGCATAATATTACATATTATCAAAATTTAATGAAAAAATTGAGAAATCATATAAAAAATGGTACGCTCTATGATTACAAAGATGAAGACCTGATTTGAGTTTTAGTGAATTTGGTGTTATTAAAATAGAAGTTATTATAATTATAAGTTAGATGCTTAATCCTTTAGAACAATTTTTAGTAAAGCCCGTAGTTAATGTCGATGTTTTTAGTCACAATATACAGATTACAAACTCTACCATAACGTTTTTAGCTACATATTTGATTATATTACTATTGACTAGGATAGCATGCCATAAAGTTTCATTAGTCCCTGGTAAAATACAAGCTTGTGGTGAGGTAATTTTTCAATTAATCAATGGAATGCTAATTTCTACAGCTGGTAAGAATTCACAAAAGTTTTTTACATTAATTTTTTCGTTATTTATGTTCATCTTAATCAGCAATAGTGTAGGTATGATTCCCTCTGTGTTTACAACAACAAGCCATATTTCTGTAACTTTCACACTGGCAATTTTTGTTTTTATAACAATTACTGCTATAGGGTTTGTTAAAAATGGAATAGGCTATTTTTCAATATTATTACCGAAGGGAACGCCAATGTTCTTAGCTCCACTGATAATTTTTATCGAATTATTTGCTTATCTTGCACGTCCTATAAGTCTTTCAATTAGGCTTGCTGCAAATATGACTGCGGGGCATGTTGTGTTAAAAGTGCTTGCAACTTTTGTGATACTTTCTGGTTTGTTTGGAATTATGCCGTTAATTTTGTTGACAATTTTAACGGGGTTTGAGATATTTATTTCAATTCTACAGGCGTACATTTTTTCAGTTTTGACCTGTGCATACCTAAATGATGCTTTAAATTTACACTAAAAAATAACATTTATACGGAGAAAAAGATGGAATTAGAAGCTTTAAAATACATTGGAGTTGGATTAACTTCTATCGCAATGTTTGGTGCGGCTATGGGAATAGGCAATATTTTTGCTGCACTCCTTAATGGTATAGCAAGAAATCCTTCAGCTGAAGATAAGTTGATGAAGGGGGCTTTTATTGGAGCTGGCCTTGCTGAAGCAATGGGTTTGTTTGCCTTTTTAATTGCGCTATTGTTGCTGTTTTTTGCCTAAAGAATTTATGGTTTAGGAAATGCCTCATTTAGATTTAACTTATTTCTTTGATCAATCTTTTTGGTGCATTGTTGTTTTTCTTCTAATCTACTTTACAGCAAGTAGGAATTTTTACGCTAAATATAATAAAATTATAATGAGTAGAAATGAGGTAATTCAAAATTATATTGATAATTCTAATAAGATATTACTTGAGGCGACTGCCATTGAGGAACAATTAGAAAAATCCAAAAGAGAATTATCATTACGCCTGCAACAACAAGAAGAACGTATAAGAGCAAAAATTTATGATATCAGAAGGGAGCGTTTGAGTATTTTAAAGAAGGAGATCGAAAATAGAAACCTTGCTCATAAGCTATTTTTAAATAATATGAAGGGTGAGTTAGCGCATGATTTAAAAAAATATTCAAGCGAAATTGAGGAGAAAATAAATTTGTATTTATTTGAAAAAAAATGAATGAAATTTTTTGGTTAGCAGTATCATTTATACTAATTTTGTTATTTACATATAAGCCAGTAAAGAGAGTTTTGAACAATATTATTGATTCACATATAACTAATACTAAAGAGCTATTAAATAGAGCGGAAAAAGCTCATGATGATTCAGTGCAATATCTACAAAAGTTGGAAAAAGATTTAAAATTTCAAGATAAGCTTAATAAAGAAAAATTAGCTCAAAATGAACATCTACTAAATTCAATAAAATTAGAAAATGATAAAAAAATTGAGGAAGAAATAAAAAGGCAATTTATTATTGCAGAAATGCAGAGAAAAACGGATGAAGAAGTAATAGTACAAGAAATAGCATCAAAATTTCTTTTAAAAAATATAAATAATGTGGTTTCTGAATTTAGTACTAAGGACGTAAAAAATTCTGAATTTTTGAAACAGTCATTGGATAAGTTAAATCAGATTAAAACTGGTATCAAATGACATTACTATAACCATTTTGAGTTCACAGGAAATATACGTAGTAATATAAAAAAAGTTTTTAGCAAATACAAATATTATATTATCCTAATTTTCAAAACTTTTCCTAAGCTCACTAACTTTCAATTTATAATCATTCCCAGAAAATATATAATTTCCTGCAATTGCAATATTTGCACCATTTTTAGCACATTCCTTCAACGTATCTGGGTTGATCCCACCATCAACGCCTATATCAATATTCGATGCATTATTAGTCATCAAATTGACATTGTGAATTTTTTTTAATTGGCAGCTTAAAAATTTTTGACCTCCAAAGCCTGGATTAACTGTCATT
>CAISOX010000124.1 GCA_903887235.1 uncultured Alphaproteobacteria bacterium | reverse complement strand
GCAAAAATTAAATGGCCTAAATTTATCGCAAAGGGGATTATTGTGTAGCCACGAAAAATATTTAACTTTTTATCATTGAAAACGCCGTTATTAGTGCGCTATCAGAAAAAGTTTATTCTTTCAAGAGGGAAACATCCGTTTTACCTCTGATAATTATGTTTTTTAATAAAAATAGAACACATGCATAATTCACCTAATTCAGGAGCATCCCCAGACCTAACAGTACGTTTGTGTCACTTCTTCCACATAGCCCCGATTAGTTTGCTCTTTGCAAAAGATTTTATGCACACAGGGTTAACTATATGCACCTCATTTCCACTTTCATATAGAAATTCAGCTATGTTGTTGCTGTAATTTCCTGTTGCTTCCATACAGACTTTTAAAGCAGAAATTTTCTTCTGTTTAAGCCATTTACTAAGGCTTTTAAAACCTTTGTAATCATTTTCAAAACTTTCTTTGCCTACACATTTGTTATCAACTAATAAAGCAACCATAATCTCTGCTTTTCCAACATCTATTCCTAATACATTTGACATATTGTACCTCCTAAATTAATAATATTAAAAGTTTAAAGCTAACCATGTGAATACAGAATAAACCTGTGGGTTTTTCTAAGGGGTTTCCAGTCAGAAGGTACGAAAATTTTCAGTAAGCATTTAGACAAGCGATATAATGGGATGTTGCAAAGTAATAAATCAGGTTGCATACAAATTAAGCCTCTTTTGTAAGGTGCTGATAACGTGGTTTTATGAATTTAAGTAATTTCATATCTGAGTAACTTTAGGATTTAATGATGGCATTGTTGATTGTTCTATAGTAAACAGAGCGACTAATACCAACCATTTTGCATTTTTTCGATACAGAGAAGTCATTGTTTTTTAATAAAGATTTTAGAGTTTTTAGTTTATCTTTGGTTACAGATTTAGGTCTACCACCTTTTCTACCTTTTTTATGAGCTGCATCAAGGCCAGCTTTTACGCGTTCAGTGATCAAATTACGTTCCATTTCTGAGAAGGCGGCGCAGATACTAAACAACAGCATACCCATGGGATTAGTGGTGTCTATATTGTTTTCTAATGCAACAAATTCAATTTCTTTTTCTTTAAAATTATTTATTAATTCAATTAATTTACTCATCCTTCTACCAAGGCGGTCAAGGCGTTGTACTACTATTTTATCACCTTTTCTAATGCGTTCTAGTAATTTATTAAGTTCAGATCGGTCTTCTCTAATGCCAGATATTTTTTCTTGATAAATTTCGTCGCAGCCATAATTTTTCAGTTTTTCTAATTGAATATCTAAACTTTGCTAATTTTTAGAGACTCTTGCATAACCAAATATCATATTGAAATAAATAACTGTTCCATAAACCTAAATAATAGTATATTTTCAGATAATATCAATTGGGAATAATATTGGGACAGTTTTTAAGAAGAAATAAGAAGGAAAATTTGATTAGCAAACGGAACTCCACAAACATATGTTTTTGGTATTATATCATTATGATTAATATGGTTGTATTGACTTATATAACATAAATAGTTACAATGGCTATAGTAGTAAAAACAGAAATAGTTATCAATATGAGTATCAATAGTACAGAACTAAAAACGCACTTAGGCGAGTATCTAAGTGAGGCAATGATAAAACCAGTTTTTATTAAGAGGCACAAGAGCGAAGCAGTCTTAATAAGCAAAGCGGAGTATGATAGGCTTCAAAGCCTAGAAGATTCTTATCTGTTAAATAAGATTAATTTAGCTGAGAAGGAAGGTTATATAGGAGTCGAGAATACAATGAAGAAATTGAAAGATGCTCTTAATTAATCTTAGTAAACAGGCTGATAAATTTTTTTCTACCTTAGATGCAAAGCAATTTAAACAGCTTGCCAAAGAGATATTTTACTTAGCAAGAAACGCTACCCAAACTGATGTTAAAAAAATTATTTCACAAGATAAGGTAGCTTATTACCGTAAAGATATTGGTGAATATAGGATAATTTTCAGGATTGAGCTAGAAATTTTATATGTCACTATAGTTGGCAAAAGAAATGATGACTCCGTTTATAAAATATTCAACAGAAAGTAGATTAGGGATTACTTTTGAAACGAAAACGGTATTTATGAAACTGACAGCTCGCTTGAAGCGCCAATTTATGTGATTTTTGAAAAAATGGATTTTTAAAATCTTAAATTATGTATCTTTAAAGAGCACAGCATTCCATACTTCTAGCATATTAGTGAAAATTTTCGTACCTTCTGACTGGACAATGGCATTCGGTTAAGCGAAACGTTCCACTTTTTTGCTCCACTTGCTATATGGCGTCTGTGAAACTCTTCTATATTTTCTATCAGGCCTTATCTTTTGTCTTACTCTTGCG
>CAISOX010000123.1 GCA_903887235.1 uncultured Alphaproteobacteria bacterium | reverse complement strand
TTTCTTCGTACATTTGCACCCTATACAATTTGGCACCTATATTTAGTTATTTACAACTAATATAGTGGTGCACTTTTCCGTGCCTATTTTCTTTTTTTATAAGCACTTACTGGTGCAGTATTGCATGCCTATTTACAGTAGGTAATGTAACGTTTACTATAGTTAGATCTAATCTATCTAGGAAAAGTGTTATTGTATATATAACGGCAATAGTTTTCTTATAACTTAGCCTTATCATTATATTTCTATAGAAATTTACCTAATCCAATGCCTAGCATACAACCTAAAATGCACAACAACAGGCTTAAAAAAATATACATTAAAAACGCGCAAATATATCCATCGTAAAATAAATTCACCGCTTCTAATGAGAAAGATGAAAATGTTGTAAAGCCACCTAAAAATCCGGTTATTATGAATATTTTTATTTCTGAATTATAGTTAGGAAACCTAGATATCAACACGCTTGAAGTCACTCCTATTACAAATGAACCAAGTACATTTATAATTAAAGTTGAATAAGGGTAAATTTCAATAAGTTTATTATTTGGGAATTTATTTGATAGGAAAATAGATAAATGTACCGACATCAAAAATCTCGATACACCACCAATACCAGCACCGATAAAGACTAAAATAACTTTTAACACAGTCATCAAAAACCGTTAATTTTTACTTATTAGCTCAAGCAAAAAGAAAACCTCATCATGAAAATAAATCAAAATGAGGCTTCAACTTTGCTATATTAATTGTTGTTAGTGCTATTACTGGTTTCTTCTTGTTGCTCAGGCTTAGAGACAGGACTATCTATATCCTGAGATTTATCATCCATCTTTTCGCTTGATACATCATTTTTATCAGACACTTCTGCATTATTAGAATTATTACTTACGTTACTGCTACCGCTATTGCTTGCGTCGGTTCCACTGTTGCCATTATTAATAATGCTCATGAGTTTATCATAGTCTATAAAGCCAGGAATTAATTGCTCATTGACTATTACAGTCGGAGTTGATCTGAAACCAATTCCTTTAGCAATTTCTAAATTTTTGTCTATCACTGATTGAACAGATGGATCTTCAATTTCCTTATATAGTCTCGCACTATCAATTCCTAAAGTTTTACAAATATTTTGTACTTTTTGATCAAGGCTACTATCATTACTATCATCCATCAATGCAAAATGAAAATCTAGATATTTTGCTGGAGCTATTCTATATACAGCAATCGCTAATTTACTAGCTTTTAAAGAATCTGCTCCCAAAATAGGCAACTCTTTAAATACTATATAAACGTCTTGTTTGCCATCCACAACTTGCTTAATCACCTCAGACATTTTCTTACAGTAGCCACAATTATAATCATAAAAAGTAACTATAGAATTTTTAGCATTCGGGCTACCATATTTAGGATCATTTGGATCATTAAGTAATTGTTCTTTAAAATCCACAACTAACTGTTGAACTTTTTTATTATGAGCATCTTGTTGTTTACTTACATGAGATTCAATTGCTGATATAACAATCTCAGGATTATCTTTTAGCTCTTCCTTGATAATATCCTTAACTTCAGATTTAGTAACGGTTTTTGGATTATCAGTTACATTTTTGGTATTATCAATTACGGCTGTTTTACTATCGTCTGGCACTGTAGGATGCGTCTTAGAACTTTTGTAAAAGAAATAACCTAGAGAAGCTATTACTAATACTATTAGCAAAACAAATATATTTTTCGATTTCATGGTAGTTAAATTTAATTACTTATATGATGGAGAATTATTGCACGAATTATTTAGTAATGTAAATGAATTAATGTAAAAAATATCATTATTTATTCATAATAGTAAAAATTTATTGTAAATTTTGGGCAATACTTATCAATATCTCTTTTATTTCTTTGTTGTTATTTTTATTTATTGCAAGCAAGATATCTCTATTTTGGCTTAATGAATTTGTTAGCGCAGGCTTGTTTAATTCATCAATAAATATATTTGCAGGTTTAGTGTATACTCCAATAATTTTTATTCTAGAAATAATCTCATATCCAAAATATCGTGTAATTTTGTCAATGATGTGAGGAATCATCATTTGTATCTTTAATATATTGCAGTGATTGCTGATTTTAACTGTAAGAGTATTGTCCTTGTTTTTTGAAAATTTAATATCTTGTGGCAATACTTTATGCTTTAAGTCATCCCCCACGATCAAATCCCAGTAAAATAGTATTTTATAGTATGGGGTGGTGTGTTTATCAAACACAGGCTTAATTACTTGCTCAACATGATTTTTTAACCACATTGTCAAATTTGTATTTTATATATTAGCCAGCAGGAGCAACTGATTTTTCTAATGACTTTACCTTGTGTGCTAGCCTACTAACTTTTCTCGAAGCAGTATTTAACTTAAGTACTTTTTTGGTAACGGCCTTCATGATCGTTGACTCTGCTATCCTTAGGGCTGGTGTAGCATTAGCTAGATCATTTAACTTAACTAACTCTTCAACTTTTTTTGTAAATGTTTTAATTTTACTTTTTGTCGCTTTATTTCTCAACACTCTTTTAAGAGACTGTTTATGCGCTTTAATTGCTGATTTATGTTGTGCCATAATTAATTTTTATTTATCTTGAATAAAACTCTACTACTAAACTAGGCTCCATTTGTACTGGGAATGGAACTTCTGCTAAAATTGGTACCTTAAGATAAGTAGCTTGAAGATTAGAATTATCAATCTTTATATATTCTGGCGTATCTCTTTCGCTTCTCTCTTTCGCCTCAAGAACAATCAATAATTTTTTAGACTTGTCATTTACCTCAACTACATCATTCGGTTGCAGCCTATAACTCGGTATATTGACCACCTTACCATTTACCTTTACATGCTTGTGAGTTATGAATTGCCTAGATGCAAATACAGTGGGAACAAATTTAGATCTGTACACGAACGCATCAAGCCTTGATTCTAATAAACCAATTAAATTTTCACCAGTATCACCTTTTCTACGGCTTGCCTCAATATATATAGCTTTAAATTGCTTTTCTCTAATGTCTCCGTAATACATTTTCAATTTCTGTTTTGCTATAAGTTGCGTACCATACTCGGTTGCTTTCTTATATCCTGAAGTTCCATGAACACCAGGCGGATAATTTCTTTTATTGTATGGATCTTTATCTGTGCCCCACAACGCTGCACCAATTCGGCGACTAATGCCATACTTTCTATTTAATCTTTTTGACACTATTATTCATTGATTACATTTTAAGCCAAATATAATATAAAAACCTACTAAGTCAATCATTTATGAATATTTTTACCGAAAAGATTGCTTTTAGGGGTCAGAATTTTTCAATAACGCAGATAAATTGTTAATTTCTTCTGCAATTAATTGATACTCATTTGCCAATAATTTTTTCTCATTTTCAAATTGGTCATAAAAATTTGCTTTTAAATCTTGCAAATTTCTATTTAAAATTTCTATTTCATCTATTAGATGTAATGATGTAACTAGGAATGCTTTAGTATCCGATATATTTTTACTGTGGCTTTTTATTTCATCTACTTTTGAGTTTAATTTTTCAGTTAAATCTAACAGCTTTTTTGGATTTTCACACGAGAGTTTTATCTGAGTATTTCCTATTTTTAATTCAATTTCTTGCATATTTTGAATTTTATTTTCTATTTAAAATATTTTTTAATTGATTGATTGAGATGTCTATATCCTGAGTTGTATCATCGTTGACCAAACGATCCTCTTCTTCTAATTGAATAACTGTAGTTTCAGCAGTTATTTTATCTGATATTTTAATACTCAAATCTTTTTCTTCTGATTGATGCTTTATGATAATTCTGTTTAATTTATCTATTTCATCATGAAGCTTAGCATTTTCAATACTAAGACTTGTTATTTTTCTTTCCAAAAACTTAACTTCCTGGATTTTATTAATAATTGATTCATGCAAATCCTGTAAAGCTAATTTTATTTTGTTATCCATATTAATAATTATTGCATGAATGTATAGCGTATAGTAGCATACGCCTAATCGGTTTAAAATACGATAGCTATAATAACTTATCAAGAGATTTTTCCAGATGTTTGATATATCAGTGTCTGAATTGCTATTAGTTTTTGTTGTTGGTACAATTGTTTTAAAGCCTAAAGATTTGGTCAAGATCCTTCAAAAATTTAATAAATTAAGTAAATTTGATAAAAAATCCAATAAAGCAGAAGGTGAAGAAGATTTTATTAGTTTTAATAAAGCTAACCTATTTGATCAAAATGACAAGGTGGAAAAGAAAAAATGATTAAGGATACTATTTTCACTACATAAATATCATTTAAAAATATTTAATATCCAGCCTTACTACTCAACACAAGCATCTATGTGCTTAATATATAGGTAATTGTATCCTATCTCAAATTTCAAAGCCCACGCATTAGAGAATATGTTATTGAACGTATAATATTTTGTAAATTTATACTTGACAATATATGGGATTCAATCTAATTTCTTATCAAGAATGATTATCAATTGCAATTACATGAAAACCAAGTCTATAAATAAATTACATAAAGGAGCTTATTTTATAATAGAGCATTTTTCACTGGATAAAATACAAAAACTCAAATTAATGGAGCTAGGAATATTGCCAAAAATAAAAATAAAATTACTTAAAAATAATAATTTTGGCTCATCCATAATAAAATGTGAGGGCGTTAAATATGCATTAGATAATTCAATAGCGCACAAACTTATTACTAATGAAGTAGTAAATTAGATTATTGATAATATTAAAATGGAAAAAATATCCTTTGGTATTATTGGTAATCCTAACTCTGGAAAATCAACAATATTTAATCAATTAACAGGTTTAGGGCAAAAAACTGGTAATTGGTCCGGAGTAACTGTTGAAAAAAGGATGGGAGAATTTAAGTTCAAGAATTATAAAATTCAACTCATAGATTTACCTGGATTATATTCCTTAGGGATTGGTGGTAAAACATCCTTGGATCAGGAAATCACAATTAATTATATAAAAGAAGGACATTTTGATTGTTTAATCAATGTAGTTGATAGTGTAAATTTTAAGAGAAATTTGTATTTAACTTTTCAATTAATTGAAAGAAGGATACCAGTTATTTTAGTTTTGAATATGGATGACATAGCTAAAAGCAAAAATATAAAAATTAATGAAAATAAACTATTAAAACTATTAAAATATCCAGTCATTAAAGTATCTGCAAAAAAAACGGATGATATTAATAGACTAAAAGATTTTTTACTAAAAAATAAAGATATTAAAAACGTTGTTGATATATTTGATTTTTATCCAAAAAAAATCAAAGAGCATTATTCAAATTTAGAAAGTTTTTTAAATACTGATGAATTTAGTATAATATCAAATAGTGATAAAATTTCAATTCTTGAAGGTAATTACGCTAAATATAATGACAAGATTAAAGAATTTGCAAAAAATATTTGTAACAACATTGAAATAGAATTTGGACAAACATCAGATTTTGTTTTGGTAAATTGTAGGTATGCTTTTATAGAAAAGCTTTCTAAAAAAGTTTTGGAACATAAAGACCCTAATTATGAGTCATTATCGGATAAAATAGATAATATTGTGTTAAACAAAATATTAGGTGCGCCAATTTTTTTAATTGTATTATATCTAATGTTTGTTTTTAGTATAAATATAGGCGGAGCTTTTCAGGAATTTTTCAGTCTTATAGCAGAGGCTACCTTCATGGATATACCATTATTAATGGCCTCAAAAATTTATACATCTGAATGGCTCAATATACTGATTTATGGTTTGGGCGGTGCAGTTCAAACAATTGCATCATTCATTCCAATTATAGCAGCTATGTATATGTTCCTTTCTTTCCTAGAAGATAGTGGATATATTGCAAGGTCGGCAGTCATAGCAAATAAAATTATGCGATTACTGGGTTTATCTGGACATTCTTTTTTGCCCCTTATCGTTGGATTAGGGTGCAATGTACCAGCTATAACAGGTACAAGAGTCTTATATAATCATAATCAAAGAATTTCTACTATTATGATGTCACCTTTTGTATCTTGCACGGCAAGACTCGCTGTATATACCCTCTTTTGTTATATATTTTTCCCAAATAATACACAAAATATAATCTTTACACTGTACATTATTGGAATTTTAATGGCAATATTCACAGGTCTATTGATAAAGAGCGGGGCTCAAAAAATAGCTGACTCTAATATGCTAATAGAGCTACCAGACTATAAACTGCCTAAACTAAAGGTTATAATAAATAGTAGTATTTTAAGAACTAAATCATTTATTTTTGGGGCTGGCAAAACTATTGTGGTAGTTTTTTTTATTATTCACTTAGTAAATTCAATAAAAATTCCTATTAAAAATGAAGCTGGGACATATAATAATGAAAACATTATAAACATAATAGGGAAAAGAGTAACTCTAATTTTTAAACCAATGGGTTTAGAGGAAAAAAATTGGCCAGCAACCGTCGGAATCATTACTGGAATATTTGCAAAAGAAATTGTAGTTGGAACTCTAGTTTCTTTATATGCTGATGAATCTGATAATTTCAATTCAGTAAGTGAAATTGATATCCTGAAAAAATATGAAAAAGCTTTTTTAAGCGTACCTAAAAAGATGGTGAGCGTTTTTACAGATAATTTTGATAAATTTTATTATTTAGATAACAATGTCACTAAAAAGAATTACCTTGATGATAATGAAGTAAGTAATAAAGTCATAAAGAATATCTCAAACAATTTTGATAATAAAATTGCCGTTTTATCATACTTGATATTTATTTTGATATATTTTCCCTGTGTTTCAGTCTTTGGAGTTATATCAAATGAGATTGGTAAAAAATGGGCAATAGCTTCAGCTTTATGGTCCACTATTTCTGCATATTCGATATCAATAATGTTTTATCAAACATCAAATTTTATCATAAATAATAGTATAAATTACTATTATCTTTTACTCGGAATAATGATTTTAATTATAAGCTCAGTTTCTCTACGATACTTCTACATAACACAAACCAAAAAGGCAGATTAAACTAATAAGCGCAACTTTGAGATAAATATGGTAAAAATACAGTTATAGTTGGAGTTATACCAATCACCGAAAATAACTTAACATTTAAAGTTAGTCTTTTTGGTTATTTTCTCATATCATCTTCACCATGTATCCAGATACATTAGGCTCAGATGCTAACAAGCGCAAATATGGTAAGGCAAGGTCATCAAAAGCCAACAGAAGAAACGATAATGCTTATAGAAATAAAAATTATTAACGAGCAATGGAGCTCAGAGCAGATATCAGTATTGCGTAACTTTTACTCTTGTTTTTTGGGGGGGGGCAGTTCAGTTTAATTCACTATTACTCTTTTTTTCGCTTCGTTAGGATACTATTGTATTAAAAATAGTAGAGAAGATTAATTTAACATTATCTGTGTACTCCATTAATCTTTCCAATCTGGATGCTGGCTTGAGCAAAACGTAATCCTTTACTTCTAAATTTTCAAGATTCTCTTTGCTTTTAAGCCATTTAATCGCATCAGCACGATCACCTATTTCATCAATAAGCTTCAATTTATTTGCTTGGCTACCTATAAAAATTCTTCCATCAGATACTTTTTTTAAATCATCCTCTGAAAGATTTCTTCTTTTCTTAACAAGCTCTATAAAAAATTTATTTGATTCATCAACTAAATTCTGTACATATTCTTTTTGCTGATCATTAAGTTTTTCAAAATAATTAGGAATGCCTTTTAGTGGGGATGATTTTATTAATTCAAGATTTATCCCATATTTTTTTGCAAATTCACTAACTTCAAAATTCATTATTATGACGCCTATTGAACCTACAAGACTAATATCATAAGCATATATTCTGTCTGTTCCAATCGCTGCCATATATGCAGCAGATGCACCTATTTCTCCTATTGAGGAAACTATTGGCTTTTTTTGCGCAATTTTTCTGAATTCCCTATACAATAACTCTCCACCTACTCCAGTTCCGCCCGAACTGTTTATATTTACTAAAACTGCTTTTATATTATTATCACTGGCAATCTTATTCAAAGATTTGATAACTTCTTTATCTTGCAAGAGCATACCTGTTATATCTATGCTCGCAATATAATCTGATTTAATTTGAGGCACTCCATCACCTTTATTATAGAAAACCACAAATAAAGCGCTAAAGAATAGGGTTAGGGCAATAAACTTCCACTTATTAACACTATTTTTAAGCTTATACCTATCTATTATATAGTCATCTCCGATCATTTATTTTTACTTTTCACTTCTTCACTACTTTGAATAATCTTAGGTAAATTGCCCACCAAATTATACGTTTCAAATAATGATACTTTATAGTCTCTTTCCTTAGACAATCTTTGTATAACATTATTATTATAATCCCTTTGCCTATTGATCACATCTATTAAAGTTTTTGCGCCAACATCAAATTCCGATTGAGTGCTTAGATATGTTTGGTAAAAATTCTCCTCAGCAACACGTGATGATACATATATATTTTCACTTGATGTATACTTACTCCAGGTACTAATAGTTTGCGATTGAAGCTTATTAATTACATCTCTAACACTAAATTCAGCGCTTTTACTTTTCTTCTTTGCCTCAGATATATTTAAATATTGTACCCCTCCCTTATAAAGTAACGGAACATTAACACCAACGCCGTATGTATTACCTTTAAAATCATCATTGTTAGTAATATTATTTGAATATTTTGGTCTAGAGGAATTTGCAAACAAATTTACACTTGGCAATAATTCAGATGCAGCAAGATTCACTCCTTGTTTTGATGCCTTCAGCATATTTTTTACTTCTATTAAATCTGGGTTTTGAGTATTTACTAATACTTTAAATTCATCAAAATTTTTAATTTTTGTATATTTCTTAACATCAATTTGCTCCATAACTTTAGGAGCTTCCTCGCCAGCAAAGTATTGGAAATTTGATTCTGCTTGAGTTTTTTGCACTAAATAATCTTCTAAATTACTTTTCATAGATGCAAGGTTGGCCTTAGCTAAGAATAATGACGTTTTTGTTTCAGATCCAGTTTTTACCGTAATATCAGCTTTTTCTAAACTTTTTTGAGCCATATTAACATTTGTTTGCTGAACCTTAACGAGCTCTCTAGAGGTCAAGACGTCTTGATAACTTTGAATGGTATTTAAGATTATCTTGTTTAATGCTCTGTTATACTCTTGATATGCAGCATTTATCTTCGCATCAGCTTGTGCAATTTTTGCAATTGTAGAGCCACCTGTAAAAATATCTTGTTGAATATTCAACCCAAATGACTCTTTGTTAAAAGACGATTGGCCACTAAAAGACTGAGTGTTACTTGGATTATAAAATGTTTTATTTAATGTAGCATTTATGTTTGGCAAAAATTCTGTAGCTGCTTTTGGTTTTTCTAAGATTGCAATTTCCAATTTCTTTTTATTCACCTGCAACTGTTCATTATTTAATAAAGTTGAGTTAACAGCATCCTTCAAGCCGTACGCCCATACATAATTGAAATTTGATGCAAGGAATAAAGTAAGCACTGCCACTTTAAAAAATCTATTTTTGTTCATTTTAGTATTTTATAGTAAATATAGAACCAATATATAGTAACAACAAAGAATTTCCAATACCTTTGTTAAAATAATTACAGATGACCTTTATCATTATTAGATTGTTTAGATTTATCAGAAAATAATATACCATGTGGCATATTATTAGGAGCTATTTGATTGGTATGATGAGTTATTTGACTAGTCCATTGCTTGGTTCTATTATTTGGCACTTGTGATTTTTCATTCAAAGATTTTGGCACTTGTGATTTTTCATTCAAAGATGTGTTTATTTTTTCTACCAGTTGATTTTTACCTAATTTATCTCCATGTTCCTTGATATACTGGTTTAAACTAATATTTAATGGCTTTGTTGATTCACTTTGATTTACCCATTCCACTTGATCATTGAAAGATTTACCTTTTAAATAGCGTTTATCACTCTCATAGATTCCTTTAATTTTATCTGTAGCTTCTTTAATTTCTACGTCTGTACAACTGTCTTTTTCAAGTAAATTTTTGATTATAATTTGTATCTCTATTAAGTTTGCAACTGATACTGATTCGCTACGATTTTCAGCAATATGTTCTCTACAATTTTCAACAAGAGATTTTATTAGTTTTTCATCTTTTGCTCGTTGCTTTTTCTCAAAATAAATTTTCACTATAGGAATTATCATTACAATTTTTTTTGGAATGCTAAATAACTTTTTTACTAAAAAAAATGTTAAATCAAATACTCTTCTAAATGGCAAGATGAAGCCTGAAAGAACGTTTCTTAATGCCTTATTTGGGATGTTACCAACCAAATTTAAAGCTTTGTCGAATAATTCAGTTGCAGCGCCCATTCTTTTTTGTAATGTTTTAGCTGACTTTACCAACTGATTCCGCACTTTAGGGCTTTTACCCATTAATTCCCCTAGCTCTTTTTCACAATTCAATAGTGCAACACCTATATCTTTAGATTGCTTTTTTAATGATTTAGCAAAATCTGGATCTAGAACTATATTTCTATCAAAATGTCTGTTGAATTTTGTTTGGCCACCATTTTCTTTTTTTCTGTTAAGAAAATCAAGAACTCCACCTCGGCTGCTATTAATATTAGGTGTGTTGGTTCCAACCATCCAATTTTTTATCAAATCATTAAATGCATGCCCCAAGTCTATTCTTCCTACTCTCAATTCATTATTATCCTTCTCATAAATTGCATAAAAATTATTTGGGTTAGTATCATGATCTCCTAAAATTATTGAACTTGTCAAAGCATTATATAAATCAGCTTTATTAATCTTGACGTTTTTTATTTCATTATCAACTTTGATGTCAAATGTCTTATCTATTGACAGTTGATTATCTGAAGCATCACCGAATACTAATTTTGTTTTTTTTCTTCTTACTTCGTTTTGTTCCTTAGGATTTTCATTATTTGCTGTTTCATCTTTTTTATTTATTAACTCCCCAAAAGTCATTCCCTTAAAATTGTTATCTCCATCATTTAAATATTTAGAGGCTATGCAGAAATCATCAAACTTTTTATCATAAACCAAATTTACCTCAGGCGCTAAATCAGGTGGAGATTTTACTAAAGGATCTTGAGATTTTTCATTTAATAACTCCGCTATAACTTTTGACGCAATATACTCCCCTAAGATATCAGATTGATCTGAATCTAACCCAATCATTTTTCTAAATATCTTAATGAAGTTTGATCTTTTAATTTGATATCTTTGCGATAAATCGCTATCTAATTTAGCTTGAAAACTAGGAGTTTTGCCTCCAGGATTAACACCAGTAGGTATATAATCTGATAACTCTCTCACATCAGCAGACCAATTAAACCCAATGTATCCAGGCTAAATATTAATGACGCAGTTGTAAAGAATTATTTTAATTTATGTATAAGGTATTTGCCGGTGATACTATTAGGATTTTTAGATACTTCTTCTGGTGTACCACAAACTATAATTTCACCACCTTTGATACCTCCGTAAGGGCCAATATCTATTATATAGTCAGCTGTTTTAATCACATCGAGATTATGCTCTATGACTACTACGGTATTTCCCATCTCTACTAATTCATGCAAAACTTTAAGCAGATTTTTTATATCATGAGAATGCAGTCCTGTAGTAGGTTCATCCAGTATATATAGGGTTCTGCCAGTAGATTTTTTTGACAATTCTTTTGCAAGTTTAACTCTCTGCGCCTCTCCTCCAGACAATGTTGTGGCAGATTGTCCAATACTTATATAACCTAAGCCTACTGAACTTAGAGCAGTTAATTTTTCATTTATCAATGGTAATTTATCAAAAAAAATTGACCCTTCATCCACTGTCATTTTTAGAATATCAGATATTGTCTTGCCATTGTATTTAATTTGTAATGTCTCTTTATTATATCTCGTTCCATCACATTCATCGCATTTAACATATACATCTGGTAAAAAGTGCATTTCTATTTTTAACGAGCCGTCTCCTTCGCATACTTCACATCTACCACCCTTAACATTAAAAGAAAATCTACCTGGTAGATAACCCCTTAATTTTGATTCTTTAAGTCCAGCAAACCAATCTCTAATTGGAGTAAACACCCCAGTATATGTGGCTGGATTTGATCTAGGTGTTCTACCGATGGGTTGCTGATCAATCTCAATAATTTTGTCAATATTTTCTAATCCAAGGATTGATTTATATTTACCACAGTCTCTGTTACTATTGTGCAGCTTATTCATTACTGCACCATAAAGGGTATGTAAAATTAAACTGGATTTACCGCTGCCAGAAACTCCAGTGATTGTAGCGAAAACTCCAATTGGAATTTTAACACTTACATCTTTTAAATTATTCGTGGTAACGTTATTTATAGCAATAAACTTATCAGAATCAGATTTCCTTCTCTGCTTAGGTACTGGTATCAGTAACTTTCCTGATATATATTGGCCTGTTAGACTATTAGGATTTTTTGCCACCTCTTCTGGGCTACCACAGGCAATAACATTACCACCATTGATTCCTGCATATTTACCAATATCAATCAGATAATCCGACTGTCTCATAGTATCTTCATCATGCTCAACAACTATGATAGAATTTCCCAAATCTCGCAATTCCTTCAGGCTGACGATGAGTTTGTCATTATCACTTTGATGTAATCCTATAGAAGGCTCATCTAGCACATATAACACTCCAGTCAAACTTGAGCCAATTTGTGAAGCCAATCTAATCCTTTGGCTTTCTCCACCTGATAATGTTGAGGAAACACGATTTAACGTGAGGTAATTTAGCCCCACATTAATCAAAAATTTCAGTCTTCTTTCTATTTCTTTTAATATTAATTTTGAAATTTTAACTTGCGTTGGATCTAGATGATCTTTTAAGGTTATAACCCAATGATATGCTTGATCAATGGAAAACCTAACAACCTCTCCAATATGTAAATCATTAATTTTTACACATAACGAATCTTTTTTAACTCTATAACCTTCGCATTCACTGCAATCTATTTGCACTTGGTACTTTGAAAGCTCCTCAACAATGTAATTGCTTTCAGTTTTGTGTATCTTCTCTTCAAGAATTGGCATGACACCTTTAAATGGCTGATTGACTGTAGACTGTCTATAACCATCTTGATATGAAAATTTTATATTTTCGTTTCCTGTCCCATGTAAGATTATATTTTGTATATTCTTTGGTAATTCTTCATAGGGAGTTTCTAAACTAAAATTATAGTGATTTGCCAACGCTTCAAGAAGGCCTTCATAGAATTTATATTGAGTATTAGAATATTTAGAACTTTTTTTTCTCCATGGTCCAATGGCACCTTCTAATAGCGACAAACTTTTATCAGGTATTATCAATTGTTCATTAAAACTCATTTCTTTACCCAGTCCATTGCATTTCTGGCATGCTCCATATGGACTATTAAATGAAAAAATTCTTGGTTCAATTTCTGGTAAGGAAAATCCAGATACAGGGCATGAAAATCTTTCAGAAAAAATCAAAATTTGCCCTTCTTTGATATTAGATTCTTTAAAATCTTCAGGTATCGATTTAATCTCTACATATAGTAAACCTTGGCTTATTTTTAGTATATTTTCTATACTTTCTACAATCCTGCTTCTCGAATCATCAGTAATACTTACTCGATCAACTACTAATTCAATATCATGTTTTTTGTTTTTATCTATATTAGGTAGTTCCTCGAAATCATAGTAAATTCCGCTAATTTTTAGTTTTTCATAACCAAGTCTGCGATAATGCAATAAGTCTTTTTTATACTCTCCTTTTTGTCCTCGCACTATTGGCGCCAGTAATATGACACTTGTTTCTTTAGGCAAGCTCATTAGCGAATCTACCATTTGTGTGGCACTTTGTTTTTTTATTGGCAATCCTGTTACAGGAGAAAATGGAACACCTACTCTTGCAAAAAAAATCCTTAAATAATCATATATTTCAGTGGCAGTAGCCACTGTTGATCTCGGATTTCTCGATGTTGTTTTCTGATCTATTGCAATTGCAGGAGATAAACCTTCTATTGATTCAACATCAGGCTTATTATGCATCTCTAAGAATTGTCTAGCATAAGTCGATAAACTTTCAACATACCTTCTTTGCCCTTCAGCATATATCGTATCAAATGCTAAAGAGGATTTCCCTGAACCACTTACACCCGTGATAACAACTAATTTATTTTTTGGTATGTCAATATCAACATTTTTGAGATTGTGCTCTTTTGCACCTCTTATTATAATACAATTGTTCATCAAATCAGATTTAGCCCAGAACTTTTTTCATTGCTGAGATAAGGCCATTTACTGCTTCTGCTGACTTATCAAAAATGGCCTGCTCTTCCACATCAAATTCTATTTGTAGTATACTTTCTATCCCATTTTTACCTATAAATACCGGCACTCCCATGCAAGTGTCACTTAATCCATATTCTCCTTCCAGATATACTGAACAAGGAAAAAGCTCATTATTGTCATTAAGGTACGATTCAGCCATTTTGATTGCTGAACTTGCTGGCGCATAGTATGCAGATCCATCTTTCAGTAATTTTACAATTTCTGCTCCACCGTTTTTTGTCCTTTCAATTATTTCTTGAATTTTAGCTGACGAAATAATTCCTTTTTTTATAAAATCTGATAAAGGTATACCACCTACATTAGTATATTTCATTAAAGGAACCATAGTATCGCCATGTCCACCCAACACAAAAGAGGTTATGTCTCTTACTGAGGTATTTAACTCTCTAGCCAAAAACAATCCAAATCTTGCTGAATCTAATACACCTGCCATTCCAATAACCTTTTTCCTAGAAAACCCAGAGTACTTTAAAAATGCATAAACAATTGCATCTAAGGGATTTGTGATAACTATTACAAAAGCATTAGGACAGTATTTTTTTACTCCTCCTGCTACAGTTTTTATGACGTCAGCATTAACGCTAAGCAAATCGTCTCTAGACATACCAGGTTTTCTTGCAACCCCCGCTGTAATAATAACTAAATCTGACCCTTCAATATCAGCATAATCATCCGTACCTATCAGCGATATATCTTTTTTCATTACAGGTAAACTCTGCTCTATATCGAGCGCCTTACCTGCTGCATATTCTTTATTTCTGTCTAAAATTACCACATCGCCAAGCTCCTTGGACGCTATAATATAAGCTAAAGTGCCACCTATGTTGCCACCGCCTATTAATGCAATTTTCTTTCGCATGAAAAATTTTTATACATTCAAACTAATTTTATCCTAGATAAATAGCACAGTTTTGTCTATAAAAATATTATAAATACTTGAAAAATTGACATAATAGTCTTAAATAAAAAACAATACATTAAAAAGTAAATAAAAATGAACAACGAGAATATAAACAAAGAAGAAAAAGAAGAAATAAGCCAAGATGATACTAATTCTTTAGAAGAGCTCAATAAAGAGATAGAAAATCTAAAGGAGCAATTAATTAGGGAGAAAGCCGAAAATGAAAACATAAGGAAAAGATTTAAAAAGGAGCTAGAAGATGCTCATAAATTTGCTATTAGTAATTTTGTGAAAAATTTAACAGAGCAAGTAGAAAATTTGTTTAGAGCATCAGAAAATATTGATCTAAAGGCATGTGAAAATAATACTGAATTAAAGACTTTATTTGAAGGCATTGAGATTACCAAAAAGAATTTACTAAAAGTATTTCAAGATTATGAAATTCAAAGAATATACCCATTAGATCAAAATTTTGATCATCAATTTCATGAAGCAGTATCACAAGTAGTTGATAATAAAAGGGAGCCAAATACTGTTGTCAACGTCATTCAAGCTGGATATTCAATAAGGGATAGATTGCTTAAGCCAGCTATAGTTATTGTTACGAAAAAGGAATGATGAAAATTATGGATTATACATAAAGACATTTAATAAACTTAGAGATTTTTACAAAACTAAGCCCTTATATAATGAAATAATAATAAAAAAGCCTTTTACTTTTGCAGATCATTTATTAGATAATATAATTTATTCAATGCTTCGTTTCTAGCTCTGAAGCTAGCAAAAACATCCTCTTTTTTATCATCCGTTATATGGCTGGCAAAAACAATAATTCTTCCATTTTTCTGGATAAATCCAACAAACCAGCCATGCTGTAGATCTGTTTTATTACCGTCTTTGTCAAACTGCAAACCGTTACCTGTTTTACCATAGAGTTTCCAACCACCGGCCATCTCCTGGATGAACATAATATTTTTTGTCATTTTATAAGCTTTATCTGCTACTGGCAATTTATGATCAATGAAATTTTGCAAAAACATAATTTGTTCTTCGGGAGAAATTTTAAGAGAACTAGATATCCACGCATCGGTTAATCCACCAGAGAGATCCATATTCCCATAGGCGAACTTTGATATATAATGCTGAAATTTTTCCATGCCAAGCTTAGGCGTTAAAACTCGTGAGTACCAAAGGCAGCTATCCCGCATCCAAGTGCGAGGATTGTGATCACCTTTGCAGACGTTAATATAAGGATCGACTCCATCAGGCAACGACCAAGATGGATCATTTTCACTCTTGAGGATGTTAGAATCAAATCCCATTAAACTTAACGGGATTTTGAACGTAGATTGTGGTGCCCACGACGTGGAACAATCTCCTTCACTTTTTAGAGTTTTGCCATTTTCTTTGGCCAGAAAACAACTCTCAGCTGCAAACGCTTGGCTTACGCATAAAATTAAAGAGCATAAAAATAAAATAATTTTCTTCATGATTTACCTGTTCTTTGAAGTTTCAATTTGCTCTATTAACTGCAACAGCTTTTCTTTGGCTTGTTGTTTGGCTCTTGGTCCTGCATGCTCTGCTTCTTTTTTGTCATCTACTATATGATTAACGAAGACAATTTTTTTGTTATTTTTTTCAATCCAGCCGATAAACCAACCATGCTTTATTTCAAGATTTTTCGTTCTATCCTTATTTAGCAAAAATCCGCTTCCAGTTTTTCCATAAAATTTCCAGCCGTAAGCCAGGTCCTCAACATATATAATATTTCTTGTCATGGCTTGAGCGTATATACTGACTGGTACTGTATTTGCAAGTAATTTTTCGAGAAATATTGCTTGTTCTTCGGGTGATATTTCTAAAGAGCTCGACAACCATGCATTGGTGAGTCCATTGTTTTGGTCTTTATCACCGATAAGATCTTGGTTGCCATAATTAAATTTTTTGACATAATCTTGAAATTTTTTCATGCCAAGCTGCGAAGTTAAAGCCTGTGAATACCATACGCAACTGTTTTTCATCCAAGTAGTTGGGTTTTGTGGATCTTTCCAGGACTCTAAGAATGCTTCATATTCTGGTTTAAAAGGCAACTCTGGGTGCGTTTTATCATTTAAAATCCCTGCATCATATCCCATAAGGCTGAGAGCAATTTTAAAAGTAGAGCAGGGAGAGTACCGTGTATTGCAATCACCTTCTTGCTTGATGACTTTATTATTTTCTTTAGCTAAGAAGCATTTACTATCGCCTAATGCTGTCTGGCCGAATAATAAAAAAGCACCTAGAAAAAAGATAATTTTTTTCATGGCTATTCCACTTTTAAAATACTTTTTTAAATACTAAGCAGGAATTAGTTCCTCCAAATCCAAAAGAATTTGACATCGCATAATCAATATTTTTGGATTGTACTTTATTAGCAACAAGGTTTATTCCTTCACAGCCTTCATCAGGGTTTATTAGATTTAATGTTGGTGGTAATAAGCTATTTTGAATTGCCAAGAGAGAAAATATTGCCTCAACGCTCCCTGCCGCACCAAGTAAATGACCAATGGAAGATTTTGTAGAGGATATTGCCACGTCTTTAATATTATTTGCAAACACTTTTTTAATAGCATTGAGCTCTATCATATCTCCCAGGGGAGTAGACGTTCCATGCGCATTAATGTAGTCGATTTTTTCTGGATCAATTTTAGCTTTGGCCAATGCCATTTTCATCGCTTTTATTGCGCCTGTGCCTTGAATCTCTGGCGCTGTAATATGATATGCATCACCAGAGAGTCCATATCCCAAAACTTCCCCATAAATTTTAGCCCCCCTTTTTTTTGCATACTCATATTCTTCTAAAACCAACACACCAGCTCCCTCTCCCATTACAAAGCCATCTCTATCTTTATCCCATGGTCTTGATGCTTCTTCAGGTCTGTCATTGAAATTAGTTGATAATGCTCTTGCAGCTGCAAATCCTGCTACGCCAAGCTTACAAACTGCTCCTTCAGCTCCACCGCAAACCATAATTTTAGCATCACCATCTTTTATTATTCTTGCTGCATCTCCAATTGCGTGAGTTCCAGTAGAACAAGCTGTAACTACAGAATGATTGGGGCCTGTAAATCTATGTCTGATCGAAACATGTCCTGAGGCCAAATTTATCAAACTAGCCGGTATAAAAAATGGACTAATTTTTCTTGCGCCACCTGATTCCAAAATATTAGCGTTTCTCTCAATTGTAGACAATCCGCCAATACCTGAGCCTATTAAAACACCAACATCATCTCTAGCTTCTTCTGTTAATTCATTTAGAGCGGCATCAAGTATTGCTTCTTCTGCCGCTGCTATTGCATAATGGATAAATTTATCCATTTTTTTAGCTTCTTTAAAATCAATAAATTTCTCAATGTTAAATGCAGAGTCTCCTTCTAAATCAATAATTCCTGCAATTTTACATCTCAAGTCATCTGTAGAAAACAAACTATCTGGAATTTTTTTAATTCCTGATTTTGAATTGATTATATTATCCCAATTTTTGGCTACTGTCACCCCCAAAGGCGTTATTAATCCTACTCCTGTTACTACAACCCGAATCATAACCTATATCACTAAAATGAATTAAGAAGGCTGGTTATAATGTTTTTCTGCATAGTTAATAGCATCTTGAACCGTTTTGATTTTTTCTGCTTCTTTATCTGGTATCTCAAGATTTTCAAACTCATCTTCCAGTGCCATAACCAATTCCACTCTATCTAGACTGTCAGCACCAAGATCTTCATTAAATCTATCAGTAAGCTTAATTTGTGAAGTGTCTTTGTTAAGCTGTTTGTCAATTACTTTCAGTACTCTGTCTTTAATACTATCACTCATAAGGTTAATTAATATAAGTTAAGGATTGATGTTTAATAACATAAACAAATTCCTTTTTCAAAGAATAATTTTATATTTACACTCTTTTTTCAAAATAGGATTTATTGTAGATTCAAGTATTCGTCGGAATATTGTAATATGGGAGGGGGATATGCAACACGGTTATCTTTATTTATTCTATAACAAAATTATCGGCTTTTTAGCTTTTAATGACCAAAAATACGACAGTGACTCTAAAAAAACAAATTCTCTTTATCAATAAATTTTTTAATCTCTATGGGTGCTTATAACTTTGATACGCCGCTTTACTTTCTGCCAACATAATAACCAAAAGCAAAACATACTAAAGCTATTATTGCGCCATATACTATGCTACTACTATGCTACTAATATAAATTATTTATTCGCATCTATCGTTAACATTATTAACTCTTAGCATCTTTTCTACTTCTCCAATATGCATCTCCTCTTCTACTATCAGCTTTTTTGCATATTCCTCAAGCAATACTGATTTTGATAAAACTATATCTAGAAGATCATAGTATAATTTAAGAGAAGCTTTCTCATGCTCTAAACTTTCTTCTAAAATCTGGTTTATACTATGACAATAAGATTCTTTTAAATTTGACACCCTAAGTGAAGGGTGTCCCTCAAAATGAGTTATCATTTCTCCTGCTTCAATTGCATGCCTTAATCCCTCTTGCGCTTGGCTCTTCATCCATGCGGCAATTGGAATTCTATTATGGCCCATTATCATTAGCGAATAGTGCGTATACCTCACCACCCCTGACATTTCCAATTCTAATATCTCATTTAGCTTCTTTATTGCTTCATCCTTGATACTATTCGCTAATTTCATAATCAACAATTATTTATTATTCACTACAGCTTTAAAATCAGACCCAACTGAGAAACTTATTCTCCTTTGTGCAGGAACTTTAGCCATTGTCCCTTTTGGTGTCTTTACTTCTTTTGCCTCTGTCTGTTTTGCTTTAAAACTTCCAAATCCTGTGAATCTTAATTCATCATTATCCTTCATAGATGTAGCTACACACTTAAATATTTTGTCTAAATGCCTACCAGCTTCTGCTTTACTTATATCTAGTTCTTTTGATAACTTTTCTATAAATTCTGCTTTATTCATTTTTAATCTCCTTTGAGGGTATTTTGTAATTAAATTAATTCAATATTTTCTGCTGATTGCTTACCTTTATTAGAAGTAATCTCAAATTTAATTTTTTGATTATCTTTTAATCCATCAAGCCCAGCTTCCTCAACTGCAGACCTGTGTATAAACACATCTTTTGAACCATTTTCTGGAGCTATAAATCCATATCCTTTGGTAGAATCAAACCATTTTACTGTTCCTGTTATTTTCATAGTACTTTTTTTATAAATTGTTTTCATAATTAATTACAAATGCTGACCACTAGATCAGCTTAGAATTAACTATTTTTTACACTCTAGCACGTATTTGCGAATTTTTCTTGTTTTATTTTATTTTTTCAATTTGATTTATAGTAAACCACAAGAATTACAAGATTAAACTATAATATCTCACAATTTATTCTTCTTTCAAAGCATAAGCTTATAAGTGATACAATAACTTCAAAAGACGATTATAATCAAGAGATAATGGGCGGAATTATCATCAAGATAAATAATTTACTTCCCCCTCTCTCCTATAATAGCCATTATCTATGGTATGTCGCTAATTGTAGTTCTTTTAGCTTCAACAGCGCTTAACATTTTATCTAGAACAATAAAAAACCCGCCATTACCCGCTACATTTAATAAAGCCAAAAATGGGTCTAGTAAAAAATATAACGTTGCAATCGCTGAAAGCATTGCGGAATTAAATCCGAGTTCAGTTGAAAGTAGTGGCAATATAGCTAATATACCCCCTCCTGGAATTGTTAAAACAGTAAATTTCATCAATACGTAATATACTAAAAAAATAGTAAATTCTGCGTATGTTATATCGTAATGAAACATTTTTAAGACAATTATTATGCATGCAGGCACTAAAAAGCAGTCTCCTAATAAGTGCATATTAGAAGTTGCTGGAATAAGAGAAACAAGAATTTTTGACTTTTGATTAGTATTTTTTTGTACGCCTTTAATTGTATACGGCAATGCTACTGTGCTTGACATAGAAACAAAAGCCACAAAAATTGCAGGCAACATATTAATAATACTTGTAAAAGAAGCTACAATATTAAGGCGTCTTGCAACAATGTAAATCAATAAAATATAAATTAATGATACTGCAATGATAATCTTAAGAATATGTAGGTGGCTAATTATTGCTAATTCAAAAATATTGTCATGTTGTAATTTTATAATAAATCCAAGAATGAATATTGGTATTATTGGAATAAAGACGCTATTAATGAATTTCATAATATAATCAAAGAGCTTATCTGCAACTTGCTCAGCTTTATCTTTTATAATTAACGGTAACAAAATTCCTAAAATTATCCCTATTATCAATGCGAACTTATTAGATAATATTTTATAAAAATTAAGTGTCCACAAAGGCTTTAAGCTACCTAAGCTTTCTAATTGATTACTATATGCATTCCCTAAATCTGGAGTATTAGCAAATACATAAAAGCTAATATTAAATGAAATAAATGATGCAATAAAATTGGATAAATATATCAATGATATAAATGAAAAAGCCAATTTGATTGCATGCTTTTTAAGCAAAATTATACTTCTGGAAATAAAAATTACCACAACAAATGGAACAATGAAAATTAACAATTCTTGAATAGTAAGACTAACAGAATATAAAATTGATTTAAAATTTAATGGGATATAGTTGCCAAAACAGAAGACCAATATTAATAATATTAACAACACTATGGATGTTTTTTTCATATAATTATTTTTGACATATAAAAAATTGTCGGTAGCATACTTAAAAAGTGTTGGTTAGTATATAAGAATTCTACTATTAGTTAGTCATCAATCAAAAAAATAACGGATTATGAGGAAAATACTTTTTAATAGGCATAACTTAATTTTAATAGTATCCATCTCAATTCTAATTTTTTTGAATATGATTTTTGTTAAAGATATTCTTACAAAAGAGTATCAAACTGCAATCATCCTCTCTAATATTGGCTTTTCGATATTTCTGATTTCTATAATATCTATAAGCCGAATCTTCTTCATACCGTTTTTTATTATTATGCTGTTTATCGGCAGCCTTCTTAGTTATTTTCAAATTTTCTTTGGTATTAATTTTAATGAGTCAGTTTTAGAGAGCACCTTAAATACAGATTATGATGAAGCAATTACATTTGTTGATTATAAATTAATTCTTTGGATAGTAGTTTTTTGGTTAATTCCGAGCACAATGATACTACTACAAGCAAAATCATTGAAAATTGGGATTAAAAATAAATTTATATCAACGTTATTAATTGCTTTCATTGGAGCTTCAATCTTTTATACACCCATGCTGTTTGTAAAGGGAATTAATCCGATAGTTTTTTTACAACATATGACGGCAGTTAACTTATATCCATCAAATCTTGTGGTTACTGTAAAAACATATTTGAAGCATAATAAATTTAGAAATGGAGAGAAAAAAGATGTATTTGGTAAATATGCATTTAATTTGAAGGAAAGTGGCATAAAAGTGGTGCTGGTTATAGGAGAATCAGCTAGAAGTGATAGATTTGGTATTAATGGATATAGTCGCAATACAACGCCCAAATTAGAGGAAGAAAATAATTTAGTTAGCTTTAAAGATGCTTATTCTCTTGCAACATATACTATAATGGGGATAAAAAATATTTTTAAACTACATGCTTTAGACAATGAAAATACCGTGATTTCAGTCTTTAATAAACTGGATTTTAAAAGTTGGTGGGTAAGTTTACAATCGTTTGTTGATGATATAAACAGCGTTGCATCTGAAGCTAATGAGTTAATAACTAAGGAAATTCTTTTGCAAAATAATAATTACAATATCAAAGGCAATATCAAAGATGAAAATCTAGTAAGTTATATGCACAATTTATTGGCTCAAAATAAATCTAGCAATCAATTTATCGTACTGCATACTCAAGGCAGTCATAGAACATATGATGATAGATATCCAGAAGACTTTAGAAAATTTGCACCAACTTGCACTGATGTAAACAATTCTTCCATTTTTAAAAGAATTTTTCAAAGAAATTCTTGTGAATGTAAGGAAGAAAGTGGTAATTCCTATGATAACTCTATACTTTATACAGATTATGTTTTAAGTAAAATGATCAATGAATTAAAGCCATATAAAGCTATGTTCATTTACATCTCTGATCACGGAGAATCACTTGGTGAGAACGGAATTTATCTTCACAGTTATGAATATAGTAAAGCTCCAAAAGAGCAGGTTCATGTTCCATATCTTTTGTGGTTTTCTGATAATTTATTAAAAAGTGACCCTATGATTAAAAGAAATATGGAAATAGCCCAAAGTAATGCAAATAAAAAAGTAGATCAAAGCACAGTTTTATATTCATTGCTAGATTGCATCAATATCCAGTCCAACTTCATTGATAAGAGAAAAAGTGTTTGCTCTAAAGATCTAGGTCACAACGTTCAGTTTGGAAGAAAATAGTTTTCCGTTTTCCCCTTTTAGTTTTATTAAAGCACAAATGATTCTATAATATTAAATTAAAAAAGGGTTGCGTTGTTGCAATGATCTGTAATTTTACTATATTCTAATAAAAGTGGAATAAGTAAGTCTAAAAAATCATGAATTTCGATAAATTTACAGATAACTCAAAATCTTTGATCCAGCAAGCTCAAGCATTTGCTATGTCAAAAAATCATCAGCAATTTAAACCTGAGCACATTGCTTATACCTTGATAAGCAAAGAAGATGAGATTTGTCGTAGATTAATTAATTTATGTGATGTTGAGCCTGATAAGATTTTGCAAAAATTAACAATTTATTTAGACTCACTGCCTTCAGTAACTGGTTCTAGTCAATTATATCTTTCCAATGAAAATGCTAAAGTCTTAGTGTTAGCTGAACAAATTGCTAAAAAGAGAGGCGACACCTTTGTAAGTACTGAAAGTATTTTACAGGCTATTACTGAGACTAAAGGCACTGAAATATATAAAATATTATCTGAAGAAAATATAAATTCGTCAAAAATTTCTTCTGCAATAGATCAAATGAGAAAAGGTAGAGTAGCAGATACAGCAAATGCGGAAAATACCTTTGAAGCCTTAAAAAAATATACCAAGGATATTACTCAATGCGCAGCTGAAGGTAAATTAGATCCTGTTATTGGTAGAGATGAAGAAATAAGAAGGGCTATACAAGTGTTATCGAGGAGAACAAAAAATAATCCGGTATTGATAGGAGAGCCAGGCGTAGGAAAAACCGCAATAATTGAGGGTTTAGCCCAAAGAATTTATACCAATGATATTCCAGAAAGTTTAAAAAATCTGAAAGTACTATCTTTAGATTTAGGAGCTTTAATTGCAGGTGCTAAATATAGAGGGGAATTTGAAGAAAGATTGAAATCAGTTTTGAATGAAATTTCTGCGTCATCAGGACAAGTAATATTATTCATTGATGAGCTACATACCTTAGTTGGAGCAGGCGCAAGTGAAGGGGCGATGGATGCATCAAACCTTCTAAAACCTGCTCTTGCCAGAGGAGAATTGCATTGTGTAGGAGCAACCACTCTTGCAGAATATAAAAAGTATATAGAAAAAGATGCAGCTCTTGCAAGAAGATTTCAGCCGGTATTTGTTCCAGAACCAAGCGTAGAAGACTGTATTTCAATTTTAAGAGGTTTAAAAGAGAAATATGAAGTTCATCATGGAGTGAGGATTACAGATAATGCAATTATAGCTGCAGCAAATCTTTCTAGTAGATATATTACAGATAGGTTCTTACCAGATAAAGCGATAGATTTGATAGATGAAGCGGCTAGTAGACTAAAAATGCAAATAGACAGTAAACCAGAGCAAATTGATGAACTGGAGAGAAAAATTATTCAATTAAAAATTGAGCAATCTGCTCTTGAAAAGGAGAGCGATAAAGCATCTAAAGAGCAATTACAAAATATTGTAAAAGACTTAGAAAAATTAGAATCTAGTTATATGGATTTAATGAGTAAGTGGCAATCTGAAAAATTGAAAATTACAGATATACAATCTCTGAAAGAAAAATTAGATGCAGCAAAAGTAAATTTGGATATTGCCCAAAGACAAGGAGATTTTAATAAAGCTGGTGAATTAAGATATAGTGTCATCCCTGAAATTCAGGCCAATTTAGAAAAAATAGAAAGAGAAAGAGAGAATACAATGCTAAAAGAGGTTGTTTCAGAAAATGATATCGCTTCAATTGTATCAAAATGGACTGGAGTTCCTGTTGATAGCATGTTGGCATCAGAAAAAGATAAACTACTTAAAATGGAAGATTTTTTAAGAACTTTTGTTGTTGGTCAAGATCATGCACTAGAAATTATTTCTAAAGCAGTGAGGCGCTCAAGAGCAGGAATAGCTGATAAAGATAAGCCAATTGGATCATTTTTATTCATTGGACCAACTGGTGTAGGAAAAACTGAATTAACTAAAGCTCTAGCCACATTTCTTTTTAATGATAAAAAAGCCATCCTTAGAATTGATATGTCTGAATATATGGAAAAGCATTCTGTAGCTAGGTTAATTGGATCTCCCCCTGGATATGTTGGATATGAAGAAGGGGGCAAATTAACAGAAACTGTTAGGAGAAGACCGTATCAAGTGATATTATTTGATGAAGTTGAAAAGGCTCATCCAGATGTGTTTAATATACTTTTGCAGGTACTTGATGAAGGTAGATTAACTGATGGGCAGGGAAGAACAGTTGATTTCAAAAATACTTTGATAATATTAACATCAAATTTAGGTTCGCAATTAATCTCCTCCCTTCCAGCTGATAAAGATGTAAACGAAATAAAAGATGAGATTATGGTATTCGTTAAAGAATCCTTTAAACCAGAATTTATAAATCGTTTAGATGAAATAATATTGTTCAATAAGCTGAAAAAAGAAAATATGGCTGACATTGTAGATATTCAATTGGAGAGACTAAAGGATTTACTGAGTGAAAAAAATATTTCTATTGAGGTCACGCCTAAACTAAAATTATGGTTAGCAGATAAGGGATTTGACGAAGTTTACGGAGCAAGGCCTTTAAAGAGAGTTATTCAAAATAATATTCAGAATTTTATTGCTGAAAAACTAATTTTAGGAGAAATCATCCCTAAAGATAATATAATTCTCAATTTGCAAGATGGAGAGATTATTAGTATAAAAAAGAAAAAATAAGGACTAGATTACAGAGCTCTTAATATTTCTGAAGAATATGAAAAAATTTACTGAAAATCTTTTGAAAGTAGTCAATATGCTCTCTGATGAAAAATATATGAGTGGGGCAGAAATGGCTAAGCATTTAGGTATATCAAGAACCGCCATATGGAAAATCATTAAAGTTTTAATCAGCTATGGGATTGATATAACATCCGATAATAAATTAGGCTATAAGATAAATCAGAAATTGATACTGCTTGATATAGATGCAATCGGTAGGAAGATTGATTATAATCCTACCAAGCTGGATATTTTTGAATCTATCAATTCAACAAATGAATTTTTGAAAAGTACGCAAAGTCATGATTATCAAAATCATATTTGCCTAGCGGAACATCAATCAAGTGGTAATGCTAGATTGAAGAGAAGTTGGAATTCACCATTTGGGCAAAATTTGTATTTATCTATTAAATATTACTTTAATAAAGACATTTCTTCTATTTCAGGATTAAGTTTAATTACAGGATTGAGCGTTATAAGAACATTATCCCAGTTAAACATTTCTAATATATTTAAAATTAAATGGCCAAATGATATTTATTGTGAAGATAAAAAAATTGCAGGCATTTTAACAGAAGTTGTTGGAGAAAGTTACGGTGGATGTATGGCTATAATCGGTATAGGGCTTAATGTTAACATGATGAAATTATCCAATGAAAATGTTATTAATTGGACTTCTCTAAAAAAAATCACTGGGAAGCATTTTGATAGGAATGAAATTTGCGTTTCGCTTATCAATAACATAATTAAAGATATAGAAAAATTTAGTATTTTAGGGTTGGAATATTTCTTAAGTGACTGGAATAATCATGATTATCTTGCTAATAAGAAAATTGCAGTTAAAAATAGTGAAGAAACTATAGAGGGCGAATATAAAGGCATTGATGCTCAAGGCAACTTATTGCTTAAAATTGATAACAAAATAATAACTCTTTATTCTGGTGATACATCTATAGCTTTAATTAGGTAATCAGATAACATTGCTAAAAAATATTTACTATACACATTAGCATAAAAAAAGTGACATCCATTTTATTTTCCAATATAAGAGTTTACTTCAAGCACGTGAATTAAATATAGTTGTTTTGTTAAGCACAAATTATAACAAGATAGAGAAAAATTTATACTCTCTCAAAAGCACAAAAGCTTATGTGCTAAATAAATTATTAAATAAAAACACCTCAATTTTGTATATTGCTAACAATGAAAAAACTGCACTTGAGCTATATAATTTTTCGAAATTTTTTATATCAAACAATGTAGAGGTAATATATTTACCTGCTAGCGATAGTAACCCTTATACAACAAATAGTTGCTCAAATTTTCTTCATAGAGCTAGCTCACTCCACAAACTATCCAAATCTATAAATAATAATAGACTAATAATTTCAAGCGTATCAGGCTTAACTCAATTTCAACCCCCCATTGCCACAATTAAAGAGATAAGCAAAATTTTACAAATTAATCAAAAATATGATTTTTCAGAATTAATCATCTTTCTACATAATATTGGTTACAAAAGGGTTGATACAGTTGAAGAATTTGGAGAATTTTCTGTGCGTGGAGGGATCATAGATATAGCCATATTTGATCATGAGCATGGTATTAGATTAAATTTCACTGATAATGCTTTAGAAACAATTAAAAAATTTGACTTAAATACGCAAATTAGCACAGAGAAAATTGCTTCCATCACCATCATACCTGCACATGAGATTTTTTTATGTGAATCATTTAAAGATTTATTTATAAGCAAATATTCCAAAAAATTTAATAACGATACTGTAAAATATTTACAAGATATAAATGATATAAAATTTCGTGAAGCAGTTGGTTGGTTTCAATCAATATATTATGATGATCCAAGCAATGTTCTTGATTGCCTAACTAATGATGGGATTGTAATTAAAGAACATGATTTTGATCCTTATTTAAATGAATATTGGCAGTTACTGCAGAAAAAATACCAATTAATACTAGAGAATAACGACTCTGAAAATTTATTACCACCACCTTCAGAGATATATTTGTCACCAGAGGACATTAATAAGAAAATTATCACATTTCCTAATTTTACTATCACTCCATTTAATAATAATGAAGGAGAAAGATTTGATGAGAGTCCCAATATTTATAATATTTCTCAACTCAATAATATATCAGAATTAGAGGGGCTTAAGAAATTTTTACTATCGTTAAATGATGATTTTAAAGACAAAAAAGTTATCCTTTTATTATCGCACGAATCTAAATTAGATAGAGTAACAAATTATTTATCCCAGCAAGGGTATGATCTTGAAATAATCAATAATATTGATGAAATTCAAATAAGTGGAAAAAAGCTTTTTTTATCAAAATTACCATTTGAAACAGGATTCGTTACAGATGATTTAGTTTTTATCACTGAAAAGGACATCTTTGGAAAGAGTGGTGCGCATTCCAGTTCTAAAAAGAAAAACATAAAAAAATTCTCACAAAGCTCATATCGCTTATATCCTGAGGAATTAGTTGTCCATAAGAAGTTTGGGGTAGGAAAATATGAGGGCATTAAGGAAATTATAACAAGTGGTATTGTAAAAGATTTTATACATATCACCTATCGCAACAATGATAAGCTTTTTGTGCCCATTGAGGATTTTGCACTAATAACAAAATATGGAAATGATGATATTGGCAACTTAGATCAATTAGGGAAAGCATCTTGGAAATTACGAAAAAGCAAAGCCAAAAAGAAAATTGAACAAATAGCTAAAAAGTTAATTCATATTGCAGCTCAAAGAAAGTTGCAAAAAGGCATTGAATTAAATCCGATATATACAAGCTATGAAAAATTTTGTAATTCATTTGAGCATATTGAAACTGACGATCAAATATCAGCGATTGAAGACATAATTAAAGATTTTGGGTCTGGCTCAGTTGCTGATAGACTAATTTGTGGAGATGTTGGATTTGGAAAAACTGAAATAGCCATGCGCGCAGCTTTCATTGTAGTAAAAGGTGATAACCCCTCTCAAGTTGCAGTACTCGCTCCAACAACTCTTTTAGTAGAACAGCATTATAGAACTCTAACCTCTAGATTTGCTGGATTTGATGTTAAAATAAAGTCCATTTCAAGAAACAATACCAAAAAAGAGAGTGATGAAATTAGAAAAGCATTAAAAGCAGGAGAGATTGATATAATCATTGGAACTCATTCCTTACTTACTGATAAAATTGATTTTAAAAATTTAGCTTTAGTAATAATTGATGAAGAACAACATTTTGGTGTAGCACAAAAGGAAAAGTTAAAGCAATTCAAAAAAGATGTACACATGCTTACGCTCTCTGCAACTCCTATCCCAAGGACTTTGCAAATGTCTTTGGTTGGGATCAGAGATTTAAGCATAATCAGCACACCTCCTATAAACAGAAAACCTATCAAAACCTATGTTGTACCATTTTCTTTGGAAATACTTAAACAAGCTATATCAAGAGAAAATAGTAGAGGTGGCATTGTGCTTATTGTTACTCCAAGAATTCAATATATTGATGATATTGAAAAACTGATAAAAAAGCATTTTTCTAATTTAACATTTCGCACCATACATGGTAGAGTGGATAGCCAGTCTGTTGAAAAAACTTTGCTAGAATTACGAAAGAATGACATCAATATTTTAATAAGTACTCAAATCATTGAATCTGGCTTAGACATTGAAAATGCTAATACTATTATAATAGATAAATCTAACATGTTTGGCCTGTCTCAACTGTACCAAATAAGAGGAAGAATTGGGAGAAGGAAACAACAAGCATATGCATACTTAACATACGATCCAAAAAATAAGTTTAAATCAGAAATGCAAGAAAGACTACTAACAATTCAATCACTAGATCAACTTGGCTCAAGCTTAAGCTTGGCTACTGCTGACATGGATATGAGAGGATATGGAAATTTAATAGGTGAAGAACAATCTGGAAATATCAGAGATATAGGAGTAGAGCTATATCAACAAATGTTACTTGATACCATTAAACTACTTGAAGAAAAAGAATATGAACACACTAACACTGCCTTTGATGATCAGGAATTAAATCCAAAAATCATCATTAAAGATTCAATTTTTATACCAAAGGAATACATAAGTAATGAAGCTCTTAGATGTATGATGTATAGAAAAATAATGTCTTTAGATACTTTAGAAGAATTTGATAAATTAATGGATGAGTTGACAGATAGGTTTGGTAAGTTACCTATAGAAGTAAAAAATTTAATCGATATCGCAAAAATCAAATTTTTTGCTAAAAAATGCTTGATTGAAAGGATAGAAATATATAAAGAACAATCAATAATTAAGTTTAGTAAAATTAATGTAAAAAATACTCAATTCTTTAGTGATTTTGAAATTTTAAACAATTTATTAAAAGCCAAATCTGATAAAATTATTTGTAGTAGTTAATATTCCATTCTAATAGATTAGACATCTTTAACGTAGAAAAATCTTTTGTTTTGCGATAAATTATCTGATTTACGATCTTTGCTTAAATTCAAATAAATACCAGCAGCAATGGAAAATGCCAGCATTGATGAACCACCATAGCTAATAAATGGCAGGGTCATACCCTTAGTTGGAAAAATATTTAACGTTACTCCAATATTAAAGAGAAATTGCATTGCAAAATGCATCATAATGCCAAATATTGCATATATATGAAATAAATTTGAGGATTTAGTTAAATTCCAAAAAGCTCTTAAAATAAATATTGCAAAAGCCACAACTATTATTATGCAAAAAATAAGTCCAAATTCTTCAGCTCCGACAGCAAAAATAAAATCTGTATGAGCATCTGGTAAAACATATTTTACCGTACCCTCTCCTGGTCCTTTGCCAAAAAATCCACCATTTAAATAAGATGAAATAGATTTTTGCACCTGATAATTTGACGAATTAGTAGGATCCATGAATTTATCAATACGCTTAGCCACATGGGGAAAAAATAGATATGCTCCATAAATCCCACAGAAAAAAAATACCAAAACCAAAAGTAACCAAGATAACTTTATTCCTGCCACAAAGAACATAGCAAAAGTTGCTATTGTATTAGTTATGGTCATGCCGAAATCTGGTTGTAGTAGCAATAAAACAGCGATAAGTGCATTAAAAAATACGCATATGCAAAAAATTTTAAAGTTAAATTTTGTTTTTGCATGTGAAAGAATTACTGCAATAAAACAGGTGTAAAAAGGTTTTAAAAATTCTGATGGTTGCAGAGAGAACCCTAAAATATTAAGCCACCTTTTAGCCCCTTTAGTCGCTTCTCCAAAAAAAATTACAAGAATTAATAATGCAATCGTTGCTATGAAGCCAACGAAAATAATTCTTCTAATATACTTCTCATTTAATGCTGAAAGAAACAGGATTGTAAAAATTCCGACTAATAAAAAGGCTAATTGTTTTTTTACAAAATAGTAATGTGGTAATTCCAATTTTTCAGCAACACCTGAACCTGCAGAAGCCAATAACAGCATTCCTAAAAACATTATAAAAATGATATTAATTAATGCTTTAATATCTATGGAATTCCACCATATCGACTTTCTTTTATCTCCAAATGCCAAAATTAGACCTTAAAAATTATTTTTTAAAAAATTCCCACCTAAATTTATTCCTTCATCATCTATTCCATGCGCTAGGTGCCTTGAAATAAAATAATTTGTATCAAATCCATATTTTTTTAACTCTTCTACGGTTGATAGCATATCTTCAACAGGAACAATATCATCTTCTTTCCCATGAATTAGCATAACTTTAGTTTTTTTATCGCCTTCTTCGCACTGCCAATCATTGCCAATAAGTCTTCCAGAATAACCTATTACTAACTTTGGTTTAACTAATGATTGCATAATTAAATATAATGAAAGCATCGTACCTTGTGAAAAACCTAATAAACACAAGTCATCCTCAGAAAGATTATACTTATTTAATTGGGCAAAAATAAAATCTACAATGTACTTTTGCATCATTTTCATTTCATTAATTAATGTATTTTTTGACCTATCAAGTAGACTAAACCATTGCTTAGCTTCACTATTTGGCATCCCTTCAAAATCAAAAGGAGCGTCTGGAGAGAGGAATAACGCACTGGGCAAAAATTTTGATAAATCTGGTGATAGATTTATCAGGTCGTCTTTATTTGACCCATATCCATGCAACATCACAACCAATTTAGTCGGAGCAATGCTGGGATTTTTTATGTATTTTGTATAGTCTAGCATAATGGCAAATAACAATATTTCAGCGTATGATATCAAGTTATCATCATAATCACAATAACGTTATTTTTATTATTTTTTCGCAAATTTACAAAAAATTATAAAATATAAGAAATTATATATTAGTGCAAAAAATAGAATGAAATGCACTGCAAATAACGAAATCATGCGCAATATATTATATATTAATAAGTCACAGAGCAAAAAATTATTTCTATAAAATCTTAGCTATCTTCATAAAAGTAATAATATTTCTCTACTAGGGGTTGCACTAACTTTTAGTTGTGTTAGGCTTAAATTATATAAAGTAATCAATTTAATTAATATAGGAGGAAATTATGTTTAATTTATTTGGATGGGGTAGTAGTGGTGCTGTTAAACGGGATGATGAATTGGATGGAGTTCTGCCTTTACTTGTTTCATCGACAAGAATTGCTGAGTATGATGAAGAAATAGAAGAGGACTTTGGAGTTTTTGATGATATGCCAATATTGGATCGTAGAGAAAGTGATATTGTACTCGATCTAAGACAACTTTTAGAAGAGGTAAGAGCGGGGAATGTAAATAACGAAGTAAGATTCAGGGAAATGCAAGAAAGAATTGAAGTATTAGAGGCAAATACTTTTGTTGAAGCTGCTAAGTGGATTTTTGAAAAAATATGTGAATTATTCTGCAAAATGCAAAAACTTGCAGTTGATATTGGTGAAAATTTTCCATTAGTGGGAGGTAAAGCTACTAGGGCTAGAGAATTTAGTGATTTAGATAAGCTTTATGAAAAAGAGCTGGCAAGAATAGACAAATTAGCTGGAAAAAATCAGTTAGGAGATAATACAGCAGAATACGCAGCTTTAAAAGCTAATGCTAAAGGAGAATATGAAGAAAGACAAGTAGGATTGCATGAAAAACATGAGAAAGAAGTGGATGCAAAATATGGTAAAGGCATGTATGAAGCGCAACATCCTAAAGATGAATCAGGAAAATTTGCACGTACTGAGCAAGCTGTAACTCCGCAACAAAAAGAGGACATATGGAAAGCTGATGATACATGTAAATACCATCAAATTGATGCAAGACAACAAGAGCATGCTCAGCAAAGAGAAAAGCATGGCGAAATGTTGGCAAAAAAACATCCTGAAATTTATAACAGAAGTTTCCCTATTGACTTTTTGCTAATAATGATAAAAAGATGTATACAAGGAATTGAAGCTTATTTGTAGCCGCGAATTATATAAATAATATATTGACTAATTACTGTTTTTACAGTATTATGCGTATTAATC
>CAISOX010000122.1 GCA_903887235.1 uncultured Alphaproteobacteria bacterium | reverse complement strand
TGTTAATATTAATGGTAAAAGTTTTAGAATGAAAACAAAAAATCAAAATAAAACGGAGGCTAAATAATGTAAAAAAATTTATTTATAGGTGGTACAATTTTCGTTAGCACAGGTGGTACAATTTTCATTGACATTGACACTTTGTTCATCGCTATCCCACAAGGGTACATAAATCAAAGAAACTCTATTTTTTCTGTAACTTACCTTTGCCAAAAGCAACAAGTATTTTATCTATTATAATCACAAATAAATTATTAGTTATAACGCTAGTAGACGTAGCAAATGGATCTATCACAATATACATACTTGTAATTAATAATGACATTTCAGGAGTAAAATTAAATATATCCACCATTAAAGGAACCATTATAAACACAGTTCCACCAGGTACACCAGCACCTGAAAATTTTGTTACCATAAACAAAAAAGCAAATAGTGGTATTTTTTCTGTTGGTAGGGAAAAACCAAAAATATTTAATACTATAACTATTAAAAATGGGATTATAATACAATCACCAATCATATGGATATTTACAGTTACCGGCATAAAAAAATCAGAAAACCTATTACTTATAGTATTTTTATGTGATGCCTTTAGTGAAAAGGGAAGTGCCATTACACTTGACATACTTGATAAAGCCGTTAAAACAGCTGGTAGAATATTTACAGTAATTCTATACCCCTTAGTTATAGAAAAGCCTGAGGCAATTAATAGAAGTGCTACTAGATAAGTTATTAAAACTGTGAACATAGTAGCAAATAAAGATGCATTTTTGATTAATATTTCAAAGATTCCATCATTTATCATCTTTAATGTCATGCCAAAAATAAATAATGGTAGCATTGGAATAAAGACATTTTTCAATATAAAGTTGCTTATTTTTGTTATAAACGACACAAAATTTTCTATTGGCATAAAACTCTTTTTATAGCCAATAAAACCAAGTGCAAATCCAATGTATAACGCTTGTTCATTTGTGATAAATTTTGGAATAGGAAAAGAAAATACATTTAATAACGATGAACTGGCTTGTATAGGGGTAAATAAAGCATCAATATTTATCAAAAAGTTAGCAAGATTTAGTGATCCAAGTGTATGTAAAAAATTTGAACTACAAATAAATAAAATAATTGCAGGAAAAAACAAAATTGAATAATTTTTCATCTCCACAATTGCGCGATATATTGAACTAATAATCAAAGCGGGCAAAATAAATACTAAGATATTCCGCAATAGCAAACTAATTGAATAGCTAAATGATTTAAAATCATGTGAAAGGTAAGGGTATAATAGATAAGCAAAAATAATAGCTGTTATTATAAAAATTTGGATTTTAATTTTACTGAATGCCTTTATGAAATTATACCTCTAGATAAGTAATTTTATTGTATCGCTGAAAATGAAAAAACTATGCAGGTTAAGGGCAAATATGCAAAAATCATATCTACTCAAAAAACATTTTAGCAACAGATGGAACTATACCTAAAAGCAACTCTGAGAGCAAGTTATAATACAACTAATTGAGAAGTATTTAAAAATAGCCAATTATGCAGGACTTATGATAAGTCACACCAGTCAATTTATATAAAAGAATCAGTATATTACTTAATAAAATTAAAGGACATAATTATGGGTATTGTGCATTTATGCATATACGAAGATCACAAAGTAATCTTAAATATAATTGCAATAAGGAAGGAATATCAGTTAAGCAGATTTGGAAGTTTATCCATAAAAAAGATTGGATAACTTCTTTTTAAAAAAAATAAAACATTATTATATTTGAATGCTGCAAAGGGAACAGAGTCATTTTATCAAAAATTAGGCTTTATTCGTACCATTGATAAAATAACATCCTTTTTTCCAGATAGCATAACGTTAGTCAAGATATTGAAAAGATAAAATTTATATGAGATATAAGCATTACTTTTATCTCATTCTTCTAGGAAAATTTCAGTATCCTTTTTGTTGTATTTTGTTTTTGCTCTCTTATATATCCAATTTCTTATTTCAAGCTTGGGTTATTTTAGGGTGAATTATAGTAATTTGAAAAATTATATATAAATTTCTTGGAAACTAAAATTGATAAATCTGATTAATTAGTTTCTGACTTAAATGACTGTAAGATATTGAATAGATTTCTCTTCATGTCAACGATGCCAGTGTTGTTAATACCAGAATAGAGCATAACGTTTTTATTTGTGTGCTTTTCAAGTTCTTTTTTCTTTTTTAGTATTTGCTTATCGTCAAGCATATCAATTTTTGATAATAAGATTAGCTCCATTTTATCTATCAATTTGCCATAATTTTTTAATTCTTTTCTAATTATTTCATAATTATTTATAATATCATCACTTGTAATATCTATGATGTGTAGAAGTATTTCGCATCTTTCTAGGTGTTTTAGAAATTTTATCCCAAGTCCGTGCCCTAAGCTTGCATCTTCTATCAAACCAGGAATATCTGCTATTGTAAATTCATTATGTTCATAGTAGACAACTCCCAGCTGAGGTTTTAAAGTAGTAAATGGATAATCTGCAATTTTTGGCTTAGCAGAAGTTACTCTGGATAAAAATGTAGATTTTCCAGCATTAGGCATTCCTAATAATCCGATATTTGACAAAAGCTTTAAATTTAGCCATATCCACATTTCATTCCCAATTTTACCTACTGTAAATTTTCTAGGAGCCTGGTTTCTTGAAGATTTAAAATTGCTATTTCCTAAACCGCCTCCAGCACCTTTTAGGATAATTTCTTGTTGCTCGGGGTGATCAAAATCATATAGTATGTATTTTTTATCTTCAGATAAAACCTGAGTTCCTTGAGGTACATAAATTACTAAATCTTCACCTGATTTACCAGTTTTGTCACTTCCCTGTCCATTTTGTCCCTTAGGAGCTTTAAAATGTTGCTTATATCTAAAATCAATTAAAGTATTTATGTTTGATGCGACCTTAAGTATAATTGAGCCACCATCACCACCATTGCCACCGTTTGGTCCTCCTAATTCTACGTATTTCTCTCTTCTAAAACTCGCAATTCCGTTTCCACCATCGCCTGCTTTTAAATATATTTTAGCTTCGTCTATAAAGTACATAAATTTTTAAGAACAATTATTTTTTAAATATTGCAACGATTCTTTGAAACCTGACAGACTGTAATAGTCTAAAGCAAAATTTTTATCATCTTTGTAACTCTTAATAGAAAAATAATTTATGTTTGTTTTGATTAATAAGTTGATTAGGTAATTATCTTGATCACTATTATATGTGGTGGCATAACTTTCATATGAACTATCCAAATTGTGGTTTTTATCTTCATCAACAGTCAAAATAAAAGGATGCTGTTTTGATAAATCATATCCAACGTAAGCGGTAATTGTGAATTTATCCCTTCCCAAATAATTAATGTTAACATATGCATCTCCTCTTTCTCCCGTGTATAATTTAGTATTGATGGGACTGGAATAAGTATAACATATTTTTTGCTTACCTTTTTTCTCAATATATGTTATCCAATTACCTATATTTCTTTGTTGTTTTTGTATATTAGTTTTTGCTTCTGCTGGACTTACAATACATGAAAGGCAAAGATAAGCTAAAAAACCAATTAAGGGCAAACTATTTTTCATATATTTCAATGTTTAATTCAATAATGAATAAAATTTTTATAACACTCATTTGTATAACTCATACAATAACTTTTGTCTTAGCTCAAGATAACATTTTTCCAATAAATTTTAATACAAATGCTGAATATGCATATTTGGTTGATTATGAAAGTGGCGAGGTGTTATACGATAAAAACGGAAATGTGCCGATGACTCCATCATCCATGACAAAAATAATGACATCATACATTGCATTTGCAAAATTGAAAGATGGGAGATTAAAATTATCGGATAAATTTACTATTAGCGATAATGCCTCTAAAAAAGGTGGCTCCAAGATGTTTTTAAAATCTGGTGAGCAGGTTTCGGTAGACGAGCTTTTAAAAGGAATAATAGTTTTATCAGGGAATGATGCATCTATTGCCTTAGCTGAGGGTCTACATGGGAGTGAAGAAAATTTTGCTAATGAAATGAATATATATGCGAAGAAATTGGATTTAAAAAACACAGTTTTTAAAAATAGCACAGGGTGGCCTGATGATGGGCACGTAATGAGTGCAAGGGATTTAGCGGTTTTAGCAACAAAATTAATTGAAGATTTTCCTGAACATTATCATTACCATGCTATTAAGCAGTATTCATTTAATAATATCAGCCAAAATAATAGAAATACTTTAATTGGTTCGTATGGTGTTGATGGAATAAAGACAGGAAAAACCGATTTAGGTGGATATGGAATAGTAGCAAGTGCAAAAAGGGATGGAAGAAGATTAATTGCCGTGATAAATGGTCTTAAAAGTGAAAAGGAAAGGGAAATTGAGGCAAAAAAGCTACTTGATTTTGGCTTTTCAAATTTTAAAAATTTAATATTATTTAAAGGACAAAATCAAGTTGTTGAGGCAGATGTAATATATGGAAATTTGAATCAAATATCATTAAATGTGCAAGGTGAAATTGTTATAACGGTGCCTTTAGAATATGATAGAATGAAGGACTTATTATTTTTAACTCAATTTAAAGAACCATTAGAAGCACCTATTAAAAAGGGTGATGTGATTGGTAAATTAAAAATTATGAATAGTAAAGAAAAAATCCTGATCAAGGAGGTTGACCTTCTTGCAAGTGCAGATGTTGAAGAGTCAGGAATTATTAAAAAAGTTTTTCAAAGTATAAGATATTTTTTTAAAAAAATATTTTAATTGGCATGATTTATGAAATTATGAAAGACTTAAAAAGTGATTACGATATTATGCAATCGTCCATGGGCATGGTTAATAACAAGTTTGTTAAGATTAGACCATTTATTAAGTGGGTTGGAGGAAAAAGGAATATAATAAATCACTTGATCAAAGAATTACCAAAGAATATTAAAAATTACTATGAACCCTTTGCTGGTGGAGCTGCTCTATTTTATGAATTGCATGATAAAGTAAACTATAGCTTTTTATCGGACCTAAATATTGATTTAATTGTGGCATATCAAGTTATCAAGAATAACACAGAAAAATTGATTGCTTTGTTGAAACAACACAAAGAATTGCATTGCCAGGAGTATTTTTATAAAGTGCGTAGTATGCAAAATATCGAGGAGCCAGTTGAAAATACAGCGAGGTTTATTTATTTGCTGAAGACATGTTTTAATGGTCTTTATAGAGTGAATAAAGATGGTAATTTTAATACACCTATTGGGAGTTATAAAAACCCCAATATTGTAGATGAATGCAATTTAAAATTAGTGAGTGTAGCTTTGAAAAATGCAGACATAAAATGTCAGGATTTTAGAAAAATAACCCCACAAAAGGGAGATTTTATTTATTTTGATCCGCCGTATCATCAGTTAAATAATAATTCTTTTGTTGGATATCTGAGTGGAGGTTTTATGGAAAAAGATCAAATTAAATTAAGAGATTTTGCAATTGAATTAGATAGAGAGGGTATAAAATTTATGATATCAAACTCTGATACAGAATTTATACACTCTATATATAAAAATTTTAAAATCAAAAACGTTGCTGCTCCAAGATTTATAAATTGTAAATCTGATAAGCGTCACTCAATATTGGAAACGTTAATTATGAATTATTAAGATGGTGTCAATGAATAAGCAAGGTTTAAAATTTCAAATTGATGATAAGTTGATTGTGGTATTCAGTATGATGGAATTCACAACGTGGTCTAATAAGAGGAATGTTTAATATTATGAACACTGTACTCACAATAGGAATAATATCACTGCTAGTATTAATATTATGTATAGTAATACTTATCTTTATCATAATTAATAAAAATACAAAGGATGCAGAAAATTTGAAGGATCTAATAATAGAGCAGAAATCATCATTAAATCACCTAAATAATTTTTTTGATAAACAGGTAAATTTTTTACACAATAGCATCTCTAAACAAGTTGAAAACAATCATTTAAATCAACAAAAACAATTGGATTCTATGCAAAAACAGTTGGTACAGATCGCAGAATTGAATGAGAATAAAATAGAGAATATGAGGCGAACAATTGAAGAAAAAGTTAATCAGATGCAAGAAAATAGTCAAAAGAAATTGGATGAAATTAGAGTAACTGTTGAAGAAAAGCTTCAATCTACACTTGAAAAAAGGTTGGGGGAATCTTTTAAACTTGTGAGTAATCAATTAGAAATGGTGCATAAAGGTTTAGGAGAAATGCAACATCTGGCAACAGGTGTCGGAGATTTAAAAAAAGTTTTAACTAATGTTAAAACAAAGGGAATTTGGGGAGAAGTCCAATTAGGGAGTATCCTAAAACAGATTTTAAGTGATGAGCAATACACTGTGAATGCAAAAATAGACCCTTTGAGCAACCAAAGAGTGGAGTATGCCTTAAAATTACCCAACAAGGATGAGGAAAATTCAGATACCTTATTACCTATAGATGCAAAATTACCATTAGTAGAATACTATAGGCTTATAGAATTTTATGAAGATGGCGATAAGCTGAATATTGAAAAACAAATAAAAATATTAGAAGCTATTGTTATGAAAGAAGCCAAAGGTATAAATGAAAAATATATTAAACCGCCACATAGCACAGATTTTGCAGTGATGTTTCTTCCTGTAGAGGGATTATATGCAGAGGTGGTTAGAATCCCAGGCTTACTTGAAAAGTTACAGCGTGAATATCGTGTTATAGTAACAAGTCCAACCACATTAACTGCATTACTTAACAGTGTTCAAATGGGTTTCAAAACTCTAGCTATTGAAAAAAGGTCAAGTGAAGTTTGGAAACTTTTAGATTCGGTTAAACATGAATTTTCTAACTTTGTTAGCATCCTAAGTAAAACAAAAGTAAAATTAGATCAAGCCAGCAAAGCTATAGGCGAAGCTGAATATAAGGGTAATGTAATAAAGAATAAACTGCAAAATGTTGAAAAATTACCACTCTCAAAATAAATAAAAAATTTAAAATGGAAAATTCTAAAGGGGATTATTTATCGGGATTAAACGAGAATCAGTTAGAGGCCGTCTCACACATAAATGGTCCTTTGTTAATTTTAGCAGGAGCAGGAACTGGCAAAACAAAAGTTTTAACCTCAAGAATTGTACATATTTTAAATAATAATATTGCATTTCCATCGCAAATCCTTGCTGTTACATTCACCAACAAAGCCGCTAATGAAATGAAGCAAAGAGTTGATAAATTTTTAGAAAATGTAACTAGCTCGATGAATATAGGCACTTTTCATTCTATCGCAGCGAAAATTTTAAGGCGTCATGCAGAATTATTAGGTTACACCAGTGGTTTTACTATCATAAATCAAGACGATCAATTAAGAGTAACTAAGCAATTGATTAAGGATTATAACCTTGATGAAAAAACCGTTTCTCCGAAGGTTTTGCTTTATTATATCAATAGGTTTAAAGATAGGGCAATAATTCCTGAAAATGTATCAGCTAATGAGGCTGAGCACTTTGCTTTAGGCAAGTTAAATAAATTATACACTGAGTATCAAATTAGGTTAAAAAATTTCAATGCTATGGATTTTGGAGATCTACTTTTGAATAACATTCAGCTTTTTAACAATAATCTAGATATATGTTTATATTACCAAAATAAATTTAAATATATATTGGTTGATGAATATCAGGATACTAATATTGCGCAATATTTATGGCTGAGAACCTTATCTCAAAATAACAATAACATTTGCTGCGTTGGGGATGATGATCAATCTATATATGCATGGAGAGGAGCAGAAATTACAAATATTTTAAGATTTGACAAAGATTATCCTAATGCCAAGGTAGTAAGACTTGAAAAAAACTATCGTTCTACTCAGCATATTTTGAATTTAGCTAGCAAGTTAATTGCTAATAATGCAAATAGGCATTTTAAGAATTTATGGACTGATAGGACAGATGGGGATAAGGTTAAAGTCATAAATTATTATGATGATAAGGAGGAAGCAAGGGCTATTGCAGATGAAATTGATATGCTAGAAAGGCTAAAAAAAACAACGCTATCTAATATAGCAATTTTAGTGAGAGCTGGGTATCAAACAAGAAATTTTGAAGAGAGTTTGAATTTTTTGGGAGTTCCATATAGAATAGTGGGTAGTACCAAATTCTACGATAGATTGGAAATAAAAGATTGCATAGGCTATATAAGACTTCTCGTTAATAAAAATGATAATTTAGCATTTGAAAGAGTTGTTAACACTCCTAAAAGAGGTGTTGGAAATAGTACTATTATGGGCGTTTTAAATGTTGCTAGAGAACAGAATATATCAATGTTTGATGCTGCAAAAGGAATGATTGGTGAAAAAAAAGTTAAGGGCAAAGCAATGGAATCGCTCAATCATTTTATTACATCAATTGAGGAAAGTAACAACAACTTAGGAGTTGGTAACCATGCTGGTGTTGTTAAAGTTTTATTGAATAAAGCTGGCTATATTGATATGTGGAAAAATGATGATAAGCATGAATCTAGGGAGAGGATTGATAATATTAATGAATTGATTAATAGTCTAAGTGAATATGAAAATTTGCAAGAATTTTTGGAGTATATAAGTTTGATAAGTGATGCAGATAATGTTGCTGAAGATAATAGGGTGAACATTATGACAATTCATGCTGCCAAAGGTTTGGAGTTTGATACAGTGTTTTTGCCAGGCTGGGAAGAGGGTGTTTTCCCTAGCTCAAAATCAATAGAAGAAAAGAAGGAATCAGGGTTAGAAGAAGAAAGGAGATTGGCGTATGTAGCAATAACAAGAGCGAAAAGAAATCTCTCAATTTCATATGCGTGCTATAGAAGGATATATGGAGATTTTCAGGCTTCAGAGGTGTCAAGGTTTATTAATGAGCTGCCAAAAGATAGTTATCAATTGGTAAATAACTACTTTAATAGTTCACTGGCTTTAGCGCAAAAAAATGTAATATCATTTAAAGATGTTAGGAAAGAAAATTATAAACCAGTAAAAAAAGAAAAATTTAGCATAGGAACTAAGGTTTCACATATCAAATTTGGTAGGGGGATTGTTTTATCTGCTGAAGGAGATATAAAAGAAATATTTTTTGAAAAAGAGGGAGTGAAGAAGATAATGTCAGAATTTTTAGAATTAATTTAGGTAGTTTGATGATTCAAAGTAATATTAATATTCTTCCACAGCACATAGCGATTATTATGGATGGTAATGGTAGGTGGGCAAGAGAGAAAAATTTACCGAAGATTATAGGTTATCAAAGGGGTATTGAATCTGCTCAAAAAATAATAGAATACTCTAAGGATTTGGGTATTAAATATTTAACTCTATATGCTTTTTCCCTTGAGAATTGGCAAAGGCCAAAAAATGAAGTTGCAAAGCTGATGAATATGTTTAGAGATTATTTAAAAAATGATATCGAAAAATTAATTAAAAAGGATATACGGATAATTTTTATTGGTGATCGATTAAAATTGGATGAGGATATTAGGGATTCTATGAAACAGGTTGAAGATAAGTCTTTGCAAAATAGTTTTTGTGTAATTATTGCGATGAGCTATGGAGCAAGGAATGAGATAACAAGTGCGATTTTAAAATTAGGAGAACAATATGATAAGGAATCTCTAAATCAAAATAATATTGAAGAATTATTTGAATCTGCTATAAATCCACATGGAATACCAAATCCTGATTTATTAATTAGGACGAGCGGAGAAAAAAGACTTAGCAATTTTTTATTATGGCAAATTGCTTATACAGAGCTTTATTTCACAAATAAATATTGGCCAGATTTTGCTAAGCAAGATTTGCTTGATGCTATAGAAGATTTTAACAAAAGAGAGAGGAAATATGGCAAATAAAATATTAGAAAGTAATTTATTTAAAAGAATTCTCACAGCTTTAGTGTTAATCCCAATTGTAGTTTACATAGTAATCGAAGGTGGCATTTTATTTGATTTATTTTTGGGGCTAATATTTATCATTGCAACATATGAAGTAATTAGGATTGTCAATAATGACAAGGAAATATCTTCATTAAAAAAATTAATCTGGATAATACCAATATTAATTTATATAGGGCTATCACTAATATCTCTTAAATATATAAGATTGTATGACGGAGGGGAGTTTAAAATAATGGTGTTATTTTTAAGTATTTGGGTATTTGATTCCGCTGCTTATTTTACAGGCTCCTGGATTGGAGGACCGAAATTAATGCCAAAAATTAGCCCCAAAAAAACATGGGCAGGGTTGATTGGAGGATATATTATAACATTTATTATTCCTAATTTAATATTTATCATTATGTTAAACCACATTGTTCTTTCAGCATTTGCAATTATTATGGGCTTTTATTTAAGTTTAATAGGTGTAATAGGTCAAGTTGGAGATTTGATGGAATCTTATTTTAAGAGGAAATTTAATGTAAAAGATAGTGGTAATATTTTACCAGGGCACGGTGGAATATTAGATAGGTTAGATAGTATCTTTTTAGCATCAATATTTTTTTATCTTCTCCTAAAATTTAGGTAATTTAAATTATGAAAAAGAAAATATGCATTTTAGGCTCAACTGGTAGTATTGGATGCAACACATTAGATTTAATATCACAACATCAAGATAAGTATGAGGTTGAAACTCTTACAGCTAATGAAAATGTTAAGAAGCTGGCTAAGCAGGCTACAGAATTTCGAGTAAAAAATGTTGTAATTTGCGATGATAGTAAGTTCAAAGAGCTGAAGGAGTTACTAAGTGGTTATGACATAAAAATTTTCTCTGGTTATGATGAACTTGTCAATTTGGCAGGTCTGAAATATGATATCACAGTTGTTGGAATCAGTGGTATTATTGCACTAAAACCTATCATGGAAGCAATAGGCAATTCTCAAGTGCTTGGGCTTGCAAACAAGGAAAGCATAGTTTGTGCAGGAGATTTCATAATTAATAAAGCAAAAAACAGCATTACTAAAATAATCCCCTTAGATTCAGAACATAATGCTATCTTTCAAGTATTTGAGGAAAAAAATAGGGATAATATAGAGAAAGTAGTGTTAACTGCTTCTGGTGGCCCATTTCTTAACAAAAGCATTGAGGAACTTAAAAATATAACTCCAAAAGAAGCAATTAGGCACCCTAAGTGGAAAATGGGAAATAAAATTTCTGTGGATTGTGCCAATATGGTTAACAAAGGTTTGGAAGTGATTGAAGCCTGTAAACTTTTTAATTTAGATATTGATAAAGTAGATGCAATAATTCATCCAGAATCAATCATTCATGGAATGGTGTATTATGCTGATGGCTCAGTTCTTTCTCAAATGGGATATCATGATATGAGAACACCAATTTCAACGGTGCTTGAATATCCAAAGAGAGTAAGATTTAACTATAATCATTTGGATTTTTCAAAAATTGGATCTCTAAATTTCAAAGAGATTAATCAGGAACGCTTCCCTTTATTTTATCTAGCTAAGGAAGCGTATAGGTTTGGTAATTACGCGCTTATCGCATTTAATGTTTCAAATGAGATTGCAGTTGAGGCATTCCTTAATAATAGAGTAAGCTTTTTAGAAATTGATAAGATAGTTAAGATAATAATGAATCAAACCAAACCAATCAATATATCGAGTCTAGAAGATGTATTGAATTTTATTGATAAAATTGAAGAAGAAACAAAAGCGGTTCTACAAAAATTGTAAAATTAACTGTAACAATCATTATTCTGGTATTTTTCATCACCTATGCGTCATTTTTATTGGTAGTGTTATTTACTAAACTATTTCCATGATTAGTTTTTTCCCATTTATATGGATTTGTAATTAATTGTATCACTGCCAAAGTAGAGGCTATAGTATACAACATGAGATAAAACGGGTATATGAAACAGATTTTTAATAGTGATAATTTTTTTTCTTTAAGGGCTACAGTTAAAGGCACCTTGATATAAACGTATAGACATAAAAATAAGCAAATTTTAGAAAGCAAGAGATTAATATATGATAAATTACAAAAAAAACTCAATATCAAGGCTATTATAAAAAAAAATTGTGAAAAAGATAATATAAATGTAATTCCCATAAAATAATAAAGGCTGAAAATATTGTTGCATGCTTTTGAGTTTTTCAACTTTGGAAATGAAATCTGAGTTTGCACTAAAAAAGTTATAATATGGCCTTTAACCCATCGTGAACGTTGCATTACCCAGGATTTTATATCTATTACTGTTTCTTCATATGTGTAACTATCAAGCATTTTAATTTTATAGCCTTTTCTATATAATCTATAGGTTAAATCCGCGTCTTCTGTAACATTATATTGATCCCAGCCACCAACTTTTCGTAAGGCATTGATTTTAAAGTGATTGCTCGTACCTCCCAAAGGTATCGGAATTTTCATATTTGAAAAACTTGGTAAAATAAAATTAAAATGCATTAAGTATTCTAAAGTACACAATTTAGATAATATGTTGGTTGAATGGTTATAAAATGTAAGTTTTGCTTGGAGGCAAGACAGATATATGTCACTACTTTCATTAAAAATTTTTACAGCCTCAAGTAGCTGATCCTCTTCTGGTATATCCTCTGCATCATAGATTACAAGGAGCTCACCAGTGGCGTGTTTTAATCCAAAATTACAGGCTCTTGCTTTAGTCTTAGGGCCTTCATCATGTACAATCAATACTGAAAAATAATTAGGAATCTTTTTTATTGATAGTGCTTGCAAAGTTTTATCATCATCGTTTTCCAATAAAAATAATACTTGCAATAAATCTTTTGGATAATTTAAATTCTCAATTGCCTGAATTAACTGATCCAACATTAGCTCCTCTCTATAAACAGGAAGCAAAATCGTGTAAGTTTTTAAAAAATTATTATTTTTCACTATTTTTTTCTGATACTTTGGAGTGCAACAATACTGAATTTTAAAAGGATAACCAAATAAAAAAAAGACATAAAGATGTTATAAAAATCAAAAAATATAAATAAAACCAAAATCACTAGCGCTATAAATGTAAAGAATATTTTTTGCGATTTTGAGAGTAGCAATGCTGCACTTAACCTAGTTGTTGAAGATTTATCTATATTAGGAATAGAATTTTCCAAGTACTTAGGTGAATCTATATTTTTGCCATAATCCAGACAAATTGAATCATTAAGATAATCAACATTTGCATTATTTTTATCAATATTATATTGATATTTGTCATTTGTTCTTCCCATAAAACATAACATATACAACTCATTGTTGATATACTGACGCAGTTTTAAGTAAAAAGAAATATTTATTAGTTAGATGTAATCTAGGGTAGTTAATTTCCCATATATTAATGCATAAACCTTATAATTGGCTACTTTAAATTGTACAATTATGCAAAAATTAGTAATCAGAAGCTTTTATGCATACAGGGTTGACTATAATATAGAATTCAGCTATATCATTGGCAAATCATTCTCATGAAAAAGATTTGGTTTAAGATTCAATTTGAGCAGGTATCTATAATTATGAAAAATACATTATTTATGCAAAAAGTCTATTTTCAAATTGAATTTTTGAATCATGGGTATGCCTCTACGGGTATAATAATTTTATTGATGATTTAAAATATGACAAAGAAAAAATCACTGCATCAACAACTTTATTTTTGGATACTAGTTGCTGTTATTATTGGTGCATTATGTGGTTGTTACGCTCCTGAATTTGCCATCAAGTTACAACCTTTTTATTTGGGGTTTATAAAACTAATAAAAGCATTCATTGCTCCTGTGATCTTTTGCTCAATTGTATCTGGCTTTTTATCAGGTATTAATCATTTTGATGAAAAATCAGGCATAGCTGTATTGGGACTAAAAACGCTGATATATTTTGAGATCATGGCATTTATATCATTATTATTGGGGATAGTTGCGGCGGATATATTAAAACCAGGGACTGGATTGAATATTGATCCAAGTATGTTAGAAAGCAGTGCAATTCAACATTTGGTTCCCAATGCTTCTTCTAAATTTAGCATAGTGGATTTTTTGTTGAATATAATTCCAGAGTCGGTATTTGGAGCCTTTGTTCATAATGATTTTCTACAAGTGCTGTTGATTGCAATTTTATTTGGAATTTCTCTTCGTGCACTTGGAGCAAAAGCAAAACCGTTAGCTGATGTGATTGTTGTAACAAATCAAGCATTGTTTAAAGTGATAGGAGTGATAGTTAAGCTGGCTCCAATTGCGGCTTTTAGCTCCATTTCTTTTACCATAGGTAAATATGGCCTAACCGTATTTTCAAACTTATTTGCGTTAATTATGGCGCTTTATTTAGCTGCAGCTTTCTTTATATTTGTAATTTTAGGGATGTTATGCTGGGTATACGGGATTAATTATTTGAAATTTCTGAAATATATAGCTCCTAATATACTTTTGGTATTCAGCGCAAGCTCTTCAGAAGTTGGATTACCCGGCATTATCAAGAAATTAGAGGACCTAGGATGTGCGAAAAAAACAACTTCCATCGTGATATCTTCAGGGTATTCATTTAATTTAGACGGAACTAATATATATATTACGATTGCTGTATTATTTTTGGCGCAAGCATTTAATATTGATTTAAGTTGGTACGATAAATTCATGCTATTTTCTATAGCAATGATCACAAGCAAGGGAGCTGCAGGTGTGACTGGTAGTGGATTTATAACGTTGGCTTCCACCCTCACTTTATTTCCAGTAATTCCTTTGTCAGGCTTAGCTTTGATCCTTGCGGTTGATCAATTGGCGTCTGCGTGCCGTGCAGTCACAAATTATATTGGTAATGCCGTTGCAGTGCTCATTGTGTCGATTTGGAACAAAGAGATCAGTGGAAAAAAAATCAACAGTAGCTTAATGAAATTGCATGACGAAACCATTATTTAATACTATTACAAATCTTATGTTGGTTACAATTAAAGTACATGCGATAGGTGTAAATATAGTTGATATGAGAGTCAATTTAATCCCTAAATCTATAGTTTTACGCCATATTTTTACATAAATATTTATGGTTCCCTATATAATAATAACACCGTGCTAATAAATATAACAAAGCCAGAAATATAGGTATATATCTATTGACACGATGGCTCTTTTAATTAGTCATTGTATAAATAAGTATAAAATAGAAAGGGATTTTGTTTTACAGAGTTTTATTAAAAATTGCACTCAAGATAGATAATGTTATTATGAGTAAAATTAAGATCTATTAGATGATGAAAATATTTATTACTGGGGCCAATGGGTTCATAGAATCGCATATAACATCTTCACTGATCAATGATGGCAACGATATTGTGTGTGCAGTTAGAGACACTGTAAGAGCAAAATTAATGTTTCCGTCTTCTAAAGTAGATTATTGTAATTTTAATACGGATGATAGCAAAGAAATATGGATGAAAAGACTTAAGGGGGGGTAATGATACATATATAACGCTTGCTTCTTCCATTTGCTAATCATATTCGCATTGACTCCATACTTGGCTGATAGCTCACTCAACGTCCCTTCCTCCCCAATTGCTGATAGCGCTACTTTCGTTTTGAATACTGGGCTGTATTTTTTCTTTTTACTCTTTTTTTTACTCCGATATTTTATTTATTTTTTTATCAGAATTTATCCTTTCCTTCCTGTCCAGTTTTTTAGGACTGCCTCTAAATTGGGAAATCTGTTATGAACTTGCACAAGAAATAAAAAAAAACAAGGAAATCTCATAAATATGTGCTAAAGTATAGAAAATAGTTAATTTTAAGCTAATATGATTGTTAGCAATTATAATTAACTCTATAAAAACAATATATAAAAAAAATAATATGAAAATAACAGGAACAGTGAAATGGTTTAATTCTACCAAAGGATATGGATTTATAACTCCAGAAAATG
>CAISOX010000121.1 GCA_903887235.1 uncultured Alphaproteobacteria bacterium | reverse complement strand
TTATGTTTAGATAATGATAGTGCTGGGCTTGAGGCAAGTAAAAGTATAGCGCTTCAGTTATTTGATAGAAATGATGAGCTTGAAATCAATAAAGTAAGTTTACCAAAGGGAATAAAGGATTTGGATCAATTAATAAGAGAAGAAGGTGTAAAAAAGGCAAATAATGTGATAGAAAAGGCAAAAGAGGTAAATGTGTATGAATTGCAGGAGGAACGAGAAATGAAAACATTATCAAAGTTCCAAAAAGAGCAAGATGGGTATGAATATGAATTGGAATATAAAAAAAGGTAAATATGAGCGAAAAAACCAAACAAAGTAATGGGCCAAATAATAATGTGAAGCCTCATGACAGATTTTTCAAAAAATCAATGTCATATCCCGAGATAGCACATGAGTTTTTTAAATCATATTTACCTAAAGAAATACTGGAGATAATAGATTTAAGTACGCTTAAACAGGAGAATTCTAGCGCACTCAGTAATGAGCTAGGAGAAGGGGTGTCAGATATTTTGTATTCAGTTAAATATGGGAAAGAAACTGGCTACATATCACTGTTACTAGAGCATCAATCCACATCGGATAGATTTATAACTTTTAGAATACAGAAATATATACTTCGTTTATGTGAGGAACATTTAAGAAAGCAAAAAGATAGGAAAAATAGCGAGAAGACATTGCCACTTATTTATCCAGTTATATTATATACAGGTAATAAAAAATACACAGCGCCAAGGTCATTTTACGAGTTATTTGAAAATGTAGAGCTAGCAAAGAAATGCTTTACAGAGCCTGTAAAAATAGTAGATGTCAATGAAATCAAAGATGAAGAATTAAAAGAGCGGTATTTAGATACAATGCTGTATCTAATGAGGCATATATATGCCAAAGACATATTGAAGTATATAGTAAAGAAAATAGTAAACTTTGAAATAATAGCTAAAAACAATTTCTCTTATTTAGAGGATATGTTAGTATACATAATAGAAAAAGGAGAATCTGAAAACACAAAAGAGTTGTTATCAGTTCTTCAAGAAATAGTACCAAAAGAAAAAAAAGGTAATATTATGACAATAGCAGAAAGATTAGCAACGAGTGGCCCTATAGCAGATAAGATAAGGGAACAAAGTATGAAGGCTGGAATGGAAGCTGGAATGGAAGCTGGGATGGAAGCTGGGATGGAAGCTGGAATGGAGGCAGGAATGCAAAAAGGCAAAATGCAAAGAAATATAGAAATAGCGAAAAAAATGCTAGCAGAAAGGATTTTAGATAAAAAAATGATAGCTAGTATTACGGAGTTAGATTTATCAGAAATAGAGAAATTAGCAAATTAGGAATTGTAGATTTTTCTGTGTAATATCTTACCACAACCAGAGCGTGTTTTAAGCTACGTGCGCTGAGAGACCCCCTAAATTTCTATTAAAATTAAAAAATGCTTGCAAAAAACTCTAAAATATTGTATTTGACATAGATGTTATAATTGTAATTTGCACTTGTTGCTTTTTAAATATATATACAAAATTTTCATTTGCTACTTATTAACTTTTTTTTAAAAACTTGAATTTTTTTGCCTCTCTACAATTTAATTCTAATAGTCTCAAAAAACTTTTTTATATAAAACTATATAAAATTAAACTTTATCTTGTATCAGCTTTATAATCTAATTATTAAGCCTTCTTTATCTTTACTCTTAAAGAGTAATCATATTTTATAAAACTTGCAACATGTTTATTTACTTTACCTTGTCAATTTCGATATCATCATTATCATGTATTTCAGCTCCTTCACTTTTTTCTATTATTTTTTTTGCTTCAAAATTTACATTTTTGAATAATGGCTCCTGGTATTTTAGTTTTTCAAAATCTATCTTTGCTACTGGATAACCACCTGTCATTAACGCATATCCCGTAAACTTTGGTAATGACAATATCTCTGATGCAAGTGCAACAGTCCGCTCTGATTTATGTTTGCTTAAATTTACTCCATCTCTCATCTCATGCGCTCCATACGATAACCCCTCTCTATACTCCTCTATCTCCTGCGTTCCTATCAACTGTGATGCCCATTTTGCTGTA
>CAISOX010000120.1 GCA_903887235.1 uncultured Alphaproteobacteria bacterium | reverse complement strand
TTCTAATACTTCATTACTTATTCTTAATATACTTTCCTTTTCTTTTTCTCCGATTTCGCCTTTTATTAAAGTTCCTTTTATTTGCTGCATTAATGGAGATATCTCATGCGCTATTACTCCTGTATAATATCTGATTGTTTCTAAAACAAGACTGTTATGTCTTTTATTAAGATAGAAGATTTGAATTAACACCATTATAAGCATAACAGCATTATATAAACCATAATCTGTAAGCTTTATATTGATATAGTTTTTAATAAAATTACTTACAAGCCATCCTATAACAAAACTAACCATAAAACCTTTCAAAATTTCTAATTTATTTTTAATTAAAATCCAACAAATTATAACACTAATTAATATGTTAAATACCCATACTAATTTATAATGGCTAATAAATAAGGAATAGATATTCATAAAAAATAAACAATAATATAGTACTATTTGAATAAAATTTTTATAGCTAATAATGTTAATGTATTTAGTAAAATGCTCTCTAAAGCATAAAGAAGTGCAAAAAAGCACACCTATGATATGCAGTACAATTAGTGGATTAAAATAAATTGTGGTAGAAATAAATAGCAATATACTTTGCAAAATAAACAAAATACAAAAATAATATATTGTAGAATAAAAAATTTGGTCATTTATTATTATATAACTGAAATTTTTGATAAAAGTGTCCTTTACAATATTAAAATAATTTACATTATTTTTAACTATATTAATTTTATTTTTTTTTATGCTAACTGATAAAAAATAGTGAGTAATAAAAAAGCCTAGTCCATTGAATAGAGTTCCAATTAATATACTATATATATCTAACTGCTTGTTTATAAGTCCGGTAAAAATTGTAGCTGCTATCCCTAATATCACACCTACTACAAAACTGCTCTTTTTTACTTTGATCCCGATAAGTCCAGCTATTAGAGGAACAGCAACTATTGGATAAAAGAAATTATAAGCTGAGAAAAATAATTCAATTATTTTTTCATTATAAATTGCAACTACCGAAGCTATAATGGCAATTACAAAAGTCATTATTCTTGCTATTAATAACTCCTGTCTTTCACTCATGTTTTTTACTAGTGGTTTAATTATATCATTAGTAAATATCGAGCTTGCTGTATTTAGCCAGGAGTCAACTGAGGACATTATCACAGACAATACACAAATAACTAAAAGTCCAGTCACCCCTACAGGTAAATTATCCTGAATAAATTTATACAAAGTTAATTTTGGCTCAATATCTGGATACTTTAAATATAAGCCTATTGCTAATAAATTATGTACCATCAAAAAAATAAACGTTATTCCAGCTACTAAAAAAAATGCTTTATATATTTGCGCTTTATTTTTTGCCATTAAAGCCCTTTGGATTTGCGTTGGTTCGGCAAAAAGTATAATACTATAAAAAATGGCTATGCTAAAAAATGTTGCCAAACTACCATTGTGGTATAGTGATAAATTGAAATTTGATGCCTGGATTTTATTAATTATAAAATCTAGATTAGGAAAACTGTTGTACATTATACCTAATGCGATTGGTATAGTTATAAAAAATATAACAAACTGTAAAACGTCAGTCATTGCTACAGCTTGTATCCCACCAAAAGCAGAATATAAAACAAGAACTCCAAAACCTATAATTATACCTAGTAAATAACTGCATCCAAAAAAATAATGAAACAAATATCCAGTAGCAATTGCCTGAATTCCTAACAATCCTATTGTCACTAACATAATAGAGAAACCAGTAATAAGTTTACCTGAATTCCCATATAATTTACCCATAATATCTGTAATAGATAAACAATCTCGGAATTTATGTATATTTTTACCTATGATTACTGGCATTAGTAACCACCCTAAGCAGAAAAATAATCTTGCCACCACATATAATAAACCTAATTGAAATATTTGCTCTAATTCCCCTATAATAGTTACAGAACCAACAAAAGTAGCAAAAATAGTAGCAACTAAAACTGACGTGGAAAAACCACTTCTGCCTAAGGTGAATTCTTTAATATTATCTATTTTTCTGATTTTATAAAATCCTATAAACAGACATAGTAACAAATATGCAAGAACAATAATTTTATCTATATATGCCATAGCGTTTTTATTTCTTTTTTCCTATACACTGAAAAACACTCCCTGGACTTTGTATAATTTCTTTTTTATCTGCAATTATTTGCATTTCTTCAATCAT
>CAISOX010000119.1 GCA_903887235.1 uncultured Alphaproteobacteria bacterium | reverse complement strand
TGCAAGTGATTCAACATCTTCTTTTGTTACAATCCCAGCTTCATTACCTTCTAAATCATACCTTACTGTGTTTTCAATATGCAATTTTACATACTCCTTTTGTTCAGCGTATAATCTTAGAAACTTTCTGATTATTGTTTTACTGAATTTTAATTCTTCATCATTAAAAATATCTCTATGTATTACCTTTTTAAATATGAAAACTTTACTTCTCATAAAAAACTTTGGATATCTTTGAGATAATACATCAAATACCTTGTTGTAATTCTCCGGAGATAATAGATGCCATTTGTTTTTTCCCATTTTTATTCTTTCCTAATATTTTGATTAATAACTCTGAAAGTAATTTATTCTCTGCCAATCTTTTACTTTTGCCTCGTATCTCATTTCATCCTCCTTTAGGCTCTTTCTTAATGTTTCTATTTCTTCATCAGTTAACTCTACTTCCCAAGGCCTTGGATAGCTTTTTTTAACAAATTTACCATCCCTTTTGTCCACAGGCTTTTCTTGATTATTATCTGAAGTTATCGTAGTACTTATTAATTTGCTTGCCATTTACTGCTAATTATATTCCTAAAAAGTATCTTAAAAGAAATCCATGCTAAAATAGCTGAATAAATAAGGCAAACATTGCATCCCAATATTCCTTCATGAGTATGTATTATTGTACCAATCATCATTCCAGCTGAAATTAATAATAGCTGCATACCAATATGGGTTTTCCTCAAATAACTGTAGAATCTCTTAGTTTTAAATACCTGATTGGCAATCGATAAGACCATTATTATAAATAATGGTGCAACATGTAAATAATGCATTAAGGCTTCTTTCATAATTATTTGTTATTTACAATTGCTTTGAAATCAGACCCAACTGAAAAGCTTATTCTCCTTTGTGCAGGGACTTTAGCCATCGTACCTTTTGGTGTTTTTACTTCTGTTGCTTCTTTATTTTTTGCTTTAAAACTTCCAAATCCTGTGAATCTTAATTCATCATTATCTTTCATTGCTTGTGCTATACATTTAATAACAGCATCAAAGCTCTTACTTGCCGCAGCCTTTGTTGTATCAAGCTCTTTTGATAATTTTTCTATAAATTCTGCTTTATTCATTTTTGGTCTCCTTTTAAGTTTTTTATAATTAAATTAATTCAATATTCTCTGCTGATTCCTTGCCTTTACTTGAAACAATCTCAAATTTAATCTTTTGATTGTCATTTAAACCATCAAGCCCAGCTTCTTCCACCACAGACCTGTGTATAAACACATCCTTTGATCCATTATCTGAAGTTATAAATCCATATCCTTTGGTAGAATTGTACCATTTTACTGTTCCTGTTACTTTCATATTACTTTTTTTATAAATTGTTTTTGTAGAGTTAATTATTATTGCTAACCATCATATTAGCTTAAAATTAATTATTTTCTATACTTTAGCACATATTTATGAGCTTTCCTTGTTTTTTTTATTTCTTCTATTTCATTTATGGCAGCATCATAAGAATCACAAGATTGAATTAACAGATTTCCCAATTTATTCTCCTTTCCACCATAACATTTGATAATGCTCCACTGATGAAACAAATCTTGTTGGAGAATTGTAATATAATAGCGGTCCTTTGACTCAAAATAATATCTTTGCCAAAGATGGCTTTGGATAGTTGGAAGATCTGAGCTATATTTGGCCTTATATTTTAGTGAATTTGTCATAATGTCTATTTCTTCGCCTTTAAATTTTCCTAATAAGACATCATCTTTTTCATCTCTCGTTCAAAACGCGTTCAGAATTTAAAAATCCAGTAATTCTTGGATCTGCAGCTATAAAATGCTTTTTTATTGGAGCTTTTAAGGTAATGCCATCAAGTGAAGTACAGCGACTTAAAGCTACATAAACTTGTCCTGGACTAAAAACTCTATTGCCAAAATCAACAACGATATTATCAAATGTTTTTCCCTGACTTTTGTGTATTGTTATAGCCCATGCCAATCTAAGTGGTAACTGCTTAAATGTTCCAGCTAATTGAGCCACAATCTTTACTCCATCATATATGTATTTATAAATTTTCCACTCATATGGAGCCACGTTAAATATCATTTTCTTATCTGGAAACCAAATACTTAAAAAATCACTTCCATCTTCAGCTTTGTTTGTACCCTTTATAACTCCTAAGCTTCCGTTCACCCATCTGCCTCTGTGATCATTTTTAAGCATCATTATTTGAGATTCAATTTTATATTCCAATGCCTGTAGGGTTGGGTAAGAATCTTTTCCAAATTCTCCATCAATAATAGCATTTGCTTTATATAATTCACCTTTGAGTTTTGATAAATGATTATTATTTATTTCATCTGCCTTACTATTGGTAGTAGTTAGATTAATGTAAAAATTACCTTTGTTTGGTTTGAAATCCTCTATATATCTTTTATTAAGAGTCGCTATC
>CAISOX010000118.1 GCA_903887235.1 uncultured Alphaproteobacteria bacterium | reverse complement strand
TTCTCAACAACCCATACTAATAAAAAGTTTTTAGTTGCTAATATTTGTAATTTTTGTGAGCTGATTTTCTTATTTTATTGACTTTTTAGTGGTGCACTTTTGCGTGCCTATGGTGGTGCACTTTTACTTTCTTATTGACACTGCACATATCAATTTCTCTGTAACGCCCTAAATTATATTACTGTAGCGACTCGCTATCACTCTTTTTTCACTAATGTTGGAAAACACCCGTTTATGGAATAATTATTTACATCAATATGGTATTTGGTTATGCAAGAGTTTCTAAAAATGAGCAAAGTTTAGATATTCAATTAGAAAAACTGAAAAATTATGGCTGCGACGAAATTTATCAAGAAAAAATATCTGGCATTAGAGAAGACCGATCTGAACTTAATAAATTACTAGAACGCATTAGAAAAGGCGATAAAATCGTAGTACAACGCCTTGATCGCCTGGGTAGGAGGATGAGCAAATTAATTGAATTAATAAATAATTTTAAAGAAAAAGAGATTGAATTTGTTGCATTAGAAAACAGAGATGGTCCTAGTTGGTCACTTCAGTATCCATCTGAATAAAGTCTTTTATTTTATTTGTTGCGTGTGCTTTTGACGTCATTAACATTACCATTAAAAGGATTAATAATTTTATTAAAATTGATTTACGCATAAGATACATGATTGGTGCTAGCGACAGAACCCTAAAAGATATATCTTATGCCAGCCATCATACTATGTATTCTAACCTTGAACCCATATTTACCCTTATAAGGTTTATAGTCATCAATGTCAAATCCTCTCCAAGATGAAAACTTTTTAACTTTGCCAAAATCTTGGAATTTATAACCTATATCTAAAATAAATTGCTTAGTTAAATGGAAGGCAACACCACCACTAATAGCATAAGTAAAGTTATCAGATTTATTTGCTTTATAATTATGAGTTGTGTTAATAGCATTTATTGATGCTATACCAGGTTTTAATTTAGCATACCCTAGCCCTACTCCTAAATATGGATTAAAGCTATAGTTTGATGGTAACTGGATGTCATAAATAATATTTGCCATTAATGCATTTATTTTTAACTTTTGCTTATATTCACCACTGCCTATAGCACCATTATTGTCAATATTTGCACTATATTTTAAATTACTTATACCATGATAAGCCAATTCTGTTCTTAAATTTTGCTCTAATTTATAGCCAATTCCCACTGAATAAGCAAAACCTTTAGTAAATTTTTTCTCTTTACTGTTTTTATAGAAAGGTACTTTATTGTTACTAACACTATTTGACTGCGCAGCACCTAAATCCGCTCTTAAATAAAAATCTTCCGAATTTGCAACACCATAAATACAAAATGATGTTAATAATATCGAAATGCTATGATATAATTTGTTCATTTAATTCCCCTTTTTTAATTACATACGCCATAAACTATACAGTTATCAGCATTTTGTAAGTCATCAATTTCAAGTTCTATTGCCGTTTCTATTTGTCTATAATATTCTAATACTTTATCTAACTTACCACTCATATCTATAGGATTCCGAGCTACTGTTTTGGTAAATGCACCTATAGTTTCTATGCTAACAACATTTAATTTATCAGCATCCATACTTTTAAGGGCATTTATATTCTTAGTATTAAGAGTTGTGCTATCCTTCATATCTTCTAATACTTTACTCATCTTCTCTTTTTGTTTATTATTTTTACCTGGCAAATTAACTGCGTCACATTCACCTACAGTTTTCGCAGTGAATAGCGTAGACGCACAATTTAATTTTACAGCATCTGTAGAATCGGTTCCTATAGTGTAACCACCTGAGCCATCTTTCTTTACATATAAAGTATTTATTATTCCTG
>CAISOX010000117.1 GCA_903887235.1 uncultured Alphaproteobacteria bacterium | reverse complement strand
TAATGAGATTAATACGCATAATACTGTAAAAACAGTAATTAGTCAATATATTATTTATATAATTCGCGGCTACAAATAAGCTTCAATTCCTTGTATACATCTTTTTATCATTATTAGCAAAAAGTCAATAGGGAAACTTCTAATATAATCAGGATCGGTAATTAATAAAAAATGTCTCTCTTTTTGAGTCATTTTTGGTCTGACTCATTGGGGTCACTTCAAGTTATAAAAATAACAACTTCAAAGAGCCGATTTCATGCGCTATACAATTTAGCGGTATCATTCCTTTTTTGGGAAAGATTTTTCTTAAAATCATCAAAAATACCTCCTATAACACAGATATATAGCACTCTAAAGCCTTATGCTACATTCCTACATAAATATTTATAATACCCTTGATAAAAAAGTGAAAAAATTGAAAATTAAAAAAAGTTTAATGATATTTTTCTAAAAATCCAAAAGCTTAACTCGCAATGAGTTGATTCTTATAATCCGCTATTTCCCTTACTTATGGTTTAACCGAATGCCATTGACTTTATATATCACCCTAAATAAGGCCTAACTAGAATAGTGACAACTAACACTACAAATAAGCCAATTACCCATTTTAATATTTCCGTTTTATTTTTTGACATTTCTGCTGTTATACTTTGCTTATGTTCTGACATTTCTAATTTTATATCTTTTTTAAGACTATCAAATTCAGCTTTTGTATCTTTTCTTAAGCTATCAATTTCTGTCTTGGTATCTTTTCTTAAGCTATCAATTTCTGTCTTGGTATCTTTTCTTAAGCTATCAATTTCTGTCTTGGTATCTTTTCTATAAGAATCTATTTTATTGTCAAGTAGTACTATCTGTTCACGTGTAGCTAAAAAGGATAAATCAAAATCTTTACTTTCTAATAATGATTTTACCAATACTTCTGCTTGCTGTTCATTAAACCCTGTTTCCTGCAAGCTCTTTATATACTTATGTGTATCAAATGGTTTGTAATTCATAACCCTATCTCTATCCATGTTCTTGAAAATTAACTTAAATAATGCAACTCAACTTTACCCAGAACTGTACTACATTTTATCATATCTGTCAATTTCCATCTAAAATAGGGATTTTGCAAAGCATAGTTTTACGCATCCATATATCCTTTATTAATATAATTAGATATTTCATTATTACATAACTCACTGTTATTAAATTTTACTGTTTCATGATCTATTATCTCAGCATAGCTATCTAATATATACCCATGCATATAGCATTCTTCTTTATTAACACTCATTATTTTTATCATTGTTGCTACATCAGATTCTTTACTCTTATCAGTTACTTTACTTACTAGGTACTCTTCTAATCTATCATCTAAACTCCTATTATCTGATACAAAGAACGACTTACCATAATTCATAACACTCCCAACAATACTTAACTCCTTTTCTGCTTTTTCTTTTATATATTCTTCCGTTATAATTTCTTGTTTTATAGATTGCGGTATTATCCAGCTCTTTGATTCTTCTATTTCCTTAGTTATGATATTAATCAGCTCTCCATTATTAGATAAATTTATCAATGCCTCCTGGGGTAGGTTCAGAGAACTAGTGAAAACGGCAGTGCATCTTTGCAATTAGGCCTAAGGTTAGAGAACGTGTTAAAATGGCAGTGTAAGGTATAAACTCTAGGAAAAAAGGTGGCTTCAGAATGTTAAAAATTCAAGCTTAAAAATTTATCTTTAGCTAAAAGATCATCTTGAATAGCTCTTGTTTTGGTAAGGAAATTTTCATTTTGCCATTTTAACACGTTCTCTAACCTTAGGCCTATTATTAGAGATGCTTCCAATCTCAATTCTTCTGAATACTACTTTTTTCATTCTGAAGTGACCCCAATGAGTCAGACCAAAAATGACTCAAAAAGAGAGACATTTTTTATTAATTACCGATCCTGATTATATTACATTTTAACCTCCTGAACAATATTTAAATCCTGAAAATTTAAATAAAAACTATTACTAT
>CAISOX010000116.1 GCA_903887235.1 uncultured Alphaproteobacteria bacterium | reverse complement strand
TAAGCCCATCCTTAGTGCGTTCAGATATTAATCTTCTTTCAAAATGTGCAATTGCTCCAAATACATGGAATATTAATTCTCCAGCAGCAGATGACTTCAAACATCATTATCAAATTTGGCATACTAGACATCGCTCTATCTCACTTACTTGCCGCTCTTGCTGCTTATACTATCGACCCTCTAAAAATATCTGCTCTCAAGTTGCTTTCTAAAACTCCGAACTGAGGTTATAAAAGAAGTAAAAGTTTATAGATAATTGATGATTTTATGTAACAAATAAGTTGAACTCAGAAATGCTGACTCAATCGTTCCCCTAATTAGCCAGTCACCGCATATACCTAGCCTATTGCTATAATCAATTATATATTTTACTCCATATTGTTTTTCTATATTTGCATACCTCCATCTATGAATATCTATATTCATTGGCTTATAAATATTTTGCTCAATAATTTTTTCTAATTCTAACAATAAAGAATTTTTTATGTCTTCTACCTCTTTTTCAATATTTTCTCTAGCCCATTTATTTGTTGAAAGTGCAACAATTGAATATTTCAAATTTCTTAATGGCTTTGTATTATCTATAGATATCCAACTTAGTTTAGAATTTTTTATTATCGCAGCATTCCAGTCTAGCTGCAAAGAATTTTTTACTCCTATCATCAATGAAAAACATGGCTGCATTTTATAACTATTTATCTGCTCCATATAATTAAAAAAAGAAGCTGGTAGTATCTCTATTGCTTGCTGCGGAGGAATTGTAATTATCAGCCAATCAAATGTTCCAAGGCAAGATTCATCACTAATAATTTCCCATTTGTGATTTAATTTTACTAATTTATTAATCTTAGTATTTAATTCTACATTCAGATTTTGTCCAAGGTATCTGCATAAGCTAGTCATTTTTGGCGTACCTACGTAATGCTTATGATTTTCATTCCATTCCCTATTTTTTTGTATTTGACCATTATTAATTTCTACAAAATTTGCTTTCCAAGGTTGGATTACTCCTTTTTCTTGAAAAGAATCTATAAATTCTTGAAAAATTTTAGTTTTTGCAGTAAAAAATTGTGCCCCATGATCAAATTGAAATTCACCTATTGATTTAGTAGCCATTCTACCACCATAACCTCTTGATTTTTCAAAAACAGTTACATCTGCAAATTTACTTAATTGATATGCACAATTCATTCCAGATATTCCAGCACCTATTATGGCAATTTTATATAAACCTTTCTTCATTTTCTCAATATCAACCTTATTTAAAATTTATAAATGATATCAATAAGTTTATCGTAACAATTGTTGTTATGATAAAGCGATTAATGAAATATTTTTTACTCATTATTTGAACCTAATCCAAATTTAAAAGGAGGTAGCATTTTTTCTAAAGCATCGCCATTTTTACACAGCACTAGTCCAAGTCCTATAATATATACTTTTATCCTATAATTTTCTCCTTTCATAGCTTCATGCTCCCTTCTTTAGCTAATACTTGCTCCAGCAAGATTAATAATTGCATTAAAATGTTGATCCTTGCTAATTGATTCTAGATCTTCGATGCCATTAATTTTTTTCCTATTTCTTTTTAATATGCTGATCTCATTATTATTTCTAATTAAAAAGCTAACTAATTTTTTACCAATCAATCCTGCCTTACCTGTTATTAAAAATTTCATTTTGTTTCCTATAATCAGTATAAGTCTTCTTTATCAGTTACTTTACCCTTAAATAAGGAATATACAAAAATTGTATATCCAATTACAATTGGTAATGAAATACAAATAACAATTGAAATAAACTTTAATGTTTCAGGTGGCGCTGCAGCTTCCCATATAGTTATGTCAGGTACCACTATGTAGGGCCAAAGGCTAATTCCTAAGCCAAAAAAACACAAAATAAAAATACTAACAGCGCTTATAAATGGCAAATGATCATATTGTCTTTTAATTCCAAATAGTATTAAATAAACTGAAAGAATAGTGAGAAAAGGAATTGGAGATAAAAAGAAGATATTTGGAAAATTAAACCACCTTTCTGCGATTAAATCATGCTGATATGCAGTTTTTACGCTAATCATTATAATGAATAATACTACCATTATCAGAATGGGCTTTGTAATATTTTGAGCCCATTTCCTTGTTATGCCTTGTGTTTTCATAATAACCCATGTAGATCCTAATAAACCATAAGCAATAATCATTGCGAATCCTGTAGTAATACTAAAGGGATTCAAGAAAATGAAACTATTATCAAAATTTTTAAATGTATCACTATTAATGCCTTCGACAATAGCCCCTATAATTATTCCTTGCGAAAAAGTTGCAACATAGGAGCCCATAATAAATGACCAATCCCAAATCCATCTCGATTTTATTGCTTTTAATCTGAACTCAAACGCAAGGCCTCTGAAAATCAATGAAGTAACCATAAGCATTATAGGTGCGTAAAGCGCTGGAATTATAATAGCATAGGCTTTAGGAAAAGCTGCAAACAAAACTCCTGTTCCATATATTAACCAAGTTTCATTTCCATCCCATACGGGTGCAATACTGCTCATCATTCTATTTTTACATTTATCAGTTGGAGCCCAAGGAAATATAATGCCAATACCTAAATCAAACCCATCAAGTATAACATACATTATGATGCCAAAAATTATAAGGCCCGCACAAATTAGAACAATATCCATTTTACTTACCTGATATTACATGAGTTGTATGGCTTGCAGTTTGAATCCATTTAGACTCTTCTTTATCCATCTCTTTTAAAGCATCATCTGGAGATAATGGTCCTTTTTTAACCAAAGCACCCGAGTAAATTAAGAAAGCAATAAAAATTACAGGATAAACTATTAAAAAAGTAGAAAAGGATCCCATAACTAATTCCGGCCTGACATTGGAAATTGAATTTGATGTTCTTAGTATATTATTAATAACCCATGGCTGCCTTCCAGCTTCAGCCACTATCCACCCCGATATAGTGCTAATAAATCCAGCAGGCGTTAATAATACACATAACCATAAAAATGGTCTATAGGAATATAATTTATTCTTAAATCTTAATATTAGTCCAATTATAGATGTAAATAAAAAAATAAAACCAAGGCCTACCATAATTCTGAAGGTATAAAAAACTAGTGGTACATTAGGTCTGCTATCTTTGGGCCACTCTTTTATTCCCTTCACTTCTCCATTAGGATCATGAGTTAATATAATGCTAGAAAGTTTTGGAATTTCTATTGAATATAAATTCTTTTCTAGTTTTTCTGAAGGAATGCCAAATAATACTGTAGGAGCACCTTTTGATGTATCCCACAATCCCTCCATAGCAGCTATTTTTAAAGGCTGGTATTTAATAGTATTTAACCCATGCATATCTCCCATAAATATCTGCAGTGGCACTATAACTAATAATACCCATAGGGCTAAAGAAAAACCTTTTTTTGCTACCTCTAGATATTTGTTCTTTATAATGTAATATGAAAAGATACCTGCCAATAATAAGGATGCTGTAGTGTAGCAAGCCAAAATCATATGAATTAGCCTATATGGGAATGAAGGGTTAAATATTACTTTTAGCCAATCATCTATTCTTATAATTCCATCCACAATATGAATTCCATCTGGAGTATGCATCCATGAATTCAATGATAGTATCCAAAACGCCGAATGGTGTGTTCCTAATACTACAAGTATGGTTGCGGTTAAATGAATTTTAGGTGAGAATCTTTTCCAGCCAAAAATCATAACCCCAATAAAAGCAGCTTCTAGGAAAAATGCTGTCATCACTTCAACGCCAATTAATGGCCCTATAACTGATCCAGCTAATTCAGAAAATTTACTAAAGTTGGTTCCAAATTGAAATGACATTGGAATACCAGTTACCACTCCCATACCAAATGCCAAAGCAAATATTTTAACCCAAAACTTATAGAGACTAAGATAAACCTTATTCTTTGTTATTAACCACATAATCTCCATTATTAAAAGGAAAAGACCTAAGCCAATATTAACTGTAGGCCATATAATATGAAACCCAATAGTGAATGCAAATTGTGCTCTTGAAAGTATCTCTGTGGTCAACATTATATTACGAAAATTGTATTATAAATATGTAGATACTTTATCATAATAACTCTATATTTAACAATTATCTTTATTTAAGAATATAAAAGGTATGATAAAAGACAGAGCTTGGCTTTATGGTATTATTTATCTCATGTTTACAATGGAAGCATTGATTATTATAAAAAATTATTAAGAATAAAATGAATAAAAAGTATATACTCATAGCATCAGTAGTTTTGATTATTATTTTAGGTTGCGTATTAGTAGGTCCAATTATGAGTAATGTCGAAAAACCTAAATATCATGTTGTTTCATCTCAAGCAAATATTGAGATAAGAAAATATAACCCAATGATCATAGCTTTGGTGGAAGTTCAAGGTGAGCGTAAAGAAGCAATAAGGGGAGGATTTAAAATGCTGGCTGACTATATATTCGGCAATAATAAATCAAAAGAAGATATTCCAATGACAGCTCCAGTTAAACAGCAAAAATTTCAGGAAAATTGGCAGATAAGTTTTGTAATGCCTTCTGAATACAATATGGAAACCCTCCCTCAACCTAATAATAAAAACATAGGACTAAAAGAACTTCCTAGTAAAAAATATATAGTTATTAATTTTTCAGGTGTGATTTCAGATCAAAATATTACTCTCCATGAAGAGAAGCTTAAGAAGCATATATTAGAAAATGAAATGCATATCTTATCCCCACCAATATATGTATTTTATAATCCACCTTGGACCCTACCATTTATGAGACGTAATGAAATTATGATGGAGATTAATTAATGATAATTTAACCATAGTAATATTATCATAGCGAGAAGTATAAAAATGCCTAGCAACATACATATTTGTTTAATGTTGTAAAATCACTATAGTTATGCCGATTTAACTGAACTGAATTTAATCATGTTTGATAAATTAATAAATGTGGCAGTTTTTGGCTTTAGCTATTCTATTGGCAAAGAATTCATTAACTATCTGTTTAAGCACCCAGAATATCAATGAAATACTTTCATTTTCTCGATCAGAAACAAATTTCAATAATGACAAAGTTATGCGGAACTATATTATTTATGATGACAAAAATACCATCATTGAAGCCGCTAATCTTATGAAAAAATTCAACTTTAGTTATCTGTGGTCCTATAAAAATGAGTATTATAGAACAAATGTAGAGTAAAAAAGTTTGATTTACTCAACTTTTTTTTGAGATGTTAATATCTTTATTATACTGATGCAAAGATAAAATAAAGGAATACTACAAATTGTGAAAAATAATTTAAAAGAATAGCTATTAATTATCAATGATACCATTTGTTCCTTTGGCAATACTCCAAATATGGTCATAAATGTAATCACTGTAGAGGTGTCAATTAACAATGATATTGCTGTGCTACCATTATTTCTGATCCATAAATATCTGCCTTTAGTAATTTTACGTATCCACAGATATAATGAAATATCAACTGTTTGTGAAATATAACATGCTATAATAGACCCCATAAACGATATAGCGTATAATCCAAAAACTTTATGAAACGTGGCTTGATCAATTTTAGACCAGGAAGTTGCTGGTAGCAAATCCATACCAGCTATTATTATAGCTACTAATATATTCATTATTATTGCAAGCCTTACGCAAAAACGTGCTTTTTCTTTACCATAAAATTCAGCTAGTAAATCAGTTACTAAGAAAGTTAATGGATATAAAATTGCACCTACAGATAGCTCGAAAGCATGAAATGGTAAAATAGTTAAAGTGACAAATTTTTGATATGTTAAATTACCAGATACTATTATAACTGAGAAAAATACGCAGAGTCCTGTATAGATTTTTTCTGAATTGCTCATTTTATAGCCTCAATTTTAGCAGCTAAAATAAAATCATTCTCTGTAAGGCCATCAATCTTATGTGTCCAAATCTCTACTAAGCATTTACCCCAAGCTATAGTGAGGTCTGGGTGATGTGCTTCTTTATCAGCTAAATCTGCAATTCTATTGGCAAATTTTATTGGCTGCATAAAATCGTCGAATCTATATTGCTTATATAAATGTCCTAATTCATTTAATTGCCAGCCAGAATCGAGTTCTTTAAGCAATATATTAGCAGTGACAAGGTCTAAAGGCTCTACACCATCTTTATAAGGAACGCATATATTTTCCATTAAACATGTATCGTTCATAAAACACTATCAATGATAAGTTATTAATCCTTTTTTAATAACAACCGATTAATCTTAGCAATGAATCATAACATGCTTTACATTTCATGCCAATTCAAAAGTTATATAGTGTACAAGTGTCAATAATTTAGTAGACATCTGGGGTTACCCTGCTGGAAGAATAGCATTAGGTTAATTGCACCTTCCATAATCCAATATATAAGGATTATAAATCTAGATATACTTATACTAATTTCTAAAAAAATAATTGTTATTAAGTATAATTTTAATGTTTTTTATGGTGTATAACATTATTCTAATCTGCTATTTAAATTATTTATAGCCTAACTGAATGCAATTGACTCTTACATCATGCAACGCACACAAGTTTTTAAAATCTTAACCTTAGTTCTTGAACTTATTATCAAAAAACTGTGCTTAATGATCAAATTCATAATCGTTTTCGTATCTTGCGGCAATTATACCACCAGCACCATGAGATTTTTCAAAGATAGTCACTCGAAATAAATCTTTGAATTTATGAGTAAGTAATAACCCAGTAAAACCAGTACCAATAATCTCTATTTTTTCATTTTTTAATTATCAATTGAATCTAGAAATTTAGCGGCATCACTCATAATCATCTCTTTTTTAATTTCGTCCATTTTTTCTAATGTTTTATAGATCATTCTTATTCTTGGGTTGTTTGAAATTTTCTCTTTATTTACAATTAAAAAATTCCAATATAAATAATTAAATGGACAGGCTTTAACACCATGTTTTTGATTAACATCATAATGGCAATTTTTACAGTAATTTGACATTTTGTTAATATAACTCCCACCTGCAGCATATGGTTTACTTGCTAGCAACCCACCATCTGCAAATAAAATCATGCCTGAAACATTTGGTAATTCTACCCACTCATAAGCATCAGCATATACCACTAAAAACCACTCATTTACTTCTTTTGGATCAATACTTGCAAGAAGTGCAAAATTACCGAGCACCATCAAACGTTGAATATGATGAGCATAAGCATTTTCCTTAGTAGTTTTAATACATTGTTTAAGACAATTCATGGAAGTATCTGAAGTCCAATAAAATTTAGGTAATTTTCTTTTAGCATTCAAGAAATTTTCTTCATAATATTCTGGCATCTTTAGCCAGTAAATACCTCTAACATATTCTCTCCAGCCCATGATTTGTCTGATGAAACCTTCCACATTATTAAGAGGGGCTTTTTTTTGATAATAGGAACTCTCAGCAATTCTTATACATTCTATTGGCTCCAATAATCCACAATTAAGGTAAAGACTAATATGAGAATGAAACATCCAGGGCTCATTTTCAATCATGGCGTCCTGATAATCACCAAATTTAGTTAGATTATTATTGATAAAATAATCTAAGACTTTTAAAGCATCATCTCTAGTAACTGCAAAATGAAAGGGTTCAAGATCTCCAAAATGACTGGGAAAATTTTGATCTACAATTTTGATCACCTCTTTAGTTATTTCATCTATTTTGCAAGTATAGGGCCTGGGAATAAAAACATTGCTGGCAGGAACTTTTCTATTTTCTGCATCATAATTCCAGCTACCACCTTCTGGTTCATTATTATTGATAAGAATTTGGTATTTTTTGCGAATTAAGCGATAAAAATATTCCATTCGAAGTTGCTTTTTATTACTTGTCCAAATCTTAAACTCATCAATACTGCATAAGAACCTAGTATCTTCTTTTATTTCAACTTTAACTTTTAGTAAATCCTCCCAACTCCTAATTTTAGCTAAAATTCTATATTCACCAGGAAAAGTCACAATGATTTTACTAATTTTATATTCTACAACAACTCTTTTAAGCTCTGTATCAAAAGAGCCAGTATTAGCTGGATCATCAATTTTAATATAGCAAACTCTAAGACCTAATTTTTTAAGGGATAAAGCAAAATGACGCATGGCACTAAATAAAAAGACTATTTTCTTTTTGTGATGCTTAACATATTTAGCCTCTTGCATTACTTCACACATAAAAACAAGATCTTTTGCTTTGTCAACATCAACAAGTGATGAAATGGTATTTGATAATTGGTCTCCCAAAATCAATCTCAATATACTCATATATTTCTTATATCTTTACTTTTCCACGAATGCTGCTAAGTCCGCCATCAATAGCTAAAACTTGGGCCGTAATCCAGTCATTTTCTGGCAATAGAAAAAACACCACTCCTGATGCTATATCAGAAGATTTACCAATTCTACCAAGAGCATGCATTGAAGTTGAGAATTTTAGTGAGGTTTCGTTATTAGTTATAGATTTAGTTAAATTAGTATCAATTAAACCCGGTGCAATAACATTAAACCTAATATTATTTACGGCATAGCTTGCAGCTGCAGAGAGAGCAAGTCCAACAATTGCTGCTTTTGCAGCAGCAATTGCCTCATGATTAGCCATGCCAATTTTAGCTACAGCTGAAGAAATTAATACAACAGATCCACCATTTGTTAAATACCGAGCACAAGCCCTAACAGTCGCAAAAGATGTAGTTAGATTATCATTAATTACCCCTTGATAGTCTTCAAAGGATGTTAAATGAGCAGGTTTTAACAATAAAGAACCTGCAAAATTAGCTACTCCATCAATTTGTCCAAATTCTGATTTAACTTCAGCCAAAATTTTATCCATATTATCAAAATTTGCAGCATCAACTATTTTGAAACCAACCCCAAGATCACTGGCAATCTCTTTAGTTTTTTCAATATTTTTACCTGTGATCATCACCTTATGTCCTTTATCAAGCAATAATTTGGCAGCCACTTGTCCAATAGAACTATATCCTGCTATTAATAAATAATTTGCCATAGTTCATCCTTATTATTGATATTTCTTTAAATATTGGGGTGTAATCTTTTAGGTATCACGAGGGGTAATACCAGGGTCGGCGAATTAAAGTGACAATCACGGCCCTAATTTAAAATGTTTTCCATTGTTTCACAAAATTCTAGAGGTGTCAAAAAGTTTAAAATTTTTCTTGGTTTAGTATTTAATTTTTCTTATACTTGGTTAACGAAGAGAGCGTCAATATCATCAAAATTATTACCTTATTAATCCATCAAAATTTTCAATGCGGCAGAGTTCATGAAAGACAATGGATGAGCAAAATAATAACCAATCTTTAAATTTATGATATTTCTTGATTAAGCGTGAATTCACACTAAAGAACCTACAGAAACCAATTGATTAATGAATACGCTCAGATGATTTGTAAGGCTGCACAAACAAAAGCCTATAGTAACTATTTTTAGTTGCTATTTTGACAAAGATATTCTACACTTGCTTTAGTTACTATTTGAAGATTGGCAATGAGTAAAAAGCAGAAACTAACTATAAGATTGCTAAAAGTTCCCAAGGATTTTACTTGGGATGAATTACATGCTGCTCTACTTACATTGGGCTTTGAGGAAATAACTAACAGTAAGACTTGCGGTTCTAGAAGAAAATTTTATCATTCTAAACTGGAGC
>CAISOX010000115.1 GCA_903887235.1 uncultured Alphaproteobacteria bacterium | reverse complement strand
TTTTCATCACAAATGACTTAATTTTACGATACAATTTAAGTAAATTAGGGCTGTATAAAGCTAATTCAGGCTATTGCAATTTTAAAGAATAACTGGCTGTTAACCGTTCGGTCGCTGGTTCGAATCCGGCCCGGGGAGCCATTAATCAGAGGTTTAATGATTGTTTGTTGGAATGTAAATTCGATATTTTCTAGATTTGATCATCTTGTTAATGTAATAAAAGAACATAATCCAAAAATAATACTGCTGCAGGAAATTAAGTGCATCGAGGAAAAATTCCCTTATCAAGAGTTAAGTGATTTAGGATATAATATTACAATTTTTGGACAAAAAGCATACAATGGCGTTGCTATTTTGAGTAAGTATCCACCGGAAGATACTATTGCAAAACTAGAAGGAATGGGAGAAAATCAAGAAGCTAGATATATAGAAAACACAATAGTTATAGAAAAAATATGCTATAAAATTATCTCAGTCTACGTACCTAATGGCTCTGAAGTGGGATCGGAAAAATTTGCCTATAAACTAGATTTTTTTCAAAAATTACAAGACAGATTAGAATACTTAATGAAATATGAAAAAAACATAATAATTGGCGGTGATTTTAATGTGGCACCTGAGGCAATCGATGTTTATGATCCAAAACGATCAGAAGGGAAGTTATTGTTTAATATAGAAGAACGAAAATGCTTTAGAAAACTGTTAAAAATCGGATTTATAGATACATTTAGAGAATTTAATAATAATGTCCAACAATTTAGTTGGTGGGATTATAGAGCTGGTAGTTGGCAACATAATAAAGGTATGAGAATTGATCATATTTTAGTGTCTCCAGCAGTAGCCGATAAGATAGCAAGATCTGGAGTACTTACTGAGACAAGAGGATGGACCAAACCATCTGATCACGCACCTATATACATCAATTTTTGATGCCTATTATAACCTTAAATAACAATATAGCTTAATCTTCAGATATCTTTTTTTACTTATATTGGTACTATTTTCAACGATGAATTAAACTGACAATCGCAACTCAAACTACATAAATCAACTTTATCGCAAAAAGTATTTGCATTTTGTTTAAAATTTTGATTTGCTACTACTACTTATTTAAAATAGCTGAAAACTATGGGAAAATTACATCATATTGACGTAGCCATAATTGTATCTTATCTTTTATTTATTACCGTATTGGGTTTATTGCAAGCTAAGAAGATTAAAAATATTGAACAGTATACCGTAGGCGATAGAAATTTCAGCACCTTTGCAATTGTGGCAACGATGTTTGCAACATACATTTCTGCACAATATATATTAGGAAAAACAGGTAAAGTTTATGAACTAGGTTTACTTTTCATGTTACCGTTTTTTATACAACCACTAGTTTGGATCACAACAAGTATGTACTTCAGTAAAAATCTTGAATATTTTAAAAATTCAATCTCTGTAGTTGATATAATGGAATCAGCCTATAAAAAAACTGGTAAATATGTAACAGCGATATCCTCAATCTTATTTTCAGTGGCCGTACTAAGCGTTCAAACAACTGCTATTGCATATTTATTCCAACATTTCCTTGGCCTTTCATACGAGGTAGGTGCATTTATTGGGATAGGAGTGGTAACATTATATTCGGCACTTGGTGGAGTAAGATCTGTGATTATAACAGATATATTTCAATTTTTAATTTTCTTTTTTATAATCCCGATAGCTTGTGGCTATGCTTATTTTAAATCTGGAGGTTACCATGCCATTATGAGTAAAATACCAGAAACTCACAAACAGGTAGATTTTACACTTAATAATGCCAGATACATTATAAGTCTGATTTTATTATTCTTGATGCCTTTTATTGAGGCATCTTATTGCCAAAGGTTATTGATAGCAAGGGATTCAAAACAAATAAAACAGTCACTAAGGGTGATATTTTTATGTGCCTTCATATTGACATTTTCAGTATGTATAATAGGCCTGATCGTAAAATCTGAATTTCCAGATATAGACAGCAATTTATCATTTTACTATTTTATCGATTATTCATTAACGGACGGTCTAAAGGGGTTAATTATAGTTGGACTTTTAGCAGTAATTCAATCGTCTGCAGATTCATGGATTAATACATCAAGTTCAATTATAGCCAAAGATATTATTAAACCATTTCTTAACAAGCCAAGTGATAAACAGCTGGTGTTAATAGCCAAATTATCTTCTTTATTCATAGCTGTCTGCGCAGTAACAATTGCGTTAATTAGCAAACAAATTTTAGAGTTAATATGGCTTGTGAACAACTTTAATTTCCCTGTGTTATTTGTTCCATTACTTTTAGCTTTAAGAAGGGTAAAAACCACAGAATTTACTTTTATATTCTCTACAGCCGTTGCTCTGATTTTTGTTTTAATTGGTAGATATTACACCGGTGAATTTGATATTGAAAGTTCAATGATTGGAGTTTTTGGAAGTGGATTGGGCTTCTATATAGCCCACCAATACCAAATTAAAAAAGGTATTATTGAAGTATCAAAAAATGTAGTGTTTAAAATTAATTTAAAACACTACATTAGCAATGCTATTAACAACATCATTGATATTCAGCATAAAATAGCTTTTAACAAATCGTTATTATACATCATAGCACTGTTAATTATGTTCGTTAACATCCCGATACTTGTATTCGGTTATTCCTCATTTACTGACATGGCTAATATTATCGCACAATTACTGCGATATGCTACATTACTTTTAAGTATATCATTAATCTTACATGAACTACTGAATGTTAATAAAAATCCTATTTTATTATGGCATTTACTTTTACTATTAGCTTTTCCCTTAACAAGTGCCTATATGCTTTTTATTAGTGATTACACAATTATCTGGGGATTAAATTACTTCATCTCAGTAGTCGGATTATTCGTGTTAACTAATCTATATTATGCTTGGATTTTAATAATTATTGGTACATCAATAGCTGTTATGCTCATTTTAGCATGTAAATTGTTATTGCAATCAGAAACTATACTTAGTATTCAAATGGATAATGTATTTTCCCCACTGTACTCCTCAATCCTATTATTAATAGTATTAATATTTATTATATACTCTAAGTTTAGAGAGGAAAAAATTAAGCAACATTCTCTTGAAATTTTGGGTCGATCCCTAGCCCATGATGTTAGCGCACCACTGACCATTGGAATAACAATAAGTCATCTAATCAGAAATGCCCTAAAAAATAAAAAATTTGAATTAATCTCTGATTATGTTGATAATTTAGAGCAGTGTAATGCACAAGCGATACAAGATATCGATATAATGTTGAGTAGCATAAAAGTAGATAATAATGTTAAACCTAAGGATTGGGGCACTTATTCATTAAATACGTGTATCATTGAGGCACTAAATAATTTTCAAATGACTCAAGACAATAAAGAAAGAGTTAAATATATTAGTAAAAAAGAGGAAGATTTTAAATTTACTGGCTCACCAACATTGGTACGCCATATAATATTTAATTTACTTAAAAATGCGTTTAAATATGCTGGCAATGAGGCAAAAATAGAAATATACATTAAGAAAAATAAGTTGCATATAAAGGATAATGGTTACGGAATCGAGAACAAAATTATGAAGCTGCTATTTCAAAAAAACATCACGACTGATGGCTATGGAGTGGGACTTAATTTTTGCAAACAGGCAATGCTCAAAATGCATGGAGACATTATATGTAGAAGCAAAAAGGAGTTTGGTGCAGAATTTATTTTAAGCTTTAGTAACAGAAATTAGATTAATCTTGTTTGATTTTAAATCTGAGAGAATTAAGTATTACTGTAATAGAGGAAATGGACATAAAAATAGCAGCAATTATCGGATTGACCTTACCCATCATCGCTAATGGAACTGCTAAACAATTATAAATTACAGATAACGTAAAATTTTGTTTTATTAATTTGACGGTTAATTTTGAGGCTTTAAATATCATTAAAATACTTAGTAAATTTCCGTTATAAATTGCATCCGACACATCCTGGGAAATTGCAATGGAAGTTTTAGGTGAAATTGATGCATATGAGCCTTTTAATGCAACAGAATCATTAAGACCATCCCCTATCATTAACACTTTTTTTCCACGCCCTGACAGCTCCTGTATGAAATGGTATTTTTGCTCATAATTTTTTTCACCAAAATAATTTTTGATATCTAACTCCTCAGCTACCTTCTTTACATTATATTTTTTATCTCCTGAAAGTAAAAATACCTCATATTTTGATTGCAAAGATTGCACAACCTGCTTAGCCTCATTTCTAAGTTCATCTTTAAAAATCAGCCTTTTTGGTGTATCATTACCTTTTTTGAACCAAACTTCTAAATAATTATCCTCATTTTTCTGATCTCCTACATTACACCACAGTTTATTACCTAACCAAATTTCACTATTTTGATATTTTGTATATACCCCTCTTCCTTTTGTTTCTTTTATGTCCAAATCTAAAATTGGAGCTTTGTAATTTTTCACAATAGCCTTACATAAAATATGCGCACTCTTTGAAGCCATAGATGCTATAAACAACTTTTCTTGATCATTAAATTCATCAAAATTTAATAACATAGGTTCACCATGCGTCAATGTCCCTGTTTTATCAAAAACAATCGTATCAACCAAATTAGCCCTTTCTAAAAAATCTGACTTTTTAATATATATACCATGTTTTATTAACTTAGAAAAAGCTATGATCTGAACCATGGGAACTGCAAGACCAACAGCACAAGGACATGTGATAATTAAAAGTGTAACAGCATTTAACGTAGCATTCATCACACCCGTTTTTAGCCAAATAATGAATGTAAAAAGTGCCAGAAATATAATAGCTGGAGTAAAATACTGGGATAATTTATCTGCAATTTTAACAAATTTTGATTTATTTTTTTCAATATTTTCTACAAGCCTAACTATTTCAGATAATGTGGTTTTTTCACCTGCATTTTTGGCTTTTATTTTTAGAGTATCATTGAGATTAATCGTCCCTGCATAAACTAAACAATCCTTCTTTATGATTATTGAATTGCTTTCACCAGATATTATGCTGTTGTCCACTTCGCTTTCACCTTCCTCTACTACCCCATCTACAGGAAATTTTTCCCCCGCTCTAACTAGCACTAAATCATTTTGCTTTACTGATTTTGCAGATACACTTATTATCCCACCATCTTTTATTATATTTGCAACACTCGGCTGTTGAAACATAATGTTTCTTATATTAGATTTTGCTTTATTTTTTGCTTTTAAGTCCAGATATCTCCCAACAAGCAATAAAAATGTCAAACTTGCTGAAGCATCGTAATAAACATATTCGCTCATTCTTATGGTTTCCTGAATACTGATTAGAAGCGTTGCTATGATACTAATTGAAATAGGAACATCAATATTTGTTCTACCATTTCTTAAAGCTTTATATGAAGAAATCATAAAAATTCTAGAGGAATATATTATGGATGGTATTCCAATAACACCTGATACTATATGAAATATATATCTAAGATATTCTCCCATACTTTGATTATAATTACCAATCCACACTGCAAATGCAAAAGCCATAATTTGAGCTGATGCAAACCCTGAAACGGCAATTGCTTTCAATAATTCTTTTTCTTGAAGTGTTTCTTGATCATTTAATAATTTAATATCATATGGTGAAATTTGATACCCTAAATTAAGAATCAAATTTGTTATCTCATTCACATTTATCACCTCCCCTTTCCATACAATTTCCAACCTCCTAGTAGAGAGCGAAAATTTCACCGAGCTGATATAGTCTAGTGATTTCAGTGAATTTTCAATTAGCCAGACACAAGAACCACATACAATACCATCGACCAACAAATTGATTGTGAACTCTCCTTGCTTACCATGAATCACTTCATCAATAAAATTTATTTTATTTTCAAATCCCGAAGCCTTCGGAGGAGATGTATTATAAATATTTCTACAATACTTGTAATAATCTTTCAGATTTAGTTTATTAATAAGATAATTTGCACTTTTACAACCAATACAACAAAATTTTTCATTCGTTATAACAGCTTGATTACAATGCAAACAATTTTTCATATTCTACGCTAAAATTTAAGTACTTAATATACACATATTTAACGCTTAAATTCAATTAATACCAATTACCTAAAAGACTCAATTTAAATGTTAAATTATTTTAGGGAATTGGGTATAATATAGCTTGAGTCAGATATGTAGTGACAAGGAATGATGAGCAAAGTGTAGTAAAACCTACATAAGCGAAGAATGACGATGTTAATACCTAGCTGAATTATGCTATATTTATTTTTTGATAGAAATTCCATATAGCTCAAGTTTTGAGTTAACTAATTTATAACCTAATTCTTTCGCAATTTTTTCTTTAAGCTTTTCTAAATCTTTATTTTTGAATTCTACAATGTCTCCAGTTTCAATATCTACCAGATGAAAATGTTCATTAGCTTTTTTAAATTCTTCATATCTTGCCTTACCCTCTCCAATTTCAAGTTTTTTAATAAGACCATATTGCTCAAAGAGATTAAGAGTCCTGTAAATAGTTGCTAAGCTAATCTTTGAATCTATCTTATTAGCCCTAAAATATAACTCTTCTACATCTGGATGATCCGTAGAATTAGACAAAACCTCTGCAATTATCTTCCTTTGACTTGTTAATTTTAAATTTTTTTCTATACAAGCTTTTTCAATATTGTTCATAAGCACTAGATATTTTGAATTATTTTTTCTTTCAATTTCTTTATACCAAATCCTTTAAGACAACTGGTAAACATCGCCCCCTCTATAAAATCAAAATTATTAATCATTATATTAACCGAATCATTTAAATCTTGAAGTTCTAATTTTTTGAGTTTATCGATTTTATTAAACACTAGTAACATACTCGTACCTATATTTTTAAAAAAATTCAACAGCATTTCATCCTCTTTATCGATACCACGCCTAGAATCAATTATAAATACTAATTTTTTTAAATTTTCTTTCCTTAATAAGTAATCTTCAATTAAATCACTTAAATTTTCTACCACATGCTTAGCCCTTTTTGCATATCCGTGCCCAGGCAAATCAACCAACATCAATTTGTCTCCAAGTTTAAAATAATTTATTTTTATTGTACTACCGGGAGAATTTGATGTTCTTACTAAATTTTTTCTATTTACTAAGGAATTAATTAAGCTAGATTTACCAACATTTGACCTTCCTAAAAATGCTATTTCAGGCAAATTCGATTTTGGGTATTTTCCCTTTTCATTAACGCTATAAAAAAAAACACATTCTTTTTGAAATAAATCCGCCTTCATGTAAACTAGTACGCTTATAAATTATAGCAAAATTTTAACATTATTTTATTATTACATCATTCCTTTTAGTATATCAGGAGAAATACCCAATTTACTCATCTCTTCATTGCTATATTGCTCTGAATTTTGTTTTGCATTGTTGAATGCAGCAACTATCAAGTCCTCTATTATTTCTGTATCATCAGGATTTACAATACTTTTATCAATTTTAACCTTTTTTACTTCCCCTTTTCCCGTAGTTACAATAGTAACAGCTCCGCCACCAGCAGTGCCTGTAATTTCTTTTGCATCCATAATTTTTTGCAATTCCTGCATTTTTTTTTGCATTGATTGAGCTTGCTTCATCATTTGTTGAATATTCATAAATACTTACTTATTTGTTATCAATATTGGATAATTTAATATCATCAATTTCTATTTCTGAAAAGCTTTTAAGTGTTTTTTGAACTAATTCATGATTTATAACTTTTTGCCTCCTTTTTTCAATATTCATATTTTCTTGCTCACCGTAATTTATCCCTTTGTTTGAATTATCACTTTCAATCACCCAATTAAAACCCGTTACAGAAATTAACCTTACTTTTATATCTTGTTTGCTAATGTTGGTATTTTTGATTTCTTGAATTTTTATATAACCTTCCTTAAACTCAATAATCGATAAGTCATTTTTAATCGTATGAAGCAACATCATTTCCATCTTCTCTTCTAAAAAAAGAAATAACTCCTCAATACTACTTAAATTAAAAAGTTTTTTTTTACGTCCTGTGAGACATTAGATTGAGTAATTTTTGAGCTCCCATCACCATCATCACCTAATGATTTCAAAATCTCCTCAGGAGTGATAGTAAGATTTACGTAAGTCATCTTAATGATAGTCATTTCAAGTGAAAGCATTTCATTGTATGAAGTCTTCATGTCAACAAAAGCTTTATTCAATATTTGCCAAAATCTTGTTAAAATTATTATTGATGTTTTTTCTGCTATAAAATTGCATTTTTGCAATTCAAAATCAGACATAATCAGATTTTTAGCATCACCTATTTTACAAAGACTAATCTTATATGAAATTTCAATTAACTCTTGTAAAATCATAAATGGCTCTGCTCCTTTGGTATATAAATCTCTTGCAATACTTAAAGCATCCTTTAACTTTCCTGTTAATATTAGATCAAATAAATCATAAACATATTCCAGACTGATAATGCCTAGCATTTGAGTTATTGATTCCAAATCTATAATGCTCTCCTTACATGTAAGTATAGCTTGATCCAAAAGAGATAAACCATCTCTAGCCGAACCCCCAGCAGCTTTTGAAATCAACATTGAAGCCCTTTCATTAATCTCAAAACCTTCTTTTTTAGCAATATTTTGTAGATAACTAGCTAATTCTTCAATGGTTAGTCTATGCAAATCAAATCTTTGACATCTTGATATGACTGTTAATGGTATTTTTTTTATTTCTGTTGTTGCTAAAACAAACTTCACGTGCTCTGGCGGTTCCTCTAAAGTTTTTAATAAAGCATTAAAAGCACTGTTAGACAGCATATGAACCTCATCGATGATATATACCTTATATCTGGCTGTAATGGGTTTATACTTAGCATTTTCTATAATTTCTCTGATATCTGCAACTCCTGTGTTGCTTGCTGCATCTATCTCTAAAACATCCTGATGTCTACTTTCCTCAATTGATACACAATTTTTACAAGTTAAGCATGGTTCAAAAGTAGGTTTGTTACCTTCATTTTTGGTACAATTTAATGCTTTGGATAATATCCTTGCAAATGTTGTTTTCCCAACACCCCTTATTCCTGTAAGTATATAAGCATGATGTATTTTATTATTATCGATAGAATTTTTGATTATTTGAGTCACGTGTGATTGAGAGATTATATCGCCAAATACTTTCGGCCGATATTTTCTCGCCAATACCTTGTATTCTAGATTCCCATCATCTTTCCTTTCAAATAAGTTATCTTGCATAATACAGACACATAAATTTAAACATATATAAGTTGAATTTTAATACAAGTTTGATAATAAAGAAAAATTCATAAAAGTACACAAGCTAATTGCACAACTTAAAAGGCTCATTAAACCTATGGCTGTAGACAATGAATTTTTTTTATGGAACTATTTCATTTAAACAATTTTAAATGTAATAGAAATGACCAATTTTTTCAAGGAGGCTGAAGCCTTTTTTACTATAGTTAAGGAGATAAAACCTTGCGTAGCTGCTTTTAAAGCACAAGATTATAAAAATAACCCAACAAAAGCTGTAGATTTAACTATGCTAATTTCTAAAAAATTAGAAGTTGATTATGGTTTAAAAGGTAATGCATTAGAATATTTAAAATCTTTTGTTAAGGATACAATTCAAACTTTTAATGCAGTATCCGCTGATTTGAAAGGGACTGAATATATTAAAGCAGTACTTGATCTTACGAGTAACGGCAAAACATTAGCAAGCGAGCAAGTGAGTTTAATTTCAGCTATCATGCAAGATGTTAACGATGCTAAAAGTTCCACAGCTGTAAAACAATTTCAAACCGACAAAGTTGAAGCTGGGATTGATTTATTTGAAAACACTATTTCAGCTATTTGCAGTGCAGTAGAGGGCGTAGATCAACCAAAAGAAGAGCTATAAATAATTAAAATTTGCTAAAAAAGTTCAGCGACTACAGTGTTGCTGAGCTTTTTCGTTTTGATACATAGGTTGTAGACAAGATTATAATTCATAGTTATAATTGATTATTGGCTTTTCTGTTTACCTAAAGCACAGATTATATTATATTTTGGCTAACTGAAATTATCGCCGTTTGCAAATGTTGCTTAATGATATTAGAGAATCTTTTTTAAATTATTTTCAAAAAAATAATCATAAAATTTTAGCTTCCTCTACTCTGATTCCACACAATGACCCTACCCTTTTATTTACCAATTCAGGTATGGTTCAATTTAAAAATCAATTTACAGGTAAAGAAAAAATAGAATATCCAAGGGTTGCCACTTCTCAAAAATGTATTCGTGCAGGTGGAAAGCACAATGACCTTGAAAATGTTGGACTTACCGCTAGACACCATACATTTTTTGAAATGCTGGGTAATTTTTCATTCGGAGATTATTTTAAAGAAAAAGCAATATTTTATGCATGGGAATATTTAACTAAAGAGTTACAAATAGATAAGAAAAAACTATACATCACAGTATATCATGAAGATATTGAAGCACTAAATTTATGGAAAAAAATTAGTAACTTCAGTGATGACAAAATAATTAAAATTAAAACAAATGATAATTTTTGGTCAATGGGAGACGTAGGTCCATGCGGCCCATGTTCGGAAATTTTTTATGATCACGGAGAAAAATATTTTGGAGGACTTCCAGGAACAAAAGATGAAAATGGTGACAGGTACGTTGAGATCTGGAATTTAGTTTTCATGCAATATGAAAAATTAAAATCTAGTGATCAAATCAATCTTCCAAAACCTTCAATAGACACAGGCATGGGTCTAGAAAGAATTAGTGCTGTGATGCAAGGAGTGAATGACAATTATGACACAGATTTATTTAAGAAATTAATAAATGCAATAATTGAACTTACTGGTAATAACCAAAAAATTGTTTCTAATAAAGTAATAGCTGACCATATTCGTTCTTCATGTTTTTTAATTGCGGATGGAGTTTTACCATCAAATGAAGGCAGAGGATATGTTTTAAGAAGAATAATGAGAAGAGCAATGAGGCATGTTCACAACATAGAGTATGATAATAATTTATTGTCAAAAATAGCTCCCATTTTTATTAATGAAATGAAAAGCTCCTACCCTGAATTATTAGAAGCAAGTGATTTAATAATCTCAACTTTGAATATGGAAGAGGAACGCTTTAAAAATACCTTAAAAAATGGCTTAAAGTATTTAAAAGAAGAGATAGATCATCTGCCTAAAGATGGCATTTTGAGTGGAATAAAAGCATTTAAATTATACGATACTTATGGTTTTCCACTCGATTTAACGGCTGATATTTTGAAAGAAAGAAATTTACAACTTGACCATCAAGGTTTTGAAACTGCCATGCAAGAACAAAAGATTAGAGCTAAAGCTAATTGGAGTGGCAGTGGAGAAATAGGAATTTCGCCTATTTGGTATGATATATATGATAAATTTGGAAGTACCGAATTTATAAGAAAGGAGAATGCTAATTTTGTAGGAAAAATTCAAGCAATCATAGTAAATGATAAATCAGTAGGATTTGCAAATGATGGAGAGAAAGCTGTAATTATCACTGATCAAACACCGTTTTATGCAGAATCTGGCGGACAGATTGGAGATAAGGGTTTAATCAACAATAGTAAAATTTACGATACAAAACTATTTGTAGGAAAAATACATGGACATTTCGTTCATTTATCGGAAAAATTAAATGTGGGAGATGAAGTAAAATTACTAGTAAATTATGAATTAAGAAACAAGATTAAAGCTAATCATTCAGCCACTCACCTTTTACATTTTGCTCTAAGAAATAATTTGGGAAAACATGTAGTTCAAAAGGGTTCCTTAGTAAATGATGAAAAATTAAGATTTGATTTTACACATAACAAAGGTTTGACCAAAGCTGAGCTAATAGAAGTAGAAAAATTGGTGAACACTATGATCATTGCGAATAAAAGGATCTCAACCAACTTAATGAATATTGATAATGCAAAGAAATGTGGCGCAATGGCACTTTTTGGTGAAAAGTATGACGATGAAGTCAGAGTTATTTCAATGGGTGATTCAATCGAGTTATGTGGCGGTACTCATGTAAATTACACTGGAGAGATAGGGTTATTTGCAATATCATCCGAAGAGTCAATCGCCGCAGGCGTTAGAAGAATTGAAGCATTAACCGGCATTAAGGCGCTAGATTATTTTAGAAACAAAGCTGATAAAACTGAAGAAATTGTGCAATTGCTAAGATGTAAAGAAGAAAATATAGTTAACGATGTATGTAATTTGCAAAATCAAATCAAGAGTTTAACAAAGATTAATGAGCAATGCAAAAATGAATTGCTACTTCTCAGACTAGAAGAAATTAGTGTAAATGATAACAAAATTTTGTTATTAAAATTGAATGAGCAGAAAGTAGACCTCAAAAGTATTTATGATAACCTTAAAAACAATACCAAATCTGTTATGGTATTAATTAATACGGATAAATCTAACAATAAAACTTCTCTTCTAATCGGCGTCTCAAAGGATATATTACCTCAATATAATGCCAAAGAATTGCTTCAAAAATGTTTTGATATTATTGATGGAAATGGAGGTGGAAACTCTGATTTTGCCCAAGCCAGCGGTAAAAATATAAATGTAGAAGAAAAAATCCTGAATATTGTTAAAAATTCACTGTAAATAATCACATAGCATGGGTATTCCCCTCGAAAATTTTGATTTTTCTTTGTAATGAGCATTTCAAGGTGTATACAGATGATCGCAACTCTGTTTTTATTTTCTTTTTAAAATACGATAGCATAGTTGGAATATGTTATTTTCAAGTCGCAATTTACCATGTATACCAAGCTTATCTCCTATTATTGCAAGAAGCTTTATAAAATGATTATTACTTTCTTCTGCCATTTTCCTTTGCTTTTCTGGTTTTAGGCCTTCAATTGTCTCCAAATTATGCTCTCTATCCATTTGCTTTATG
>CAISOX010000114.1 GCA_903887235.1 uncultured Alphaproteobacteria bacterium | reverse complement strand
CTGCCTCCTTAGTATATTTTTCCAGTATTTTTCTTATTCCTCTATCTGTATATTGCTTTTTCCATGATGATTCAAAGAGATATTTTGCCTTTATTTTGCTCATTGCTTGTACATGTACGCCTAATACTTCCTTAAAGTTTTGTGGGAACGGAACTATTCTATCTTTATTTCCCTTTCCGTTACTAATTTTTATTTGACAATTGTTGATATCAACATCTTCTAATTTTATATTAATTAATTCTGTTACTCTAACTCCTGTATATAATAATGTTTTGATCATGATTATATGAAGTAAATTTTTAGATTTCCATACTACTTCATAATATTTTTTAATCTCTTCTTCAGTAGGGACATAGGGTAACTTTTTTGCTTTTTTTGTTACTCTGATATCCAATATTTCTCTTAATTTTCTAAATACATCTTTTGTATATTCATAATCTGCGCGTTCCTGTCTAAAATATTTTGCTATTTGTTTTGCTTTTTTACTCGCTGACATCCTAATAGTATAAGAATCTTCTACAAAACCTGTTATAATTTCTTCTTTATTCATTATCACTCACCATAAAATTAATTCTTTTCTTCATGTCCAGATCCAATCTTCCATACGGATTAATATGTTCGTATATTAATGGGCTTAGTGCCTTTTTATCTCTTTCAGTTAACACATTTTTCCATCTTTTTAAACTTAAGACCTTTTGAATCATTAATGTGTTGATGTAGACCATGCAAGCTTGCACTAAGTGAAGTGATAATATTACTAGCTCTTGTTGAACATAATTGTTAGTTGATATCACTCCCTTTTTGCCATAAAAAATAAACTCATTTACGCCATTCCATCTTTCAATAACATTTAATGTTTCATGAATTTCTCTTCTCAAGGATTCAGAGCTTAAATATCTACATAAAAAAATTGTTTTTACAGCCCTACCCAATTCTTGTATAGCTTGATATACAGGATGCTTTAAATTATTTGAATTAAATATCTTTAATAGCGCTTCTGGCTCAGCTTTTTTTAATTTCAATGCCACAGAATATAATATTATTTGTTCATAATATTTTTCTATTAATTCCCAGTCTACCACCCTAGATATCACTTCTTTTATTTCTTTATATTCTTTACCTTTATCTGGACTGAATAGCTTTTGATTTCTCATTGATTTAAATCTACACAATAAATCAAAATTTAATATATAACTAAAGCCAAATGCTCCTAAATTTTGTCCTTTTGTATCTACACAATTCGCTTGTACTTCTACCTCAGTTGAATGATGTATAACTCCTTTTATCATTGACGCCACTTCTGAGGATGAACATCTTTTTAATTGCGAATATATGCATAATGATTTTTTATCTGTATGCCAATATGCCATAACTCCTTTCCCACCATATCGTACATGCCATTCACTCATTATGTTTTGATCCCATACTGCAAACTGACTTGCGTCTGATGCACAAAATAATGTGCTTGATACACCCCATAGTATCTCATCCCTTATCTCTAATGTCTTATTTGCTATTTTGGTGCATGCATTTCTAATATTATTTGTCGTTATACATAAGTTTTGAGTGTGTCTTAAATTATCGTAACTTACATTAAAATCTGCTCCACTAGCTCTTTTTAAGCCAATGTTAGTTCCTAATCCATAAACGCATAATATTTTTCTTTTTCTTTGTATAAAACTATTACTAAACTCTCTATCTCCTACGCTTTGTAATTCATCCGTAAAATTTATTTTTAAATCAGCCTCTTTTACCACGTCTAATAAACTCCAATCTACCCAATGTTTTTGGATATCTTTTTTTAGTATCTCTATATTTTTTGGAGCCTCTTGTGCTTTTGATTTTGCAAGTTTTATTGTAAATGCTCCATTTCTTAGCTCTATAGTAACTTTTATATTTTTATTATAACCATTGCTAAATGTTCTCATCCATTTATCCAACTCTTGCTTCACTTTTTCTATAAACTCTTTAGCTTCTTTAGGTTGCTTTATTTCATTGAAATAATAATCCTTTCTTTCATAAAAATCCTTATGCACATCTTCTTGTGGATCTCTATACCTATAGGCCTCTTTTAACCATATTTCTTTACACCTTAATTTATCTCGTAAACTAGATAATAAGCATATTTCATAATAATTCCTCTTAACTTTTGTCTCGCTGCATATAAATTCTCTACAATTTTTTGGCACTATTCCATCTAATGGCACTTCCTCTTTCGCTATAGTGCGTTTATTTTGATTTACTTTTATTAATTCCAAGCCTTGCAGTACTTCATTATCCTTTGGATTGTTAGCTATAAACTCTAATTCCTCAAGTATCGGAGATAACATTTTTCTATAATGATGACTATAAGAAGAATGTATGAATTTATAGTGCTTCTCTTTATATTTAATTGGCGCATCTCCTTGTGCTATTTTTTCTAATGTTTTTTTATCTGCTATAGGATATATCACCTCTTCTATAGTTTTTTTAGGATTCTCTATACTTTTTTTTGATATATCCTTTAATAATTTTATTTGCTCAGTTACACTTATTTTTTTTACTTCTTTTAACAATGCTTTATCTGCTTTCCTCTCTGCTCTCGCATATAAATTATGCGTTATTTGCACTATCGTATCTATTAAATAATCTACTATCTCTAATTTTCTAATATGACAAAAACACGCCAATAACCCATTTTTTAAATACTCATTTCTTCTTTCCAAATCCATAATTCTTTCAACAGAAACTTTCTCTGCGTATTTCTTCAATAAATCCCACTTATATTTGCTAAATATCTTGATATCTATACCTAGGGACTTTATTTTTTTTAGCTTTTCTATATTTTCTAAAACTGTTTCTAAACTTACTCCTCCTTTATCACTTCTTAGATAGCTTATTAAGCTTTTATTATCGCTTGTTTTTTCTTTTAATAGATTGCCTAACTCTATTTTTACTTCTTTGCTTAATAACTTATTTATTTCTGTAAAAAAATCATATTCATAATGTTTTATAACAGATAAGACTTCCCTTTCTAGATTTTTTGGGATTAGAATTTTATTCTCTTCTAAATACAATATAGCACCTTCAATAATTTTTTGTTTTCCCAGTCCTAACGATATTTGATCTGTTTTTAGCCAATTGATAAAATCTTTTCTTATATCATCTATGTAATCTTTATATCCAAGATGACTTTTTATTTCTACGTTATGATGCCTTGATAGCCTGCAATTCCATTTGTATTCCTTCGCTAAACAAAGAGAAATTTTTAAATTTTTTGCTATATACTCTAGTACTTTTTTTGGAACTTCTTCTAGATTTTCTGGAAAATTATTTTTTAAAGTTAGGTATTTTATTTTTATTGCACAGATCAACTTATTCTCTTCCTTTTTATAATTCAAGAATTCTTGATCCCTTTCATCTAACTGCCAATATCTCTCTAGATTCTCTTTATTCCAATTTTCCTTCATGAGTAACTTTTAATTAAATATGCCTGCTTTTTATCTAATTCCACATTAATCTGCATCCTTTTTCTTTAGACTCCTTGTTTCGTAACTAGCACGTGCCAATACTATTGCCCTATGTAGGTATTCTTCTAGCAGTTTTTTTGGTGGTAATTGAGTTAAGTATTTAGTAACATGAATATTAGCTTCATCTAACTCTAAATACTCAACATCTTCTTGATCTTTATCAGCACATAATATTATTCCCATTGGTCTCTCTTCATCTTCCTTGCGCTCATTCTTATCTAGCCAACGTAAATACCACTCCATTTGTCCTTTATGCTCTGGCTCAAATTTTCCAAGCTTTAATTCTATTGCTATTAATCTCTTCAATCCCCTGTGATAAAATAATAAATCAAGATATCGGTCCGTATTTTGTGTAGACATTTTTTTTTGCCTAGCTACAAAACAAAAATCATTCCCTAGCTCGTGCAAAAATTCTGTTATATTATCCAAAATAGCGTTCTCAAGATCACCTTCAGAATACTTGCCAGGCAAATTCATAAAATCTAATAAATAAGGATCTCTAAAAACTAAATCTGGTGTTAATTCATCTTTTTCTCTCAGTTTATCAATCTCAGCTCTTATCACTTCTTCAGGTTTCTTACTTATCGCTGTTCTTTCAAACAGCATGCTATTTATCTTATTTCTAGCTCTCCTAACACTCCACCTCTCTATTCTAGCCATTTCTAGATAAAAGTCCCTTTTAACCCCATCTTCTATTTGGCAAATAATTATAATATGTGACCACGATAATTGTTGCGACACTGTAGCAACTATTCTTTGATCTGAATATATTTTAGCAAATCTCACCATTCTAAATAAGCTGCTTCTAGTATACCCCTTCCCGAATTTTACTGTTAATTCTTGTGCTAACTGAGATATTATATGCTCACCATAATTCCCTCTATCTCCTTTTAAAATATCATCGTCAATTCTCTTTCCTATTGTCCAATATAATAATACAATTGCTGAATTTACCGTAGTCGCAACATTTTGTTTGCTTCTTTTTATTATATCGGCAATATCATTCAATAAAATATGATACGATGGTTCTACTTTGATTACTTCTTTATTCATAACTAATAGTTCCTATAATTAGTAGGGTCGGTATATTATTTATCTCTACCGCAACCTCAATATAGATTATTTGTTGCTTTTTGTCTATAATCTTATAAAGTTACTATCACTTTATCATTATCGGTAAATTACTTTTGATATACTTATCCATAAAATTTAGGAGGAATTATTTTTATCTTCATGTTAGAATCTGTAAAGTGAAATTTATTTTTAAATATGAATAGTTATCAAAGAAATTTCTCTCTGTCCTCCTTTTATCCTATTTTCTATAATCTCAGTTTGCCGTTTTTACAGCTACCCACCCATGTATGTTGAAAATGTATCTAAAAAAGATGTACACTTTTTAGATTAAGGGCAAGGAAAACTGTTACCCACCCTAGCATAAAATGCTGTCCTGGTGATTAGTCCTTACCCATTACTTTTAAACGAACAGTATCATAGAGCCTTTGACTCTGAATTTGCATGGTTGTTTAAAGT
>CAISOX010000113.1 GCA_903887235.1 uncultured Alphaproteobacteria bacterium | reverse complement strand
TATTCCGTGCAGTTATTCCTTGCATATCCCTTACATCTATATGCATCCTTATATCTCCAACAATCCCTGTAAACAGTTTTTCCATTTATTACCCTACTTGCTCCTGGCTCTATGCAATCCCTCCCCACTCTCTCACACTTCCCATTTAACTCTACTTCTTTTTCTTCTCGCTCTTTCCTTGCTTTTTCTATCACCTCATCCATATCTTCACTTACTTTATAGCCTTCACCTGATACTCCAACACTTTTTTCCTTTGCATTAACTTCAATTATTAAAATAATTATTAATGCTATTATTAACGCAATTACCAGTAACCGAATTTTGAAATATGTGTATCCTAAAGATCCCGTACTTTCCATTTTTAACCATTTATCATCTTTTATTCTCATAGCGGACAATCTCCATCCCATTCATCACTCCATTCTTTACAACAATACTGCTGCAAATAAAACTCTGTTTCTAAAAATCCAATATCATCAAATGCAAGCGTTATTTCTAATTGATTACTCCCCTCTCTTAGCTTTTGTTTTAGGTCTCGATCATCTAGTGGTCTAAAATATTCTCCCCCTGCGGCGGTTCTTATGCCACTTCCCTCTCTAATGGTTAAATATCCTAGATTATTTGGATAGCATGAATATTCACCATTACCTGTATCTATTAAGCTCGTCCATTCTCTTGGTGGGCTAGCATCATTTTTCGCATAATAAGACCTTAGCTGATTTCCTGATGCATACCTTCCTGTCTTCTCAAATTTATACCCTCCAAATGAGTGATATATTACTTCTCCATTTAGCTTTATCATTAGTGGCTGTACACTAGTAATCCTACTTAATTTAAAAGTCCCTATATTATTTTTATCTTTAATATCAAAATTAGCTCTTATGGTTTCTATGCCACAACAATTAGTTCCACATCTAAATACTGTAGATTGCGCCATCTCTGCATCTGTCATGTAGCCTGAGCTAATGCCATATGCGTTCCCAAATGTCAGTGTCGGATAACTATACCTATACACTATACCAGATTTTACACTATCTAATAGCACACCACCAACATTATACCCACAATCACCTTTTTCTTGGCATTTCACATCCTTGATTTTTCTTATGCAATAAAACAATCTATCCTCATCTTCCTCGCATTTCTTATCCTCTCTTATTAACCTACTATCTTCCACATCTACATAATATTCCTCAAACTCTACATTCTCCCCTCCAACATTCTTATCTGCTATTTTACACTCTGTCTTCCCTTCTACATTCAATCCTGATATCGGATTAGAAGTTACCGCATCACTCTTTTTTATAAATCCTTCATGCTGCAATTTCCCAACTGTGTAACTCGATCTATGCGGATTCTCTGCATACGAACTCTTTGCCGCTCCTATCGCCTCCCTAACTCCTTCGTTTTCATCCTTCTCTTCTCCCTTTATCCTAGCGTCTCCCTTGGACCTTAATTCATGCTCACTATACCCTACTTCCTTTGGCTTATCCGTATATCCGTCTAATTCCTTTACTTTTCCTGCAAGATCTCCCTTGCCAGTCTCCCCCACATACTCTTTTGCCTCTTTTTTATAATTATCTATATAGTCAAAGTTATATTCTTCTCCCTTAACTTGCGTCACTTGCATTAATTCACCTAATATCACTACGTTTAATATTAATAAAATTGCAATTTTACTTTTACTTCTTGCAACACTAACTGGCTTTTTTAACCACATACCATTCCACCAGATTTATTAAATACACCCTCTACATACTCAAAGCTTACATTCCCTGCTATCTTATTATACTTTGTGCCATTGCAACTTGCCGCATCTGCATCCAAATTACTTTTTTCTTCATTCTTGCTACATCCACCCTCCTTAACTCCAGCAACAACAAATGTTGGTACCACTTTCACATCAAATTCTTTAAAACTCTCAGGATCTATAACAACTCCATATCCAGTCTTCCTCATCATCTCACTCAAATACTTTGCTGTTTTTTTATAACTTCCTTCCTTAAATCCTCTCATCACTGGCACCCAACCCCTTACCTTTGCTTCTCTCACTATATTTTCTAAGTTATTGTCACTTAATGACAATGATATAAAAACTAGTTTCCTGCATTTATCACTAATACCTAAAATTTCACTATTAATATTTTTTCCATCTGTAGCATCTATAACACCAGCACCTTCAAATAATTTCGTTTCTTTTATATATTCATCCACTCCTTTAAAACTCTTCCTTTTTAGCTCATATGATTCTTTGGCATATTCCTTAGCTTTTTCTGTTGCATCATTTACATATTTATTGTAAGCGTACGGTAAAGGCGGTCTAGGAATATCAGGAAGTATCTGATATAATGTTCCAGGGCAGGAGATCGGCAACTTTTTGAGAGTTATAATCTTGAATTTTTGACAAAACTTTTTTCAAATATACTTCCGGATTTAAACCATTCATCTTGGCAGTTTCT
>CAISOX010000112.1 GCA_903887235.1 uncultured Alphaproteobacteria bacterium | reverse complement strand
TCGCATCTTTAAGTTTTTGTATTACTTGCCTAATGGCATATGCTTTTACTATATTTGATGGGTGAGGTTTGTGGAGAATTAACTATCAGCTCCAATTTAGAATGATAAAATTTTCTTCTAGAACCACCAGTTTTACTGTTAGTTATTTCCTCAAAGCCCAATGTAAGTAGAGCAGCATGTAATTCATCCCAAGTAAAATCCTTGGGAACTTTTAGCAATCTTATAGTTTATTTCTGCTTTTTACTCATTGCCAATCTTCAAATAGTAACTAAAGCAAGTGTAGAATATCTTTGTCAAAATAGCAACTAAAAATAGTTACTATAGGCTTTTGTTTGTGCATTCTTAGAAATCAGCTGAACGTATTCATTAATCAATTGTTTATTGTATGATTTTTTAGCTACTTTCTGGAGCCCATTTCTTCATGATTATTCTTCTCATTCTCACTAGGGTTTTTTGTATGGTTAGAAGGCCATTTAATTTCCCACCCTTCATATTCTATTTGCTGCTTTACCTCATCTAAAGATAAAAACCAGTCATCATACATCATTTCTTCATTTGAATCAGACCATTTTGTGCCATCATTTGGCCATATATATATATAATATCCTCCTGTACTACCTTTTGTATCGTCTTCGATCATAACTTCACCTCTAGGGCTATGCTGACCTTTTAATATCTTTCCTTTCATTCCTAATTTTATTTCAGTCATATTATTTTATTATTATATGGTTATTCGATATTCTTTTACCGGTAAGATCAAATCTTTCTATGTGAAAATGGCTTTGGTATGGTTTATGACTTCCCTCAAGAGAGCCACGATCAATTCTAAATTGTCTTAACCCATCAGCACTTCTGTATACCCCACTTCCTGGCTTTCCTATTTCTTTATACCCTTCCCCAAGCCATTTTTTTCCTAACTCTAAGGCTTCAGATTCTGTAAATTTTTGTGAGCTCTCAAAATTACCACGATTTTTATTTGTTTCTTTAATTGCTTCTTGGAATTTATTATCATTATCATCATGATCAAAGTTATTATCATCAGGGTCTGGAGCACCGGCAGCTGCAGAACTTCCTGGTTGTTGCTTTATGTTTTGCTTATTTTTATCATTAGAATCCTCACTTTTAATAGATCTATATGAATTTTCATTTTTTTTATCAACAACCTCTTTGGCAACATACATCGCGCCTATAGATGCTAACACCATAGCTCCAAGCTTAAATAATGCCTCTGCAGCTACTTTGCCAGCTTTGCCAGTTAGATAAATCGCCGTCACTGCGTTTGCATTCGCTTCCTGTAAACCTAATGCCTTTCCCAAATAACTACTAACTTTACTCCACGCTCCTTTTTCTTCAGCGTTTTTTATTTCTCTTTGTAATGTTGTTAGATCTTGATGTAATGAATTTACTATTTTAACCTTACCACTAGCATCGGCATTAACGTAATCACCTATTATACTTTTTGTTAACTCTTTTAATTCATTCTTTTGTTCACTTGTTAGTTCTCTAATATTATCTATCTCTCTATTAATATTTCGAATACTTTGATCTGATATTTCTTTTTTAAACCCTTCTTCATATTTGAGTGTGATTCTTTTTACATGTTCCTGATTTTTTTGCTCTTCTTCTAATCTTGTTTCTTCTTCAGCATCATTACTTTCTAAGGCTGGATCATCTTTACTTTCTTCATTATGAGCTTCTTTTTTTACCTTAATTATATCTTCTTTCTCCTCCTCTTCAATATCTTCTGCTCCATCTATATTATCAGTATTTTCTTCTTTATATTCTGCATTATCCTTTGTTTCTTCTTTCTTTGGCAACATATTTTCTATGTATTGCCATATAGGAGCAAATGCTTCATTGAATTCTCTTTTATACGCGTCTGCAGTTCTTTTTAATACTTCAGATATATCAATTTTCCCATCTTTTTTTGCTATTCCATCTTTTAGCCACTCTGTGTCAATATTACTCCAATACATTTTGATTGGATCGACATTATACTTTGTGTCCATGTATTGGATATTATTAATATCACCTTCTACCTTATCAAATTCGCATATAGCACCTATACATTCTATATTACCATTTCCTATTGTAGATTTACTACCTCCTGCTTTTTTATATCCCCCAAGTGTTGGTTTTAATATAATATTATCATATTTCTTCGAAGTGCTAAGCGATGCTCCTAGTGTGTACCCTTCATCGTAATCATGAATATGTTGTATAAATAATTCTCCTACCTTAAGTACTATATTACCATGATCCGTATAACTTCCATCTTCATTTCTTTGTGCATTCGCTATCATTGCTCCATTTAATCTCAAAGCATTTGCTACCACAATATGTGCACTTTCCTCTCCTATCATTGCTGTAATCCTCTCTACAACATGCCGATTACCTTTACTTTTTTCCACTCCTCCACTAAATCCCTCTATCCCCAATTTACTTCCACTAATTCCTAAGCTAATTCCATTACTGTCATTTCGTATTATATCTTGTGCTGATTCTAATAATAAACTTTCAAAGTTTGCCTCCAAATTTCTAGCTCTTAAAAACACACCTCTCATATCAGCATGACCTTGCACGTCCAACCTAAAATAATCTTTCACTTGTATATCAACATTCATTTGCAAACGTTGATGTTGGTTCGCCTTGCTTATAACATTTCCTATATTTCCAATAATACTTCCACTTATTGGAACCTCAACATCAAAGCCATTCTCACTTGTTTTGCTATCTAGTGTACTTTCTGCCGCTTTAGCATCTAGGTATTTTGTCTTTATATAACTTCTATAAGTTTCTATTTGTGTACCTAATAATTTTAATTCTTCACTTTCACTTTTATACAAGTCCTTTATATTAATTATTGTTGGGACTGCTATTGTCTGCTCTACTTCATGTCTTTGCTCATTATATTTACCATAAAACCACACTCCGCCTGTAACCCCATGATTAGCATTATCAGATAATAATTTTAATGTATTATGGTAAGTTTCAAGTCCTGCAAAAAATCCATTAATATAACCTTCTGGTTTTGAATAGTCTTGGTCTTTTATTGCTTTAACTCCTCTTAATATTGAACCTAAATTACTTTTGATTCCCATTTTGAATCCTGCACTAAATTCTTCCTTATATTCTTCTGTGCTAATTCTATTTTTTGCAATCCCATGAAAAATAATTCTAGCGTTTTCATGCATCTCCTGAGCGTTGTATATAATCCCAAAATCTTCTATCCTATCTCCCTCTAATTGAATAAAATTTGCTGTTATGTTTGTTGCCTGATGCGTATAACTTGTTTGACTAAATTCATATTTACTTCCCCATATCGCCGCTTTAACTGCAAACTCATCTCCATTTGCATTAAATCCTACACCTATACCTTTTTTACTTAAGTATGTATATGTATATTCCATATCTGGCGCAACACCCAATTTTATCTCATCAGTCGCTTTGATTGTTATCCTATTACCCTTTATTTCCGTTGATAATTGCTCCCACCTTCCGTTCACATATCCTAAAAATTCATCTTCAACCTGTATTATACTAGGTACTACATTCTTACTTCCAAATTTACTTGCTGATTTTTCTTTATAAGCAACATTTAGCATATTTTTATCAAAGCTAACAAACTTTGTTTTTTCTACATATAGTTCGTACCCCTTTTCTTTAAAAGCTGGTATTATCGATATACTAGCTTCTCTCGCAGCACTTCCTGCTTCTAATCTCACTCCGTAAGCTACTATTTTTACTCCCTCCCAACTCTGATCTCCCGCACTCTTTACTTCAAACATTCCTTTTGAGTGAAAATTTGTGTCTACAGGACAACTCCCGTAATTCTTTTCAGTAGTTTTTGTTGAACTCAATCCTAAAAATCCACTTTTCTTTTTTATTATTGTTAGAGATTCCCATTCAACAGGATTTTCTACTATTACTCCCTGATTTGATGTAATTTGTCCTTTTTGATCACTTTGAAATTCTAAACCACTCAGTAATATACCGCCGCCACTATTGATATATATCGAGCCTCCATCTTTAGAATTTATAGTTGGTTTCTTTAAATGCTTAGATTGGTAATCGTAATAATACCTGTCTGTCCACATTTCTATTTTGTTATATAACTCTACAGCAACTATGTGTACCTTTCCTTTAGAATCTAATCTAATATTCTTACCTTCTAATTTAGCACCAATTATCCCTATATTATCTCCTTTTACGTTAATATCTCCTGATTTACTTAATATCTCAGTTTCTGTAGTTATTTGACTAAGTATTCCATTATAGTTTGTTCCTTTTAATTCTATAACTCTACTCATTGTCATTATTGCCGTATTATGCAATGACTCTATAGTTATTTCCTTCCCGGCCTTAATTTGTCCTGCTATTATTATGTTGATAGCCTTGATAATTATGTCTTCTATAGAATCTATATCACCAACACTTACTAAATTACCTTGTGTTTCAAATCTTACACTTTCCCCTCTAATATCTGCTCCACTAACTACATTACCCTCTACTCTAAATCCTACTTTAGCTCCACCATTTATCTCTGTATACGGATCGGCTACTATACTTTTTCTAATACCTAACTCTATATTTCCTTTTGAATTTATTTTTGCTCCATTGGCTATACTCTTATCTTTTCCTCCTTTTAAATTATTTATTAATTTTGATAGTTCACTACTAAACTCATCACTCATCGTTAATGCTTTTTCACCCGCACCAATTAACTCAAAGTTTGGTTGCTCAGTAAAGGCAGGTAACTGATTAGTTGATGATAATATTAAATACTCAATCTCTCCTTCTATACTTCCTACATCTAATCTACTTTCTAAAAAATTATAATACTTATATATTTGATAACTAGATTGAGTAAATCCAAAAAAAGGATTATCTCTATAACTTTGATACCTCACAATATCACCATCATTAAATCCAGTAATTCTTTGTACGTCATTAATACTTAACATATTACCTAAACACTTTATATCTAAGAATTTCTTCGATCCACTCGTTGCAATTTCTAATACTTTCGAGCCTTTGAGTAATGATAAGTTACCACTAATTCCAACGTTACTTATGAATATTCTAAAATGATCAAATTCTAAAAAAGCATCTCCTTTTATATTTATACTTCCTGCTTGTTCACTATACTGAGGCTGTTCATATATGTCTAAATATGTGTAGGTTTTTTTTGGTGACGCTTTAATTCCTAATATTCTCCTTACTTCTTTCTTGCATAAAACTTCTTCCCCAGATATTAGTTTATTTTCTCTTTCATATATTATTGGTTCTAATTTTATTTTATTAGCCTTAATCATGGTGTTGTGACCAAACTCTAAATCACATCCTCTACATAATAATTCTCCTATTTTCTCATCTGCTTCTGTTCTTATTTCTGTTTTACTAAAACTTACTTTATAACCATTACCCACATATATATTGTATCCATTGTCTAATAATAACTTAGCTTCTCCGCTGACATTTAAGTTATATCTCAAATTTAATGAATTTTGCTTTAATCTAAAGTTAAATTCACTTGCATTTATTGCTCCTCTCAAGTCTCCATTTTTTGCTTTTATATTTAATACTTCCTTCCCGAATAATGATTTTTCACCTAACCTTAATCCACCTAATTCTAAATTAAGCATTACTTCATTTGTAAACTTTCCTTGATTTTTAAAATCTCCTTTAACATTTATTGTTACATTTTGTTTAATTACTAATTCTCCTTCATTAGTAATGCTATCAACATTTATATATCCTATTCCATTGATTATAAGTTTTGTATCTTTTGAATTGTATATTTCCCCAGCATTTACTTGTATAGCGCCACTTAATTCTATATTTGAATTATAATTTGAATTTCCAAATATTATCTTAGCTGCTCTTACTTTTGTTGTTTTACCACCACTGATTATTTTTGATTCTTTGCCATATATCTCTATTACTTTATCACTATTTAGCACTATTTCATTGTTGCTTTGCAATAACTCAATACTAGTAATTTTTTCCCTACTGTACGCGAATATATTATGAACACTCTTAACCTGATTATCTATTAGTATTTCCTCGCCATTTAATCTAAGATTTTTCCAAGCGAGCACACTGTACCCTTCTCCTCCTTTATTACCAACTAGCTTAATTTTTTTTTTAGCTTCTATTTCTATCTCTTCTGATCCAATAATTCCTGTATTAGTTATTTCACCTTCTTCACTTATTATCTGTATGCTACCACTATATCCTTCTTCATTATTTGAACCGCATAATCTTTCTTTTTTATTATTATCACACCATCTAACTTCTGCTGCTAATATTTTACCCATATTATTAAAGTCCTTTTTTGACTCTATTTTTGCTTTCCCCCCATGCTTGAGATTAATATCTCCTGCATTTTCTATATTTTCTGCAGATTTTATATTTATTTGATTGGCATTGATAACTCCTTTATTGGAATATAATATTTTAGCATTTATTACATAATTATTTGTATTAGCATTTCCTAAATGAACAATATACTCCCCTCTTAAATTAACTGAATCTGATACCTTAAGCTCTCCTCTCTCTACGTCTTTTGTTTTTAACTCGGTCTCATAGTTAATTGATTTTATTTCTCCTAAATTTTCTAAATTGTTACCATTAATCTTTATATTGTGACCAGTTATCTTACCTAATATTTTAATATTACCACTCTTTTCTATGACAAACTCATTCGTACTCTTTATGCCCTCATCATAATTTTTTCCAACCAAGACTTTACTGCCTTCTATATTTATATTATGACCCCATAAATAAATACCGTGTAATTTGAGTTTTAAATCATGTTTTCTATTTTCAATATCTTTTGTAGATTTCGGTAGTTCTTTAACACCAAGAATAACACTCTTGCCACTTTGAATTCTTATTTCTTTTGCACCCAGTGCTTCCTTTATTTCTATATTACCATTTAAACTTTTAAGCTCAATTTTACAATGAACCGTATCATCTACTGATAAATAGTAATTTATATGAAATTGATAACGATTATCACGATAACGATTATCACGATCATTATTAGCAAGATTTTCCTTATGATCATCTACATGCACTCCATTGCGACAGGCTATTGCTCCATTATTTATTATCCCATTATCAGCATCTATTTTTCCTTCTACATCAATATTTATTATCCCCTTATTTTCTACCCTTCCTTTAGCTAATATATTTAAATTACCTGTGATTTTCCCTTCATTTATAAATTCTTCTACATTCTCTAAATTGATTTTTTTACTACTTATTTCTCCTTTATTAATTACTTCTTTTCCAACTAAATTATATTCCTCTTTTACCCTAATAACGCTTTTACTATCAATCAGTTCCACACTTTGCATTTGTAGGTTTTTTCCTGCATATAGCCCTTCTTTATAATCATTACCCAAATGTATGTTTGTTGCTTTAATTACTGTATCTTCTTCACTATAAAGGTAGTAATAACTGTTTACCTGATTATTACTTGTTGCCTGATCTTTAATTATACTTATTGCCTGAGCTTTAATTACTTTACCTAATTCCAACTCTCCATTACTTACTATTGTAATTTTTCTTCCCACTATAATCCCACTACTCTTTATCTCCTTTCCTTCAGTTTTTATTTCAATGTCACAAAGAAGTTTGCCATCAAGAGTTTGAAAGTTATACCCAATATTCGCAGTAACTTTATCGTCTTGATATTTCCATTCATAAATACCAATCCCATCTTTACATGAAATTACACCATCATTAATTATACTTCCTCCCCCATGTAATTTCGCTATAGTAGCTACTGCTATTTTTCCATAATTTACTATTTCTAAACTTGAATTAACTTCTATATTGCCTAATATTTCACCTTCATTTTTAAACTTTTCTGAATCTTGTACTAAAAATTCATGAGCTTGGAGCTTATTTTTATTGACTATACTTTTAGCAAATAAGTTAAATTTACCATTAACTACTATTAGACTATTAATATCTACCTCATTGTAAGCTTTCATCTCTAATTCTTTGCCTACATACATTCCTTTCTGATATTTGTCATGCAACTCAATCTTTCCTCCCTTGATCACAACTTTATCAGTTGCGTATATATATGATTCAGGTCTTTTCACAATATTTACTTTATCATAAGCCCGAGTTTTTTCCCCAATATTTACTACATGATCAATCTGAGCTTTTCCAAATTCTATATCCCTTTGTCCTTCTATTTCTAAATTCCTACTTCCTATAACTCCAGAACTTTTAATTTCTCCATTATCACTTTTTATTTTTATATCGCATAATAAATCTGCTTCTCCTTTAAAATAATAACCTAGATTTACTCTTCCTATGACACGGCCAACATGCTCTGCATCAAGGTAATATTTCTGAACAGTATTACTATTACTATTATAACTATTACAAAATATTACACCATCGTTTACGATTTCTAACTTAGCTAATATGCTTCCTATTGATTTTATTCCTATCACACCGTTATTTTCTATAGAACCAGCATTTATCTCTATGTCTCCAATTAAGACACCATTGTCGTCAGCTCTGTGATACACACCTTCTCTCCAGTGAGCCAAAACGGTTATATGGCTACGGCAAATATTTTTAAATTTATTCTTAATTGTATAATCTTGTTTATCCACAACTATACTACCTTGATTCTCAAAGCGATCAGCAATTATTTTAAGACTTTTGCTTTCTATTTTACTCTTTGCCTGCTCATTGGCATAATCATCTATTATATTAACAGTTACTGTGCCTTTTGCTTCTATTTCTATATCACTAACAGATTTAATGGATTGATTAATATTAATATCATCACCTTTTATCTTCATTAAGTTCCATGCTCTTAATGCTATCCAATATCCTTCTTTATTTGAGTAGCTAAATTCTATTTTACCTTCTGATTCGAGTTTTATATTACGTCCTGCTATACTTCCTGTATTATAGATACTTTTTTCTCCTATCACTTCTATATCGCATCTATCTCCTATTTCATTATTAACCCCGCATATACCATTTTCATTACATATCTTCGTTTCTTCACATATTATATATCCACTGTTCTTTATCTCTTCTCCATTAAAAATCCCCCATTCTTTTAACTTGACTATACCTTGATTATCTATTTCCTCCCCATTCATCTTTACTTCATTTACTGTAAAGTGATTTTGTATTTTAATCACTGCTGCTTCTAACTTTATACTATTGCCAACAATCCCAGAACTCCATATCCCCTCTTTGCTTATTATTTCTAATTCATCAATATTACTCAATACTATATTTCTTAATAAGACTGAATTTTCTGATTTGATTTTTAATTTACCTTTTTCTTTAAGCTCTATTTTTCCTTCAAATTTCGCAATGCTCTTGATATCAAATAATATCTCCTTTAACCCTTCATTATTTAATACTATGTTTTTATACAGTGATGCTTCAGGTAAATTAACTAAGCCTTCCGCAGAGAACTTATCTAAGCCTATTTCTTCACTAAATACTATTTGTGTAAGGCTACTATATGCTTCATAAAAGTCTGTCCAACCTTCATATATATCTAATGTCAATCCTATCTCATTCATTAATAGTAACTTTTATTACTAGCATTTTCCAGATCCTAAGGTAAAAAAATAACTTTTGTCAATAAAGAACTAAATGATTCGCAATATAATAAGTGAGTATAATAAGTAGAGCATTCAAAAGTGTCATTTTTCAAAGACGAGTTTAGCAGATTATCAAAGTGCAGTTCAGCAACAATTTGTTTTTAATCTGGTGCTTTAGAATATTGAAGTTCACGATAAAGAGTAGAACGACCTAAGCCTAATTGTTTTGCTACTTTAGTAACTGGGTCCCCATCTTTTATGAGTTTTAATGCTGTCTCTATTTTCTCCATATCAAGATTTGGCCTGCCTAATTT
>CAISOX010000111.1 GCA_903887235.1 uncultured Alphaproteobacteria bacterium | reverse complement strand
TTTCTCCAGTTTTTCATCTCGTATGACATTTTCTTCAACTAGATCTCCAGTTTTTATATCGTAACATTGAGCTACTATTCTAATTGCTTTTTGCATAAAATCTCCGATATTTTAAAAATTATTTAAATATTCTTTAATCTTGCATCAAGCTAAATTGTTAAACAATCCTAATTATAGAGATGCTTCCTTGACATTTGTGTGATACCAACTTTTAGCATAAGAAATATCAACTTCAATTGGTATAGATAGCTTGAAAGTATTTATCATAGTATTTTTAATTTTTACACAGCAATCACTTATAATTTCATCTGGAACTTCAAATAATAGTTCGTCATGAATTTGTAAGATCAAAAATTCCTGAAGATTTGAATCTAGATCTACCATCGCTTTTTTTATTATCTCAGACGCTGTTCCTTGGATAGGCGCATTAATTGCAGCTCTTTGGGCAAAATTTCTTAGATTGTAATTTCTGTCATTAATATTTTCAATATAACATTTCCTTCCCATTAAAGTTTTCACATATCCATGCTTTTTTGCAAAATCAATAGTTGTGTCCATATACTCCTTAATACCTGGGTATTGCTTGAAATATGATTCAATATATGCAAAAGCTTCTTCTCTTCTGATGTTTAAACTGTTTGCAAGACCATATGCACTTTGACCATATATAATACCAAAATTAATAGCCTTTGCTTTTCTTCTGTGTTCTGAGTCAACTTTATCTAATGGAATGTCAAATATTTGACTAGCTGTTATACTATGAACATCTTTCTTCTGGATAAACGCATCTTTTAGACTTTTTATATTAGCAATATCAGCTAATATTCTAAGCTCAATTTGTGAGTAATCACCAGAAATTATAGAGAAATTTTCCTTAGCAATAAAGGCTTTCCTTATTCTATTTCCATCACTCGTTCTTATTGGAATATTCTGTAAATTGGGATCGTGTGAAGATAATCTGCCAGTTGATGTATTAGTTAGGGAAAAAGTTGTATGTATCCTACCATCCTTCTTATTTATAGCTTTTTGCAAAGCATTTATATATGTAGATACTAACTTTGAATAATGCCTCCATTCTAAAATTTTTCTGGCAATCGGAATTCCTAAAGATGCATGCTTCTCAAGTGTTTCAGCATCCGTGATATAGCCATCGCTTTTTTTGGCTTTCTTACCACCTTCTAATTTTAACTTGTCAAAAAGTATTTCACCAATTTGTTTGGGTGAACCAATATTAAACTCTTCACCAGATAATTGGAAAATTTCATCTTGCAATAAATTTATCTTTTCCTCAAATTCTTTCCCTAGCTCCATCAATATGCTTTTATCTATTTTTATTCCCTTATTTTCAATCTTAATCAATAATAAAAGTAGTGGCTTCTCAATGATTTCATATATTTCAAATTTTCTTTCATCTGCAAGTTGGACCTTCAAAATTTTATGAAGATTGAAGATGTAAAATGCATCATGTTTTTTATAGTTTAGATTATAAAAATTGCTAAGATTTTCAAAATTAATTTTTTGCTTACCAGTATGCAATGTATATGCAAGTAGTGAAATATCGTCAAAATTTCTAAATTTAATCCCTTCATTAATACATAAATGAATGACTAATTTCGCATCAAAACACACTTTCGTAATAGAAGTTTCTTCAAAAACCTTTTTAAGGCATTTTAATATGTCACAAAGATTATTATTGCTAAAACCTTCGTCGTCAAAAGAAAGTAAATTTAACTGATTTGATAAATTAATGTTATATAGATAACTTCCAAAATAACATGAAAATATGTCACTGTTAAAATAAAAATAGAATTTTCCAAATTTTTCAATTTCAGGATATATTTTCCATAATTCATTTATTGCCATAACCCTTGTCTCAACTGATTTTATATCAGTTGATGGTTGATTTTTTAAAGACATTAGCTTATTTGTGTTGAGTGATTTAAACTCATACTTATCTAAAAAATTAGTAAGCTTATCCTGAGTCACTATCTTAAATTTAAGCTGCTCAATATCGAAAGGCAGCGGAACATTTTCATCTAGTGTAACTAATTTTTTTGATAAAAAAGCTTGGTTTTTTGAATCTTCAAGTAGGCTTTTTATTCTTGTTGGTTCAATTATTTCAAGATTGCTGTAAATATTCTCTAGCGTCTCAAATTGATTGAGTAATTTTATTGCAGTTTTCGGCCCTACTTTTTTAACTCCAGGGATATTATCTGACGCATCTCCTATAAGTGAAAGATAATCTGTCATTTGAGAATATTTAATCCCATATTTTTCTAAAACTAAACTTGGGGTTATGTACTTTTTTTTAAGTGGATCAAAAATTTCAACGTTATTTTGCATTAGTTGAATCAAATCTTTATCCGAGCTGATAATCTTAACTTTAAAATTTTTATTAAGGGCAATTCTAGTATACGTTGCAATTATATCATCAGCTTCAAAACCAGGCACCTCCACTGCTTTTACTCCAAATGCCTCAATTGCCTCTCTTATAATTGGAAATTGTATTTTTAACGCTTCATCTGGCTCCTCTCTATTGGCCTTGTATTCTGGGTAAAAATCACTCCTAAATGTTTTTTTTCCACAATCAAGTGCGATTGCAAGCATTTCACAATCATTATCTTCAATAAGCTTTGCAAGCATATTAATGAAACCATAAACAGCACCAACTGGTATATCGTTAGAAGTTGTTAATGGAGGGAGAGAATGAAATGCCCTAAATACAAAATTATACCCATCTACGATGCACAGTGACATAATTAACTAATACCAATAATTTGCTTAACTATGCTGATATTTTTTTCAGCAATAGCTTTTGCTTTCATTGTTCCATTTTTTGTGATTTCTTCAAGATATTTTTTATCTTCCATGATTTGAATCGTTTTTTGATGAATTGGGCAGATTTTCTTTATGATAACATCAGCTAACGCCTCTTTGAATTCAGAATTCTTCATTAATTCAAAATTTTTAACAACATTATTAACATCAACCTCCGTAAAACACGAATATATATCTATGAGGTTTGAAATTTCGGGTCTTTCGGTGGGATTGTAGCTAATGCCAGGAGCATCATCTGTTTTAGCTTTACGAATTTTCTTTCTTATTGATTCTTCATTATCAGACATATTTATTCTAGAAAGGTCAGATGGATCAGATTTGCTCATTTTTTTAGAAGCATCCTTTAAACTCATAATTCTCTTTGCTTTAGAATCTATTACAACATCAGGAATTGTAAAAATTTCTTTACCTACTTTCTTATTAAATGAAATTGCAATATCTCTAGTAAGCTCTATATGTTGCTTTTGATCTTCTCCAACAGGAACAATATTCGCATTATAAAGCAAAATATCAGCTGCCATTAAAACTGGATATGAATATAATCCCAGATTGGCCGTCTCTTTATTTTTTCCAGCTTTATCTTTAAATTGAGTCATCCTATTGAGCCATCCCATTTGTGTAAAGCAGCTGAGTATCCAAGCAAGTTCAGAATGCTCAGAAACATTTGATTGCTGAAATATAGTAACATTATCCGGATTAAGACCAGCTGCAATATAAAGTGCAATATTGTACCTAATATTTTCCTGCAATTCTTGGGGATTAAAATTTGAGGTCAGTGAATGCAAATCGACTATACAAAACAAGCAATCATATTGTTGTTGCATTGCCACCCAATTCTTAATTGCTCCCAGATAATTACCTATTGTTATTTTGCCAGTTGGCTGTATTCCTGAGAAAACTCTTTTTTTATTATGCATACAATTTTTTATTATTGAAAGCTAGGTGATGATACAATAATATCGTGGCCTTTTCTAGGGATAATTATAATTTATATTTCAAAATCATAAGCCTTACCTTTCACTAAAAAATACCAAGGCATAATACCTTGGTATTAGATAAGTTAATATAGTAAATGTTAATTAACATAATGTTACCTATATCATCGATACGCAGTATATATTTATACAAATATGAATTATCCAAGTTATAGGTAGCTAAAACCTGTTTATTCTGCTATCTAATTCTTCTCCTAACATTGTGTTACCTAACGTATACCACCCTTTGAGAGTATAAAATATTTAATAAGATGCAACAAATAAATGATGATTACTAGTATATATATTTCATTTAAATATTTTTCTAGCCAAATTATATAAAACTTTTTCCTTAAAAGAACTTTGATAAATTTACCTCATAATTCTAGATGCGATAGTGATACAGTAATTAACTCTCTCTTCTAATATCAGATTTAACCAATATGTAATTTTTAACTTTCTTAATTCCTTGAACTTCTCCAGCAACATTAAGTGCAGTTTCTAATTCTTTTTGTGTTTCTGCAACTCCTAAAAGGTATACCACTTTATTGTAGACCATAATTTTATAGTTTACTGAATGTATTTCTTTGTTAACCAAAAATTTACTCCTCAATTTTGTCGATATCCACACATCTCCTGGTAAACTTGCCTCATTTTTTTGAGAAATAGTTATATCATTAATAACTTCTTTTACTCCTCGTACCACCCAAGCTAATTTCTCTGCCTCATCCTTGTATTCAGTAGACGTTACATAACCAATCAACAATACCCTACCTTCGTATACTTCTAAAGAAATTCCTCCCAACGAACCATCTACACTATTTTTTACATATTGATGTTTAATTTTTATGGCCATACCTTTATCATCTATAATATCGCCAACTGTTCTATCTTCAGCTATAATGGTTCCTGTGGTTGCAGTGGTTGCAATACCTATTACCGCACAATTGCTCATGTTTAACAATAAAAAACACAGAAAAAACGACTTCAAAAAATTATTCATAAATCAAAAAAAACTATATAATACTTATTATAATCAATACTAAAAAAATTGAAAGCTTTAAAACGCAATTTTTATAATGGATGTGCCAGACTATAATTTGAATTATGTAACACATACTGAAATGCAGTCTGCTCAGATAGATTAACGAAAATTGGAGCTCTAGAATTTACAGCTAATTTCAACTTATTATCAATATTTTTAGTTGAGCAAAGCAATATAACCGCAACTTCATCTCTAATTAACTCCAAAGTGTCAATTGCACCAAGTAGATCTTGCTCTTTTATTATACTATTACTAAAAGATATAGGTAGTGTTAAAAAGCATAATTGCCCACTTTCTATAGACTGCAATAATTTGAAAGACTTATATTTATCGTTATTTGCATCAGCTAAACAAAACATTTTTGAATCTGCAAGACCAATTAAACCCTTTGGGAAAAAAATCTTATATTTAGTGTTTACCTCAATAGAGCCAAACTTATTTTGAAAAACTAAAATATCATTTTCCTGTATTTCTTTTTTCTTTAACATACACTACTTCCTCGTTAGCCACTTTATAAACGTATATAATCAACTAAGCTCTTAGACAAAGCCCCTATACTTGAGTAAATTTCAGAAAGTCGCTTTGATACTTGCAGTAATTCTGTATATCCAGTAACTTCATGAACATTGGCAATATCATTATAACTCTTAGTGCTATTTTCTATAGTTGTCCTTTGCATTTCCTCAAATTGCTTTAAATCTTTACTAACTGAATCAACCCTTTGCTTTGCTTCAATTAATTTGTCAATGCCTACCTTAAATTGTACAAATACCTCCTGCACGTTACCAGCACCATTTGTCTTAACGTCCGCAAATAATTTAACAATTTCCCTAATGGAACTATCTCCAGCATTAAAATCAAGTTTTATCTGCGCATCACCATATGAAAATGACATATTGTATTTGCTTCCTAAGTAATATTTGTCTGCATCAACGTTTCCAGATAATTCAACAGGTTTCGTATCCATATTCTCTCCTGCAAATAAATAGGTTCCATCATATATTGATTTTTTATTCAAAAAATTCCCCATTCCACTAAGCAGGCCCTTAGCAAATTCTTCTTGTTTTTGCGGAGTAAAATCGTTACTTGTAATTGCATTTGTAGAAATTTGCCAGTCTTTTAACATGCCTTGTAAATATTTTGTCATGCTGCCCAACTCATCTGACATTTCATCTACTCTACGAAAACCTTTTTGTAATATTTCCGCATCCTTTTTCTGTACATCGATAGACTCTTGAATATTAACTATGTCGCTTGCTTCGGATGCAGAAGCGTCATAAATATTCTCAAATTTTTTACCAGTCTGGACTTGCCTACCGATATTATCTCTTTCATTTACTACTTGACTAATATTTCTTTCAGTACTTTGATTTAAAGATGCTGTGCTAATAAAATTTACTGACATGTTATACTCCCATTAAAATGTTGCTAATAGTGTTTTCCAATACTCTTCCATTATTTGAAAAGTCTTTAATACGTATTTATGCATCCTATCAAGTTGCGTGATGTACAATAACTCTTGATCAGTATTAACACCAGATTTTGAGGCAATCTGCTCATCAATCGCTTCTAATTCAATTTTATTTTTCACAACTTTCTCTTCAAGATATTGATGTTTAATATTAAGTGTATCAACTATACCATTCGCATAACTTAAAAAAGTTTCAGTAGATTTTGCAATAGAATCTGTTACTTTAAAGCTAAACTCCTTATTTTGAATTTTAAGTAATTCTTCTAAAGCAGCTTTATTGTTTTTTCCTATATCACCATCTTTCCTTACTTTTGCTGTATATATCTGACGGCTACTTGTAATTTCATCCGAAACTTTTAAGGATATAGCGCTATTAGCAGAAGTTTTACCGTCATAATGCTTATCATTTACATAAGTAAAGAGCTTGAGATCATTAAATCCAAAAAACTGATTAATCCCAACGCCATCAGCACCAAATTTGCTATCTTCATTAATAATGGCAAAATTAGCATTTGTAGGATTTGGACCATTTGGTCTTATTGTTAAATGCCCATCGCTATCCAATTCAGCTAGAACACTATAACCACCAGTTGAAGTAGTATTGATTTTATCTATTAAGTTTTGCAATGTAGTAACACTACTTAAATCAATTTTTATTGTTTCTAGTTGACCTGTAGCATCCTTAATAGATGAACCATCCTTAGGATCAAACAGCCCAATTTTAAACTTACCGCTAGCTGTTATTGGATCACTAGTTGCTGTAAATTCATTATTACTAATAACTGATTGAAAGCCTAATTCAGGCGTGGCATCTGCATAAACAGCATTCATTTCCCTCACCAAAGTATCGGTGTATATATCCAATCTGTTTATTATATCTGGTATAATTTTATCCCTCAGCTCAAATCTCGCTTGCAACTCACCGCCTTTTAAATGATGTGTGATTTCATCAGTAACCCCACTTGTCACTAAATCATTTCTAAATTGAGGAGAAGTGTCCTGTATATCTTCATCAACAACAGAAAGAGCGGGAAATACAAAATCACTCTTTAAATAATTATCCAGTCCATCTGTATGAGTAAATTCCACCTTATATTTAATATCACCCTTGATTAGTGGGATACCTGATTTTGTTTCTAAGACCAATTCACCGTCTTTATCAAAATATTGATTAACATCAATTAGCTTTGATATTTCTCTTATCTCATTAAAAAGCTTATTTTTTGCATCATTATACTTTATATCGCTACCTCGAACGCCGTCACCTTTGAGTAAAGGCAATGCTTGACTTAAATTTCTTGCAGTTACTATATGGCCATTTAATTTTTCAACTGATTTGAAGATATGCTCATCCTGTTCCTGTCTAAATTTCTGAAGCTTCTCAGATTGCTGAGAAACATTTTCTACAAATTTTTCCATTGAACTAACAGCATCATTCATCTTATTTGAATTATTACTTGCTAGCTCTAACTCTTTTATATTTCCAAAAATGCCGTTTAGATTGACTGTAATACTATTTTTTCCATCAAGTTTCAAACTGTATACGTCCTCTATCACTTGCTGTAGCATTTCCTTACTTACACGACTAGAATGAAACAATGAATTTTTATTATACTGCTCTTTTAATAAGCCTTCGCTCATTGCCAAATCAATGCTTTTAATTTCGGCTCCAACTTGCGGATTCGATACTAAATTTACTTCCTGTTTAATATAATTCGGATCATTAGCATTGACGATATTTTGTTGAGCAACACCTATCTGTCTTTCATGATTCCTAATCGCAGATGCTGTGGTTTCCATTATTTTACTCATAGAATTAAGCCTCCTTATTAAGCATTACATGTTTACTAATTTTTTCTTTAGCAAACGATTTACCAGTTTTATAATAATTCTTATTCTTCATCTCATTTTTTTGAATTGATTCTTTTAGTATTTCCATAACCTTTGAACCCAAATATTGCGCCTTTTTAATTTTATTCATGTTCTTACCAGAAACATCTAGCAAATTTTGTACCAAATTTTTAAACTCTTCCTTATTTTGCAAATCCTGCTCCTCAGATACACTAAAACTATTGAGAATTTTCTTTTTATTTTTTGAAAAAAAATTCACTAATTCAATTTTGTCTGGAATCAACTCCACCGCTTTATCATATTGTTTTTTTTCAATGAATTCCTCTTCCCTTTTAACAATCTTACTCAGCCTTCCTAATGCTTTAATAATTAATTCGTATTCAAAAAAATCTTCATCATTCTTTTCGTGCACAACATTTTGTTTTGACTCTTCAATTTTTTCATTATCCATGATTTTCATATTTCTTTAGCAATTGTTTATTTAAATTTGGATCAACTTTAAAATTTCCATCTTTGGTAATCTCTCTGGCATATTCATTAATTAAAAAATGATTTAGAGTTTCTTCAGCAAATCCCCCTCCTGTCAATGGATCTGGCTCAATATTTTCATAAATTGGTTCCAGCATACTAGACAATAACGTTGCATTAAATTCATCTAGCATTGCATTAAATTTCTTTTTTTCAATATTAGAATTAACATTTGGATGCGAATCAGGGCGTTTCAATTCTTGATTAATGTTATGTTTATCAGTGATTGCGTTATTATTACCTGTACTCATTACATCACCTTATTTCAATTTCACCTTGCAAAGCGCCAGCATCACGTATTGATTTCAATATACTGATCAAATCTTGCGTTTTTATACCAAGTGAATTTAACCCTGATACTAAATCAGCAAGATTGGCAGTAGGTTCTAGCACCTTAAAAGCAGTACCAGGTTGAGATGGCTGATTTTTATCGCTACTGGGAACAATATCTGATTCAATTTCAAATTCCTCTAATGGCGAAACCTTCACTATTAAATTTTTTTGCGCAATAGCAACTTTACTAATTTTAACATGTTGTCCAATAACCACCGTACCAGTAGCTTCGTCAATTATAATTTTAGCTGTGGTATCTGGTGATATTGTTATATTTTCAATGTCTGCTAATAATCCCACAACGTTATCTTTATATTCCTCAGGAATTTGCAATACAACTGTGCCAGGATCTCTTGCCATTGAAAGAGTATCACTTAGATAAGAGTTAATTGCATTAGCAATAGACCTAGCTGTAGTGAGATCAGGATTATTTAATGATATACTTATTTTAGTCAAGGAATTGAGGTCAAATTCAATTTCTCTTTCAACTGATGCTCCGTTTATAATGTATCCAGATGTTAAGATTGGCTTAAAATTATCCTGTCTAGTATCAGTTAATTTACCAATTCCGACTTGCCCTTGCGCCACAGCATAGATTTTACCATCAATTCCCATTAAAGGAGTTGCGAGTAATGTACCACCTTTTAAACTTTTAGCATCTCCCAGTGTGCTTAAATTAATAGATATTTTATTCCCAGCTCTAGAAAAACCTGGTAAATTTGCCGTCACCATGACTGCAGCAATATTTTTTGTTTTTATAGCGTCACCCCTTGTATTAATTCCTAATTTTTCAAGTAAATTAACCAATCCTTTTTGAGTAAATGCTGAATTTTTCAAATTATCACCAGTTCCATCCAGCCCAGTCACTAAACCATAACCAACTAAAACATTATCCCTGATACCCTCAAAATTAACAATATCTTTAATTCTTGAATCTGAGTTTGAATTAACAGGAAAAACTAGTACAATCCATAAAATAAATACTATATTTAATAACGATATTACAATTTTATTTTGCATTAAATTTCAGAACACATCCAACTTTGACAAGTTAAGCATTATTAATAATAACTATCAAGAAAAATTTATTTATATTATGGCTATTAAATTAAATCATACGCTACGACATTTAAAATGATTGAACTAAATTTCAATATTACGTTTGAAGATTTATATTCAAACTCTGGATTAAGGATAATAGATGAAAATTTTTTAGACTTCTTAAATACCAAAAACCCAACTCTTATGCGCGATTTAATTGTTGGTAGAGAAAATGCCCACATATCATCTGAACTAATACTTCATATAGCACCATATTTAGAGAATTTTATAATTACTTTGTTTAACCTAAAATACAGTCAAAACAATAGCCTCAATTATCACAAAAAAGCATCTGCTCTGTTTGAGTGTAAAAAAAGATTTGTCCAAAGAAAAGTTAGCATTGAGCATTATGACGAAAAAAGAGTAAATGAGTCTGTTTCTATATTATGTAAGGCTGGAATCAACTTAGATGATGAATTATCGATAGCAACTCATATTTTAAAATTACAGGAAGATAACAATGAAAAATTACTAGAATTTGCTAAAATATATGTTGCATGGGCACTGTATAATGAAGAAGGAAGGAAAAAGTATAAAAATGGAATATTATTCAAAATACCTAAACAATTAAACTTTGATAGATTGATTGAATATTCAGAATCTAATGACAAAACAAAATATTTTGACGATAAAGACCTACGAGATAGAAAAGGTTTTGACTTAACAGATGATACAATAAATCAACATGCCGCTATTGTTAATGCAAATTACTGCTTATACTGCCATAAACAAAATAAAGATTCCTGTTCAAAAGGATTACCTGATAAAATAACTAACGATGTGATTGTAAATCCTCTTGGGGTGAAATTGAATGGATGCCCTCTAAAGGAAAAAATTTCAGAAATGAACTTACTTAAAAAAGAGGGGTTTATCATTGGTGCATTTGCTACTGCAATTATAGACAACCCAATGATAGCCGCAACAGGACATAGGATATGCAATGATTGCATGAAATCATGTATTTATCAAAAACAGGAACCAGTTGATATTCCATTAATTGAAACTAAAATTTTAGATGATGTTTTAAGGCTTGACTATGGATTTGAAATATATAGTTTGCTAACAAAATGGAACCCACTAAAATCAGAAGGATATTTACCAAAAGAATTTAATAATTACAAAGTTCTGGTTGTAGGAATGGGGCCTGCAGGTTTTACTCTTTCTCATTACTTAATAAATGAGGGATTTACTGTGGTGGGAATTGACGGATTAAAGATTGAACCAATTCAAAGTGAACTTTCTGGCGTTACACAAGAAGGAAATAGAGTAAATTTTAAGCCAATTAAAAACATCTCCGATATTGAAGAAAAACTTAGTGAAAGGAAGGCCTATGGTTTTGGTGGTGTAGCTGAATATGGAATTACAGTAAGATGGAATAAAAATTATCTGACAATTTTAAGATTGATGCTTGAACGTAGAGAAAATTTTAGAATGTACGGTAGTATAAGGTTCGGTGGTACAATCAATTATCAATCTGCCAAAAAACTTGGATTCAACCATGTCGCACTAGCTATTGGCGCAGGAAAGCCAAATATTCCAGATATTCCAAATATTTTATGCAAAGGAGTAAGGAGTGCCTCTGATTTTTTGATGTCATTACAAACTCTTGGTGCTTCAAGAAAAAGTAGCTTGGCTAATTTACAAATTAGACTCCCTATTGTTGTTATAGGTGGTGGATTAACCTCAATAGACACAGCAACAGAAAGCCTTGCCTATTACCCTATAATGGTAGAAAAATTCTTAGCTCAATACGAAATATTAGGAAATAGCTTCCTTAAAACTTTAGATGATGAAGAATTAGAAGTTGCTTTGGAATTTATTGAGCATGCAAAAGAATTAAAAGCCAATCCTAAAGATAGACTTTTTTTATTGAAGAAATGGGGTGGAGTGAAAATTATATATCGAAAAAAATTTGAAGAGTCTCCTGCATATAGATTGAATCATGAAGAAGTTGCTAAGGCATTTGAAGAAGGGATAGAGTTTATAGACAACACATGCCCATTAGAAGTTATTTTAGATAAATTTAACCACTGTAAAGAAATTGTCTGCAATAATAAGACTATTCAGGCTAAAACAATATTAATTGCTACAGGTACATCACCTAACACAACCTTAGCCAGGGAGGAGCCTGAACATTTTAAGTTAAACGGTAAGTATTTTTCTATGGTTAAAAATGACGAGGATCCAACTTTTTTCATAAATATGGAAAATAATTTTAGCATTAGCATATTAGGTGATTCACATCCAAAATATTCTGGTAGCGTAGTAAAGGCTATGGCAAGTGCAAAGGATAGTTATAAATTAATTGCTAAAGAAATTTTTAAATATAATAAAAAGAATGAACTTCAAAGTAGTAAGTTTTTTGAAAAATTGAATAATCAGCTGATTTCTAAAGTCATTAAAGTAGATAGATTAACCAAAAATGTTGTTGAAATTTTTATCAAATCACCATTAGCTGTAAATGAATTTCAACCTGGGCAGTTTTATAGGCTACAAAACTACGAATCAAATGCAAAAATTAGCAATGGATATCTAAAGGTCATTGAACCATTGGCACTAACTGGCGCTTTTGTTGATAAAACTCAAGGTATTATTTCATTAATAGTTCTTGAAATGGGGGGGTCCTCAAATTTTTGCCAAGATTTAAAACCTGGTGAAACTATTAGTCTAATGGGCCCAACTGGCTCTCCAACCTATATACCTAAAAATGAGAATGTATTATTAATCGGCGGAGGGTTAGGCAATGCAGTCCTGTTTTCAATAGGTAGGGCGTTAATAGACAATGGATGCCATGTTTTGTATTTTGCAGGGTATAAAAAAAGAACAGATGTATTCAAACCACAAGAAATAGAAAGGGCTGCAAATCAGGTTATTTGGTGTTGTGATGAATCAAAATTAAACTTATCAAATAATGTAAATCAATCTTTTCATGGTAATATTATAGAGGCTTTAGAGCATTATGATACAAAGTTCAGCAATGGGTTGAAATTGAAAAATTTTAACAGAATGATTACGATAGGCTCTGATTCAATGATGAAAGCAGTTTCATACGCTATTCAAAATGATCTGAAAAATCTCTTTGATCCAAATATTAAATCCTTTGCATCAGTTAATTCTTCTATGCAATGTATGATGAAAGAGATTTGCGCTCAATGCTTACAAAAACACATAAATCCTAAAACTAAGGAAGTTAGTTATGTATATAGTTGTTTTAATCAAGATCAAGATTTAAAGCATGTAGATTTCGAACATCTTTCATGCAGATTAAAACAGAACAGCTTGTTGGAAAAAATTACAAGCAAATTAACCTGAGGGGCATAAAAACCCCCACAAATTAATTTTTCCTAAACAGATAATCTCTCCTTATCTAATTATCATTATACGTATGAATTGTTACAATTAAGTTACAAAAACAAAATATTTTTAAAATACTAATCTATCTATCAAGCTATTTTAAGCGATTGGTATAAATGGTTGAAGAGTTACGTGGTCAAATAAAAAATAATTTAGTCTTTTTTATTTCTTAGGAAAGTTGGTATCTCAAATATACTACTAGTTGATTTTATTTTTTTTGATTCTATTTTTGCAGAATCATCCTCAACTGTTGATAAATAATTATCCTTCACTTCCTCACCTCGTTCTATATAATCAACATCATCTCTATTGTTATTAGTTAAGGTAAAATAGAAAGAATTTTGCTTTGGCTCTAATACCTCTTTTTTTTGTGTATTAAATGAAAGCTTTTCTTCATTAAAATTTTTATTTATAAATTTTTCTTTTGTCTCAGCTGATATTTCTTTTTCTATAATTTTTTCTTCAATCTGCTCCTCTCTAACATCATTTTCTTCTATTGTATTTCTTTCAGTAATACTGTTAACATTGATAGATTTAGAAAGTGTGATATCACCAAAATTATTTATTAATTTATTATCTATTATTTTTTGAGTCTTTACATCAATTCCCGTTGCTACCACAGAAACTCTTAATTTCCCTTCCAAATCAGCATCAAACGCAGAACCAAAAATTATATTTGCATTAGGATCGACTTCTTCTTTAATTCTATTCGCTGCTTCATCCACCTCAAACAATGTCATATCCATACCACCAGTAATGTTAATCAACACCCCTCTTGCTCCTTTCATCGATGAATGATCAAGCAATGGATTTGATATAGCTGCTTCTGAAGCTTTAATAGCCCTATTTTCTCCTTCTGCTTCGCCCGTTCCCATCATAGCTTTTCCTTTCTCATTCATTACCGCATGAATGTCAGCGAAATCTAAGTTAATTAGGCCAGGCTTTGTTATCAAATCCGTTATACCCTTCACACCTGCGTGCAATACTTCATCCGCCATTTTAAATGCGTCGGCAAAAGTAGTTTTTTCATTTGCTAGCCTAAAAAGATTTTGATTAGGTATTATAATGAGAGTATCAACAAATTTCTGCAATTCATCTAGACCTTCTTCAGCTGTTTTCATCCTTCTTGCCCCTTCAAAATGAAACGGCTTAGTAACAACTCCAACAGTTAAAATATTCCTTTCTTTGGCAATTTTTGCAACTATAGGAGCCCCACCTGTTCCAGTTCCGCCTCCCATCCCTGCTGTGATAAAAATAAGATTATATCTGTCTAATGCTTCGATAATTTCATTTGTTGACTCTTCCGCTGCTATAGCTCCAACTTTTGGATCTGATCCTGCACCTAAACCTTTTGTAGATGTTATTCCAAATTTAATTTTATTAATTGCTAAAGAATTATCTAGAGCTTGAGCATCAGTATTAGCGACAAAAAAATCAACACCCTCTAGATTAGATGATATCATATTATTAACGGCATTTACGCCTCCTCCCCCTACCCCAAAAACAGCTATTTTTGGAGATAAATCCTTTTCAATTGGAATGCTTATTTTTAAACTCATTTTAGCTCTATTAATGATTCAAGAAAATTTACTGTCGGTCTTTTTAAACTGCAAAATAATACATTAGGTAGTTATTTGCAATTGTTTCTTATTATAACACATTTTTTTATATAATTAAATTTTCATAAAAATATAAAAAGTTATTGCATTATACCTCTCAGCTTGATCTGCCTACCCGCAGCAACTGATATTGTTTCGATATACTTATCTCTTCTTGATTGCTCTTTATCATCTCAAGCCTCAATTCCTTCCTAGTTTTTCGTACACATCTTGCAAAAAATCCTTTTTTACTGTTAGTTTCCCTATTTTTGCATGTAATTTTTCCATATTACAATTATTTATACTCCTCCCTTGGTTTATTGCCTTTTTATATATTTTTATACTAAAACTCTCTCTCATTTTTGAGGGGTCACTTCAGCTGCATAACTGTCTGACCAACTAGGACCACCTCTATACCAATGTAATGACTAAATGGTATTTTTATTATAAATAATTGGGAAATTATTTTTTCCATGACCAATTTTGTTTGTTTTGTAAATTGGAATTGTGTGATTTTGATTGGCAAAGTTACTAATTGTAAAATCAGCATATTTATCACTTTTAATAAATTCTCCAAAGATTATTGCTTTGACATCCTCTAATTTTAGCGCCGATTTAAGATGATAAAGAATCCTATCAATTTTATAGCCATCTTCACCAACATCCTCCAAAAATAATATTTTATCTCGAATATTTATTTGCCAATTGGTGCCAATACTAGTTTGAATTATTGCAAGGTTACCACCAGTTAAATCGTGATAACTAAGCTCTTCTTTAAATCTTTTAGCCAGAATATTCAGATGACTAATATCGCTGAATAAATTATCATTTGCAATAAGGCTATTATTCAATATCAGATTAAATATGTTTAAAAAATTGTTAGCATTTTTATTATTCTTAAATAATTCTCCTAAACACGCCCCATGGATTGTTTTCCAACCCCATTTTTGGGATAAAAATAAATGCAAAGCCGTGATATCGCTATATCCAATAAATTTTTTTTCAATTTTAGGTTTTGTTTGTTTATCTAAAAATTGAATTAATTTTGATGAGCCATAACCTCCATTTATACACCATATAATTAAATTTTCTTCGTCTGAATATAAAGCTTTATTCAGCGCTTCTAATCTTTTTTCGTCAGTATTTGAATGAAATGGATGACAATCTTTGTTTAATAATGGATCAGAATCACATAAATTAATTCCTGAAATTGCTCTAATCGCTTCATACTCACAATATGGATATGAGGCTGGAGAAATTGGAAATATTTTATACTTAGCATTTAATTCTTTCCATAATGGGTGTGTACAAATCTTATCTATAAGCATTACAATTTTTAATTAATATTCAGCACAGTTAATCATTTTTAAACCCCATTGAAGACATGGTTTTTTCAAAATTCATTCTTTCTCTTGTAATTGTAAACTCATTACCACTGATTAAAACTTCAGGGGCGTATGGTCTTAAATTATATAAACTACTCATTGATGAACAGTATGCGCCTGCTGTAAGTATTGCCAGTATATCACCTTCTTTGGGATTTGATAACTCAATATTTTCATTTATTACATCAGTTGATTCACATATATTACCCACAATCTTCACAGCTTCTTTTGCTTCATCTAGCTTAGATATATTGATAATATGATGGTATGATGAGTATAAAGCAGGTCTTATAATGTGGTTGAAACCTGTATTTACTCCGACTATTTTTTGTTTATTATGATCTCGTATATTGGTAATTTTCGTAAGTAAAAATGTGGATTCAGCAACTAAGTATTTCCCAGGTTCAAATATAATTTTAATATTATTAGATTTTAATGACTGATATTTTTCATAATGCTCATCAATCACTGACGCAAATTTAGTTAAATCAACTTCTTTGTCTGCTGGCTTATATCTCACTCCAAAGCCACCTCCCAAATCTATAAATTTTAAACCTTCAATTTGATTTGCTAATTTAAACATAAAATCAACCATCGGTGTAAAATTTTTAGTATCGTATAAACCTGAGCCCAGATGGCAATGCAATCCAATTAATTTTAAATTATTATCTTTAATTATCTTTAATGCTTCATGAATTTGAGTGTGATATATACCAAATTTTGAATCTTTACCCCCTGTTATGATTTGTTTGAACTCACCGTCACCAAATCCTGGATTAATTCTTATTGATATTTCAGTACCGTAAAATCTCTTTGCAAAAGAATTTAATTCTGAAATTGATCCCAAATTAACTATAACCCCAGAATTTTTTGCTTGCTCTAGTTCATCTGCATCGCAATTATTTCCAGTAAATAAAATTTGATTATTATCAAATCCTAGTTTTTTTGCTAAATTTATTTCAAATGGTGATATAGTCTCAATTCCGTTAATACCTGCCTCTTTTAGTACGTTAATTATTGCAGGGTTAAAATTAGCTTTTATAGCGTAGAACAGTAAGCAATTTTTGTTAAATGCACTTTGGATATTAGCAACTTTTTGTTTTAAAATCGCTATATCAGTCACAAATAGAGGCGTACCTACTTCTTTAACTATTCTTAATAATAATTTGAGATTATTTTTAAAAAAATCTACTGACTGCATTCTTCCTCTTTTAAAAATTTCTTATGTAGTGCCTTTAATATTGTATGAGCCTTATTTTGATCAATTAATATAGTTATGTTATTACCAGATGCACTTACACTTATTGTATATATTCTAGTGTCAAGTTCCATACATAATGTAAAAACACCAGCTAGGAGCTTTTTATCAGATGTAATTTCATTCCCAATAAAGCATAACTTTGTAATATTGTTTTTTACTTTTACAGAGGCAAAGCTTTCTAAAATTTTTAATAATTTCTTAGAATAATCTTCTGTTTTTATTGAAATAGTAAAAGAAATTTCAGATGTGGCGCATACATCAATTGGTATGTTATGTTCTGCAACAATGGATGTAACTTTTTTTACGAAACCAACTCCATTGATAATGCTGGTATTTTCAAGCGTTATAATAGTATTGCCTGGGCTTGTAACTATGCCCCTTGCATGTGGGGCATTTTTTGTGATTTTTGTACCTTTAAATTTGTTATTAAAGGTATTATAGACATATACTGGTATATTTTTTTCAACAGCAAGTGCAATGGTATCAGGATGCACTACTTTTGCCCCACTATAAGCCATTTCAGACATTACATTCATATCCAAACTTGGCCACGAAAACGCATCTTCTACGATACGTGGATCAGCTGTCATTATACCATTTACATCTGTCCATATTTCAACTTCGTTTGCATTTAATACCATTGCCAATATTGAAGCAGTATAATCACTTCCCCCTCTACCTAATAATGTAATGTTACCATGAGTATCCTTACCTATGAATCCTGTAACAACAGGAACTATTTTTTTTAAAAAAATTGGCCTCAATATTTTTTTTGAAGATAAGCTAGTCGCTTGAAAATTAACTTTTGCCTTGAGATAATTATTATCAGTTTTTATAATTCGCTCTGACTCAATTCTTTGTGATGCAATGCCAATTTTTTCCAGTGCTAAGAGCATGAGCAGAGATGATAGTTTTTCTCCAAATGCACAGATTCTTGCCTCGGTTTTGTCAGTTAAATCTCCAACTAGACTAGTGCCATAGCTAATAGCTTCAAGTTTATTTATTATTGGTTCAAATTCCTGAACCCATAAATTTTCTGCTTCTTCATCATTTGATGTTAAATTTTTTAAGATTTGTTTATGAATATTAGATATTTCAATAACTTTTGATTTAACCAATCTTGGCTTAGTTTTTCTTGCAAGCTTAATTATTTCAATAAGTTTATCGGTTATGCCTCCCACTGCAGATACAGTGACGACTACTAAGGATTTATTAATTTTTTCCTTAACGATTTTCGCGCATTCTTGGATTGATTCAGCACTTCCCATTGATGTGCCACCAAATTTGATAGATTTTAAATTCATGAAAATTTGAACTAAATTTTAAATTAGTATTTATATATAAGATTAAAATATAGTTCAAGGATTTTTATTTGAGTAAATAATATAATTCCGTTTGTTGCTCATATTACCATATTTTATTTATTAATAAAAAATTACCAAATTTATATATATGAAAGATATTTTTATTAAATAAAATATTTTAAATGAACATTTAAGGTATAAATTTCAAACAGATAATAATGTAATAAAATTTTACAAAAGGGGTATGGGACAGAAAAATAAGTTACAATAAAGTTGTTCTTTAGTCTGCTATATACCGAATTTGCACAATATAAAGAAATAAGTTGAATATTTAATTTATTTTTCGTAGCATACCTCAATGCTGCGGTCGTGGTGGAATTGGTAGACACGCAACGTTGAGGTCGTTGTTCTCAGTTTTGAGATTGAAAGTTCGAGTCTTTTCGACCGCACCACCAATTAATGCCCAGATGGGCCAAATCCGTGATATGAAACTTCGTTGTCATATGAATTCATAAATTGTATAGCAAGTAAAATAGCAGCTATTGCAAATCCAGTAGTATAGCAGTACAAATTATTACAAGAATTGAATTCATCAATTAATGCATCTTTTACTTCATTTTCTACTTCATGTAGTTGCGTTTGTGCGGATTGATACATTTCATGAAAACTACTATTAAGATTATCTTCGACTGTATGTCCTTTTGTTTTTACATATTCTTCAAAATCATTTATGTCATTTAATGTCACTAATGTATTGCTTACCTTTTTAGTATGTTCGGCAATTTTATCAATCTGTTGCTCAGATAAATTGGTATATCCATAATATTTATTGCATACTTTATTATATACTTTATTAGCTTTGCTCATCATCTTTGAATATACTACCCCATCCTCAGCTTGTTTTTCTTTTTGCATCAATTTTAATATTTCTTTACCTTCTTCAAATTCACTAATATTTTCCTCTAGGCTTTTTTTAGATGTTGAATTATTAATTACTTCTAAAATTCTAGATTTAGTGTCGTCACTCATTTCATAATCCTTAACTATTTGCTTAACACTTTCTATGTATTTTTCTGTTTCCAAAACAAGGTCAATTATCAATTTTTCTGTTGCAGGAGAAATTTTATATCCAAGTTCGTTTTCGTAAATTTTAAGTAATGTTGTAATCTTTAATTTGTTTGTATCACCATTAGTGATTTTTTTAGCAAATTCGCCTAAAAGTTCTGTTATATTGGTCTTGGTTTTTAAGCCTCCCTCTTCTTCTATTTTGTCAAATTTTTCACTAACGTCGTTAATAATTTCAGTTGTATTTTGTAAATTATTTAAAATTTGATTTTCTTCCGAGTCAGGATTGTTAATAGCTGAAAGATCTAAGTAAGGAATCTCTAGAAAGCTTTTATTGCCGTTATCTTGGTCGTCATTTTCTCTTGGCGAATTTTCTCCAAATGTTATATCGGTTTGATTCCCTTTTTCCTCTATTATGCGAGAAGAAATTTCATTTTTAATTTTATCAATTCCACTACTTATATGATCGGTTTTTGATATGATATCCTTATTTATAGATTTCAATTCTTCAAAATAACTATAAAACTTTGCCTTTAACTTATCTAAATCTATTGTTTCTTCAGTATATCTATTTAAATATTCTTTTAGCTTTTTAGTAACGTTTCCAAATTTATTTTTAGGAATACCAATATCTCCTAATTCTTTTTTTATAGCACTTGAATTAAAATAATTATTTAGTTTTTCACCTAAAGTTTTTTTATTATCAGTTTTATTATTTGAAGTGTTACCGCATAGATTAGCAAAAATACTCTCTTCTTTATTAGGAATTCTTTCGGTATCTATTATTTTTTCTACTTGATCTTGAGTATTTTGATTTTTTGAACTTGTCTTTTGACTATGGGTATTGGAATTTTCCTCTTCAGTTAATTTGTTTTTTTTATTAGAATCGTTATTCTTATTTGTTTTTTTGACCTGATCTTGAGTATTTTGATCATTGTTTTTATTGTCTAATTGATCGTTAGTTTTCATATTTACCTCTGAATTAACAAACTTATATACTAAAAGAGTATAATCAATTTAAAGTTGTGTAAATAAAAAATTTTAGAGTTATTATAACTAAATTGTTTATAAAATAAGTTTAAGTGGTAGAATCCGTTTAAATTTTGCAAAATATCATATACATCCGTATGTCAGATAAAAAGAAATCATCGATAGATTATAGCTATTTAATCAATGAATCAATGTACTATATAATTAAAAGGGCTTTAAAAGAGGTAGAGCAAAATGGCTTGCAGGGTGATAATCACTTTTATATAAATTTTACAACTGGGTATGAGGGAGTTAAGATTCCTAAATTTTTACAAAATCAGTATCCTGAGGAAATGACCATAGTAATTCAATATAATTTTAAGAATTTACATGTGTTTGATGACTATTTTGAGATTAATTTAAGTTTTAGTGGCAAATATTATGATCTTGCTGTGCCATTTAAGTCCATTTCTGCATTTGCTGATCCATCAGAATCCTTTGAACTGGAATTTAGACAAGAAATCAGTGACGCAGTGGAAGATAGTATGCGAAATGCTAAGAGTGATAAATTATATTTAATAGATGATGAAAATAAGGTTGCTTCAAGCAGGTCAAATAACGTCATATCACTTGAGGATTTTATAAAATCTAAGAACCCTATTTGAGGTTAAGCTAAGTTTTAGCTAAGATGTATATTTATAACCTTATCTTGATTTAGTAATTGCAACTTCAGTAAACACCCTTAGTACTGGCAGCGCGTAAAAAATGAAGTTATGCTTTTTATAATAAACATATCCCCCCTTCTAACAAGGATAATATGGGTATTATTTTAATGCATAGCTTAATGATAAGCACCAGCGTCATATATGTGATTTATAGCTGTAAATTCTTATTTTAATTATATTCATAAATAATTTTAAAATATTTTAGTAATGTACTTGCACAAAATCAACAGCAATGTATATTATTATGATTGAGACTTATTGATACATAATAAGTAAATAACTATATATTAAGGGAATAAAATATGAGTACTTTCCATAACATGCATAATAATTGCGCAGTTGAAATCAATGATACACAATCATTTTTGAATAAGGAGATACATGCATATAGAAGCATCTGGAGAGCTGTTATCACACAATCATTAATGGATGCTTCTAGCAATTCCAAAAAATTATTTGCAAAAAAACAGAAAGTAGTCGCTTTAAAATGGTTATTAGATGAAAAAAATAATGATGAGTTTAAGGCAGTATGCCATTTGGCCGACTTAGATTATGAAAAAATCCTAAAACAAGTGAAGATGGCTTTAAAAGGGGGGTGTAGGTGGAGAAATAATAAGAGTGCATAAATAATTTTATTACAACTCAACAAAATAAATTACGAGCTTTGATTTTGTTGAGTGCATTATTTTTAAGGTATAGTAGACTATACAATTTTAAAAAAAACAAATTACCCTCTTGACTTTTTATTTCGTGAATTTATTATGTGGGTATTCTTATTAACTCCAATAAATTTAATGGTAAGCGTTTACAATACTCAAAGAGAGAAAGAACTTGCATTTTTGCTTTCAAATGAAATTGACAAAGATGGCTATGAGATTATAAGAATTAGAACTTATAAGAATAAAACTGGCAAGAAATGTCAAATAATGATAGATACAATTGATGATACTCAAGTGAAGATTTCAGACTGTGAAAATGTTAACAAAGTGGTAATTGAACTTTTGAGTAATAATGATCTAGGATTAGAAGACCACTCTATAGAAGTTAGTTCACCAGGAATTGATAGACCTTTAACGAGGCTAAAGGACTTTGATAAAAATATGGATAGGTTGATAAAGGTGTATACTCTATTCAAGGTATTTAATAGGAAGAGTTTTAAAGGATATTTAAAAGAAATTAATGCAGATTCTATATCAATAATGCCTATTGATAATAATGAAATGGTAAATATAAGGTTTGATTCAATATCAGAAGCTTATTTACAATACGAACATAATAAATAATTAATTTTTGGTACTAATAATAATGAGAAATAGAAATTTTGGTGGAAACGAAATACTTCATGTTGCTGATGCAGTAGCTAGAGATAAGGGTATATCTAAAGATTCCATTATAGAAGCGCTAGAAGATGCGATAGCGATGGCTGCAAAGAGAAAATATGGTGCCAATATAAATATAAAAGCTACAATTAATAGAAATTTAGGTAATATAGAGTTATACAGAGAAATATTAGTGGTAAAAGACGATTCTAAAAGCACTGATGATGGTAGCAGTGAAATTGTTAAGACGATTGAATTATCTGAGGCAAGAAAAGATAATCCAGATTTAAACGAGGGAGATATAATTAAAGAAGTATTGCCTCCATTAGAAATTGGAAGATTGAATGCTATTTCAGCAAAGCAAGTCATTATAAGCAAAGTAAAAGAATTAGAAAGGGATAAAATTTTCGAAGAATATAAAGATAGAATTGGGGAAATAATTAACGGTATAGTGGAAAAGATTGAAGCAAACGGATATATAATTAAGCTGGGTAATGTTGAAGCTATATTGAAAAAAGATCAGGTCCTAAAGACAGATTATTATAAATTAGGAGATAGAATTAGAGCCTACCTTACAAAATTAGATAAAGAAACTAATGGACCTCCATTAATTCTATCTAGAACTCACAAAGATTTTGTAGCGCAGTTGTTTAAGCAAGAGGTGCCAGAAATATACGACAGAATAATTGAAATAAAAAATATTGCAAGAGACCCTGGTTCAAGAGCTAAAATATCAGTTTACTCATCGGATTCCTCTATTGATCCTATCGGCTCATGCGTTGGTATGCGAGGAGTTAGGGTTCAATCAATTATTAAGGAATTAAAAGGGGAAAAAATTGATATTGTGAAATGGAGTGAAGACCCGGCTACATATGTAGTTAATTCCCTAGGCTCTATTAGAGTTTCTAAAGTTGTAATTGACGAAGATCAAAATAGGATAGAAGTAGTTGTTCCAGAAGAGGATCAAAGCCAAGCCATTGGTAGAAGAGGGCAAAATGTAAAATTAATATCTGAGTTAGTTGGGTGGAGAATTAACATAACCACTGAGGAATTAGAATCAAGTAAAAGGCAAGAAGACTTTAGCAGAATTACTAAATTGTTTATGGAAGTACTAAATCTTGAAGAAATTCTTGCGCAGCTATTAGCTTCAGAAGGTTTTAGTAGTATAGAAAATCTGGCAGAAGCAGACATGAGAGCCATTGCTTCAGTTGAAGGATTAGACGAGGAAATAGCAAATGAGTTGATTTCAAGAGCAAAAGAACACCTAAATAATAATCAGGAAGTTGAGCTAAATGCCGATAAAAAGGATGTTGATAAAAAAGAATAGTGTGTGTTTTTTATTACTTTGATACCCTCTTGCGATTGTCAGTTTAATTAACCACTATTATTTCTTAAAAGTTCATGAATAGTGTGCAAGAGGCTTTTGATATTGTGTTAGTGCCGCATTTATATTATCAATTAACCGCCCTTTGGTAAAACTTTAGTTTTATTCAAATAAATATTTATAGTCAAGCCTATACCTATCATTATTGCAAGGTAGTTAGAACCTCCATATGATAACAATGGTAAAGGAACTCCTACAACTGGCAATAACCCTGATATCATCCCTATATTAATCACTATATGAAAGAATAATAGAGAAGCAAATCCTAGAATAAATATTCTATAAAAATGAGAATAGCATTGTATGGATATTACATATAATATTGCGATTATTAGAGAATATATTGTTAATAGTAGGGCGCACAACATAAAACCACCTTCTTCAGCTATTAAACCAAATATAAAATCGGTATGATTTTCAGGTAAAAAATCTAACTGATTTTGAGACCCCTTTAAAAAGCCTTTTCCAAAAAGTCCACCAGAACCGATACTTATAATAGATTGAATAATATTATATCCTGCACCTAATGTATCGGTGGTTGGGTCTAAAAATGTAAGTATTCTCGTTTTTTGATAATCATGTAGAAATCTCCAAATAACTGGTAGGCTCAGAACAGCAGATAACCCTAGGTAAATAAATAATTGTATCCTAACTCCAGCAATAAATAATATAGTTAGAGATGTTAAGATTATGATTAATGATGTACCTAAATTTGGTTGCCTTAATATCAATAAAGCAGGTAATATTATTAGCATTAATGGAAATATCAAATTTCTATATTTTTTGATATTATTTATATGGCAATTGTGAAAAAATTTTGCTAATGCCAAGATAACGGCGATTTTCATGAATTCTGAAGGCTGGATATTGATGAATCCTAAATTTATCCACCTCTTAGCTCCCATGGCCTGATACCCTAAAAAATCAGTTATAATTAGGCTTAATAAAACCAATAAATAAATATAATATGAATTACTAAAAATAAATCTAATATTTATTATAGAAAATATAAAAGCAATAAGGAGTGAAATTAATGTGATGCTAATTTGTTTACTGACCATAGTATCTACTACTCCGCCTGCAATTGAAAACATTGCAAAAAGATTAACTGATACCAGAATTAGTATTAATGCGATGAATAATTTAATTAATAGGAATTCTTTTTTTGCAAGAGATATTTGTTTGATCATTAATTAGTTCTCTTCTTGAGAAATTTTTCTTGCTTGATCATCTGCAGCAAGAGCATCGATAAATTGGTCTAATTTTGCCTCTTGCAAAACTTCCTCCAAATTATAGATAGTCATATTAATTCTATGATCTGTTATTCTATTTTGAGGAAAATTATAGGTTCTAATTCTTTCTGATCTATCACCACTTCCAACCTGTACTCTTCGTAAATCTGACATTTCTTTATCCTTTTTTTCCCTTTCGATATCATATAATTTAGATTTTAAAATTTTTAAAGCTTTTGCTTTATTTTGATGTTGAGATTTTTCAGATTGCACAACAACTAAACCAGTAGGGATATGGGTGATTCTTATCGCACTATCTGTTGTATTAACGTGTTGACCACCAGCTCCACTTGATCTATATGTATCGATTCTTAAGTCTTTATCATTAATTTTAAGATCAATATCCTCAGCCTCAGGTAATACTGCTACAGTAGCTGCTGATGTGTGAATTCTTCCGTTTGATTCTGTTGTAGGCACTCTTTGAACTCTATGAACACCGGATTCATATTTTAGCTTTTTATATACTCCTTTACCACTAATCGATGCCATAGCTTCTTTGCATCCCTCTAAGACTATACCAGAGATAGATAATACTTCAAATTGCCACTTTTGGTTTTCAGCATATTTTTGGTACATTTTAAATAATGTGCCAGCAAATAAAGCCGCTTCGTCACCACCAGTTCCAGCTCTGATTTCAATAATAGCTCCTTTTTCATCGGCTATATCTTTAGGTAACAGCATTATTTTTAAATTTTCTTTAATAATTTCTAAATTTGCTTTAGATTCTCTTTTTTGTTCAAGTGCCAAATCTTTTAATTCTTTTTCAGCACTATTTAGTAATATATCTTCTGCCTCTTTTAATAATTCTAAATTTTGCAAATACTCAATTGCAGAGAAGCTGATTTCAGACAAATCAGAATGCTCCTTTGCAATTTTGGCAAAATCCTGAGAAGGAATTTTAGAAGGATCAGATAATTTATCACTTAAACTTTCATACCTACTGATTATTTTATGCAGTCTATCTTCAAACGCCATATATATTTAGACTATTAAATTTAGTAAACAATCTAACAGGTTCAATATAATTATCAACCATTCAGGAAGATAATGATTTTAATAATGCTAAAATATTTTTCCTAACGTCTGTATTGGGAATTTTTTTATATGCATTGACTAACATATCAATTTCTTTGGGTTTTATATCATCTCCAAATGTATTTTGAGTAGCATCAGATGCATAATCAATTTCTTTTGTACCTGATGTATCATAATCATCTATCCCATCGAAAAAATAGCTAATATTAGTCTTTAAAAATTTAGAGAAATCATAAAGTTTGCTTGCGCTTACCCTATTAACTCCTTTTTCATATTTCTGAACCTGTTGAAAGGTAAGGCTGACTGATCCAGCAAGATCGTCTTGGCTTATTCCTCTCTCAAGCCTTTTTTGTTTTAATCTTTCGCCAACATGTAAATCTACATGATGGATATTTTTATCATTAGAATTGACCATAAGTTTATAACCCTCCCACTTAGTCCAACTTTGTGTAATTTAGAATGCAAACCTTTAAGTATCAAAACAATACGAATACAGAAATATACAGAGGATATTATAATAACCTAATCCTTACATATATCTATAATTAGTAATAATTTTCATTTAAAAAAAATACTTATTGGTATATATATAATAAATATTCAACTTTATCAAGTATTAGTGCAGTAAATTAAATGGTAGAAAGATTTCCAATATCAAAAGAAGGTATGAATAAGCTTAGACTTGAGCTTATGGGTTTAAAGAACATAGAAAGAGTTAATGTTATAAAATCTATTGCAGAAGCAAGAGAGCATGGCGATTTGTCCGAAAATGCAGAGTATCATGCAGCCAGAGAAAAACAAGGATTTATAGAGGCAAAAATATCCGAACTTGAAGATAAAATTTCTAGGGCAGAGGTTATTGATATAACAAAAATTCAAGGTTCAGAGATAAAATATGGTGCATCAATAAAATTATTTGATGAAGAGAAAGGCGATGAAGTCTTTTATAAAATTGTTAGTGAATATGAAGCAGATGTTTCAAAAGGTTTAATTTCAATTTCTTCTCCACTCGCCAAAGCCTTAATAGGAAAAAAAGTCAATGAATCTTTGGAATTTAAAACTCCTAAAGGTGTAAAATACTATCAAATAAAATCTGTCGATTATATTTAGCATTTGTAGCTCAGCTGGATAGAGCGCTATCTTCCGAAGGTATAGGTCGTGGGTTCGAATCCCTCCAAATGCACCATTTCTTTGTAGTTATAATAATTTTAGAGTTAGTTACATCAAGAGATGAAAGAGTAGAGGGTATTATTCTGATTGATTTTTAAGCATCATTAGATTTTAGTTATATCTTTGTGTTTATTTATAACAGCAACATATGGTGCAATGTACTTGGAGAGATTTTAAGCACAAAAAAAGCCAAGAAAAGTGGCAGATTAACTGCCGACAATCCTTGACTTAGGTACTGAAACGTTAAGCTAATTCAAAAATTTATAGCTTATCCTTATTTAGGTGGTACAGGTTTGCTGTCGCCACCACCACCACCACCAAGATCTTTACAAACATCTCCACTTCCTTTTCCATCAGAGCTAGATACGAATGAAACTACTGTATTTGCTCCAAATAGAACGCCCATACCAACCGCAACTGCTATGGCAACGCCCCAAGTAATTTTTCCTAAGAACAAACCTATTGCCATAGATATAATTACAAGCGTAGCTATTGTTTTGCCAGTTGCTCCCTGAGCAACTGCAATTACATTACAAAGTACTTGAGCAATTCCATCTCCTGCATCATCTGCACGCGAATCAGTGCTGAATAGAAAGTTCATAGAAAAGATCATCAAAGTAATGATCATTATTTTTTTAAAATTTAACAACATCTTGCCTACTAAATTAAAGTTATATTAATTTAAATAGTAGCACAATGGTTGTAGTTGGCAATATTTTTTTTAAAATTAATTGTTGAAATTATTCATGGTTGGGATGGGAGGATTCGAACCTCCGCATGACGGTATCAAAAACCGTTGCCTTACCGCTTGGCTACATCCCAATGGAATATGTAGGTGATATTATATGTGAAATTATTTTTTTCAAGCATTTATTGATTATTTTATGTTATAAAAGCATTTTGAATGCATTAGATAATTTTTATGACTAGAAAAATAATTGAATATGGCTTTGATGAATTGAAAAAAGTGTCACATGAAATTGGTGGAATGTTATTAAAGAGCAAAGTACTATTATTGTATGGTGACTTGGGATCAGGTAAAACAACTTTTACCAAAAGTATTGTTGAAAATCTAGGAGGAGCTCCAGAAAATGTAACAAGCCCAACATTCAATTTAGTTCACATTTATGATGTTAAAAAATTTAGAATTTGGCATTTTGATTTATACAGAATTAAATCTGAGAAAGAATTACTTAACATTGGAATTGAAGATGCTATGGAGGATGGAATTTTAATCATTGAGTGGGGTGAAATTGCAGAAAAATTGCTTAAGAAAAATTACTTGAAGGCCCATATAGAATTTACTAATAATGAATTTAACAGAAGGTTAATACTAGATTACTGATTTTATTTGTTATATCTGGCTCTACTATAAAAAAGTAATAAATTTAATCTATGGTAATAAAAGTATAATATTGCTATATTAGCCTCATGCTATTTATTAATTAATGTGATGATACGTAGATTGTTTTTAAAATCTATCTTCCTATTAGTAATATTTATGACGTCATATTATTATGCTAAAAATAATGATTATATGGAGAACATTGAAAATCATTTGCATAATAATTTTAAAAACTTTGCTAGTTTGAAAAAAATTGATGTTTTAGGAAACAATATGTTGCTAAAAAAATCTATACTTGAGTTAATCAATGTTAAGGTAGGACAAAAACTATATTTAATTTCTGCGAACGACATCAGGGATAAATTGCTTAAATTAGATGAAATTAGTGATGTTAGCGTCAATATAAATTACTCGGGAATAATAAAGGTTACAATTTATGAACGTAAGCCGTTCGCTATATGGTGGAATAAAAATTCGCCTTGGTTAATTGATGAAGAGGGTAATAAAATACTAAAAATAAAAGATGTGGATTCATATAAAAATTTGGTTATAATATTTGGACAAAATTTTAATGATAAGCTAAAGACGTTTCTTGATTTATTAAAACCTTTTTCATTGTATGGAAAAATTAAAAGCCTGCATTATATTGGTAATAGAAGATGGGATGTATATATTGAAGATAATATAGTGATTAAATTACCAGAAAATAATATTGCTAATTCAATTAAAAAATCGGAAAAAGTGTTAAACAGTTTAAAGTATAAGGATAAAATTGATATAATAGATTTAAGATTGTATCCAGAAAAGCTATTTTTAAGATTGAAAGATAAAGTATGATTAAAGGAAAAAATATAATTTCTATATTAGACATAGGTAGTACAAAAATAACTTGCTTTATAGTTAAGAGAATATATGCGGATAATTATGAAATTTTAGGAGTGTCGGAAACTGCTTCAGGTGGAGTTAAATCTGGCATGATTGTCAATTTAGAAATTGCAAAAAATGCTATCATCAAGTCTGTAGAAGTAGCAGAAAAAATGGCTTCAGTAAATATTAAAAGTGTGTTTATAAGTCTTAATTCATCATTTCTTATTTCTGAAAGAAGTTCAGCAGATATAGTCCTTTCAAATCAAGAAGTTACTGTTAAAGATTTAAATAAGCTTTTGTTTAAAGTACTGGGGAAATTTAGTAAGCAAGAGGTAGAAATTGTACACACTTTTCCATACGAATATATATTGGATGGAAATAGGGGGATATCGTATCCTATGGGGCTTTATGGAAATAAGCTCACAGGATTTTTTCATATGATAAGTGTGCCAATAAACTACATAGTAAATATTTCAAAGTGTCTTGAGCTATGCCAACTTAAAATTGAAGGTTACATATGCAGTGGATACGCTGCGGGAGTAGCATGCTTAAAAACTGAAGAAATGGAATTTGGTTGTGCATTAATTGAAATTAACGGCGCTTCATCAACAATCTCGTTGTTTGTTAATGATAAAATAATTTTTACGGATGGAGTGCCATATGGTGGCATAAATCTTGCCAAAGATATTGCCAAGGTGTTTAATTTAGATATGAAAGTAGCTGAGAAAATTAAAAATAAACATGGTTCTATGATTAAGTCAGTTGATGATTCGTCTGCTCAGACTATAAAGGTTGGTACGGATGTATCCTATGAAGATGAGTGTTTTATTAATCAAAATGAGGTTAATGATGTAATTATTGCAAGAATGCATGAAATATTAACATTGTTAAAAAGTAAGCTAGAAGATAACGATATGATGGAATTAGTAAGTAAAATAATATTTACAGGTGGGTGCGCACAATCAATAGGGATGAAAGAACTAATTGAGGAAGTCTTTGAGGTAAAAGCGAGAATTGGTATGCCTAATAATCAAGAGGGGATTCCTGGTAATTTTTTAAAGAGTGGCTTTGCTGCTCCGATAGGAATGTTAAGATGCATAGAAAATATGAATCATCACAAAAAGAATTTGCTTGAAGACAAAAAAGGGGTTTTAAAATCAATTTGGGTATGGCTTAAAGAGAATTTTTAAAGTTCTTCTCCCTTTCTAGTTGGTGATTCTAAAAGCATAGTAACCACATAAATCTAGGAATAATCTTTGCATAAAGTTGAACTGAACCCCAAAACATAGGGTGAAAGTTAAGCAACACTGATAAAATAAAACCAAATAAGAAACATCGTCACCAGGGATAGCCTTTCCAGGGAATAGCAACATGAATGCTATAGATAAGGAAAAAAGGATTTTAGAGAAGGGGATAAAAAAACTACAAATTGAGCGCGATATATTAAAAAAGGCGCTGGCATATTTTGCGAATCCACAAGGGTAAAGTATGCATTTATAGATAGCCACAGTGGTAATTACAAAATTAACGATTTATGTAGAGCGTTAGAAGTTAAGGAAAGTGGTTATTATGATTGGAACAAAAGGAAAATAAATAAAAATACACTGCTCATATTATCTAACGCTCGCTTCTTCCATTTGCTAATCATATTCGCATTGACTCCATACTTAGCTGATGGCTCGCTCAACGTCCCTTCCTCTCTAATTGCTGATAGCGTTACTTTCGTTTTGAATACTGGGCTGTATTTTTCTTTTTACTCTTTTATTACTCCGATATTTTATTTATTTTTTTATCAGAATTTATCCTTTCCTTCCTGTCCTGTTTTTTAGGACTGCCTCTCTTATTCTTCTGATTCATCGTAAAGTATCTTTTCGCTATTTAATTTTAAGTCCTCATATTGATTATTTTTAACTGACCAAAATATACCTAATACACCTAAAAATGCGATAAATACTGCCAAAGGAATTAAAAATAGCAAGATATTCATAAATTAGTGAGTGAATTAAACCCCAAAACATGGAGTGAAAGTTAAGCAACATTTTTATATAATCCGTAGTGTAGCATTTCAAAATTATTAGGGGAATAATAATTTAAAAAAGAATGTCTTCTATGAGAATTATAGCAGAAGTTTCCCTATTGACTTTTTGCTAATAATGATAAAAAGATGTATACAAGGAATTGAAGCTTATTTGTAGCCGCGAATTATATAAATAATATATTGACTAATTACTGTTTTTACAGTATTATGCGTATTAATCTCATT
>CAISOX010000110.1 GCA_903887235.1 uncultured Alphaproteobacteria bacterium | reverse complement strand
TTGGCATCAAATTTATCACTTGTTTTTTTGAAAATTGCCTTTACTTCTAACCAAAATGCTAATTTTTTATCCATCTTAACAACGCTATCTATTATTTAACAATGGAATTATCTTATCATATAATTTAACCGAATGCCATTGCCCTCAACCTACCCCCAATAGCATATTTTAAAACCTCATCATTTATTTCTTCTTCGGTAAAAGCGCTCCTTGTTTCAATTTTAACTCTTGTTGTGATTTCTTTTTTCTCTGCCTCATCCAATACTATAACCTTGTTATAATCCAGATATAGGGCAATATAATCTTTTAATATATCTCTGTAATTATCTTTAAAACCTATGGTTGCTCCTATATCTGTCATCATTAATATTTTGTCAAATAGCGAGTCTGCAACTGATATTTTTGGCATCTCATCGTTATATTTCTCTACATTTTTTGAAAATTCTCTGAAGTACCACCTAGTGGCATAATCTTCCTCATTAATCCTAAACTTATCGAATTCAAGAAGAGATTGTTCAAGCTTAGCCACTATCCCACCTGAGATATCACCTGAAGTTAATTTTTTAATTTCTTCTGTATAATAATCTTTTATTTTCTTTATAACCTCATTATCCGTGAAATTATGAACATGAGGATCTTTAATATCTTTGATGACTCCAAAATCATCAGCGATCACATTCAAAATTGATGTGACGTTGTGAACCTCCATACCACCCCTTATATGTAATGTATTTTTGAAAAACATCTCTCCCTTTTTCAAAAGCTCTTTTGCAAACTCTTCTAACATCTCTTTCTTATACCGAGAGACGACTGATTGCAATGATTGCGCTCCTGTGATATCAAATATAATACTTTGTAGATTTGTAAGCGTCCCAGGTCCACATTCAAAAGTCCTGTCTTGATAAAGCGAAATATCCTTGCCCTGTAATAAATACAAAATTGCTTCTACCGATTCTTTTATTTGCTTATTTTCTGCATGTTTAAATAAGTCCTTAAAATTCTTTAAGCCTAGTTCGTTAGCTTTTTCTATAAGCAGCTGCATTTGCTCATTAGCTCCATTTTCATAAACTGGATCACTACCTTTATAAATATTTTCCTTCACATACCACTTTACCTGCTCATCGCTAATCTCAACCTTTGTTTCTGGAAATAATGTTTTAAACTGTTCTAAATTAATTAATGGCATCAACAACCCCCACCATTTATTTATTCATAAAAGTAATGCACTTTTTTTAAAAAATACAAGCATTTTTTGGATGAATCAACTTTGATAGATAAATACTTACCACTACTCTTTACCAATCATATTTCACATTAATCTTTAAAAGCATTTTCAATATCTCCTGCTAGATATAATGATCCGCAAATTACAACTCTAATTGCTTGGCTCTGGCTCATTTTAGCACATAAATCTATTGCCTCTACAAGAGAACCGCATTCAACTGATTTAATTCCGAGCCTTTCTGCAGAAATTTTAATTTTATTAGGATTTTCACTTTTTGGTTCCCATTCTACTGGAACCGCAAAAACATACTCAACTATGTTCTTAAATGGTAGCAAAAATCCCTCTATATCTCTGTTCCTAGTTCTTCCGTTAATTAAAAAAGTAGGCATTTGAGAAAATGTTGTTAATGTTGCTGCAATCATCTCTGCACCTGCGGTATTATGGGCTCCATCTAACCATACCTCACTATTCTCAGGTAATAGGGATAAAAGTGTCCCATTTTGAATTTTTTGCATTCTTGCAGGCCATGAAGCATTGGTTATTCCTTTCTTTAAGTGCTCATTAGTTATATTGAAAAAATGATTTAATTTCTTTGCAGCACATATCGCAGTCGATGCATTAATAATTTGATGTATTCCTTTAAGATTTGGCATTGGAAATTCACTCTCCTCCCTTATTAAAAAATCAATAAATTTAAATCCATTTTTTGTTTTTTCGAATCCCCAATCATTTCGACATGCAAAACTTTTTGACCTAATTTTTCTACACTCATTAATAAGATAATTTAATACCTCATTCTCTTGCCAACTAATAATACAAGGTGAATCTTTTTTTATTATGCCCGCTTTTTCACTTGCTATTTTTAATAAAGTTTCTCCCAGATATTCCATGTGATCAAATGAAATTGGAGTTATAATACTCATCAGTATATTTTCCATAACATTAGTTGCATCATACCTTCCACCTAAACCAGTTTCTAGTAATACTATGTCTGCAGGAAATTTTGAAAATGCTAAAAATGCAGCAACTGTGGTGGCCTCAAAAAAAGTCAAATCTAACCCGTCTGACTTTAATCTACATTCCTCAATAACTTCATATAACTGTTCATCGCTAATTTCATTGTTAGAAATAACAATCCTTTCATTGAATCTAATTAGATGTGGAGAGGTATATTGATGCGCAACATATCCAGCTGCATTAAATATTGCTTTAAGAAAAGCGATAGTAGAACCTTTCCCATTGGTTCCCGCAACATGAATTACGGGAGGAATGGTTTTTTCTGGATTTCCCAATCTTTTTAATAAGGTTTTTGTTCTTGTAAGTCCTAAATCAATAAAGTTTGCACCAAACTGTTTAGGCCAATGAGGCATTCTTACCATAAATAGTAGTTTAAAATATATTGAGCTAACTGCTAATTTAGCATATAAATAGAAAAATTCTAAACTCATTAATTACATAGGCATGCATAATTTAAAACAGATAGCCGTTGGTAACATTAAAATTGCAAATAATCTGCCAATAGTACTGATTGCTGGGCCATGTCAGATGGAATCAAAGGAACATGCACTTTATATGGCCAGGGCTATTAAAGATATTGCTAATTCCCATTCAATGAGCTTGATATTTAAAACATCATTTGATAAAGCAAATAGAACATCAATTGGTACAAAAAGAGGAATTGGAATAGAGGCATCAATACCAATATTTGCTCAAATAAAGGAAGAAATTGGTTGCCCAATTCTCACCGATGTTCACTCTCCTGAACAATGCAATATAATTGCAAAGGTTGTTGATATATTACAGATACCAGCATTTTTGTGCAGACAAACCGATTTATTAATTGCAGCAGCAAATACAGGTAAAATTATCAACATTAAAAAAGGGCAATTTCTTGCTCCTTGGGATGTTAAAAACATTATTAGTAAAATTGAATTATCAGGTAATAAACAGATATTGCTGACAGAGCGTGGTGTTTCTTTTGGTTATAACACATTAATTAATGATATGCGTGGTTTGGAAATAATGAAGGAAACTGGTTACCCAGTGGTTTTTGATGCAACTCACTCTGTTCAGCAACCTGGTGGCCTTGGTAACCAGAGTGGAGGACAACGTCAATTTATAAAACCGCTTGCAAGAGCAGCAACTTCAATAGGAATAGCTGCTTTATTTATCGAAACACATGATAATCCCGATATTGCTCCAAGTGATGGCTCATGCATGCTTCATATAGATGACCTAAATCAACTATTTATGGAGATCAAAGAATTCGATAATGTAGCTAAAAAATTCGCCAATTAAATGAACAATTCTCAAGATGACATTAAAATTATTGCTCAAAATAAAAAAGCTTATCACGAGTATGTAATTGAAGATAAAATAGAGACAGGAATTATTTTGGCTGGGTCTGAGGTTAAATCTTTGAGATTTTCAAAAGCTAGTATTAATGAGTCATATGCACATAGCATTGGCAATGAGATTTTTATATTAGGAGCTAATATTCCAGAGTATAATAAGGCAAAATCATTTAAGCACTCTCCAACGAGACAAAGGAAGTTACTATTACATAGAAAAGAGATTAAAAAATTAATTGGATTGATAAAACGTAAAGGTTATACCCTGATACCACTATCGCTATATTTTAATAAAAAAAATATTGCAAAAGTTTTATTAGGTATAGCAAAAGGCAAAAAAAAGCATGACAAAAGGGAAGTTATAAAAGAAAGGGACTCGGAAAGAGACAAAGCTAGAGAGCTTAAAAATTCTTGATTGTCAATCTCAAACTATTCAAAGATCAAGGATATTATTGTGTAGTACATTGGTATGCCAAATATAATATTAAATGGAAATGTAATCGCTAATGACATCGGAATATATATTCCAGCTTTAGCCTCAGGCAAAGCCAATCTCATCGCAGCTGGTACTGCTATATATGAGGCACTAGAACATAACACCGTAAATAATAAAGTTGTGCCCTTATCAACCCCGATGATATAGCAGAGCATCATTCCAATTAAAGCATTTATAATCGGCATATAAATACCAAATAAAAATAGAGAAAAATTCAATTTTTTAAAATGATGAAATTCTTTTGCAACTATCAAACCCATGTCCAGTAAAAATAGGCATAAAATTCCATTAAATGGAGTTATTAAAAAAGCCTCCACTTTTTCATAACCAGTTTTTCCAGTTATAAAGCCAATTATGAAGGAGCCAAGCAATAACAATATAGCACCATTTGTAAAAATTTCCCTATAAAGTATCTTCTCTTCGTTTTTATGATTTTTTGTTTTAGGATCTTTTTTATGTGCAATATATAAACCTGATAAGATAGCGGGAGCCTCCATAAGAGCTAATATCGAAATTATGTAACTCTTATGCTCTATATTATAAAATTTGATAAATGATACGGCTGTTGCAAATGTAACTATACTTACAGATCCATAATGTGCAGCAACTGCTGCCGCTGTGGGTTTATCTAATTTAGTTAATAAATTTAACAACCAAAAACTAATAAAAGGAATAGAAAAACTTAACATTATGCCAGTAGCTACTAAAGACAGCATTTGTAAGTTAATTTCGTTATCTGATAAAAGACTGTAACCACCCTTAAATCCTATAGACATCATTAAGTAAATAGTTAAGTACTTACTTATACTTGTAGGCACGCTTAAGTCTGATTTAATCACAGCAGCAATAATACCTAAAAGAAAAAATAAAATAGCAGGAGATAGAAGATTATTTAATATGATATTGAGCAATTCCATGTGTTTTAATTATATATTTTCAATCCAATCCTATAACTGAGAGCATTTTCTCATGGTTATAGAATTTCTACAAATTGAATTGGTCAGGTAATAATTTGAAGGTTTATTATCAAATATATCTTTGGTGAAATTTCTTTGTTTTAGTGGATTTTTGATTAAGTCATTACGAATTAAATTACCAGTATTTTTAAAAACAGAATTGGTCTTGCACATAATATCTCTAATTTCATTGAGATTAGAATATGATAGCTCAATACCTGTTAACTTTGCTAATTCCAAAATAATTTCCCAATCAATTTTTGCTTCACCAAGTGGATCAATTGTAGCGTATGTATTTTGCACCCTACCCTCTAGATTTACATAAGTAGAATTTTTTTCAGTAAATGCTGGTGCTGGAAGAATGATATCTGCCATTTCAGCTACCTTATCTCCATGATGACCAATATATACAATAAACGCTTTTGGATTAATCTTTTTTAAATCTATTTCATCAGCTCCTAATAAAATAATTATTTCACATTTTTGCAAAATTTGTGCTGTATCCATTCCAGCATTATTTGGGATAAATCCTATGTCTAATCCCCCCACTCTAGAAGCAGCTGTATGAAGAACGTTGTACCCATTCCAATTTTTATCTAGATAATCATATTGATTGAGTAATTTAGTAATAAAATATTCATAGGCTTCAAAATCACTTTGAGTAGTTAAGTGCTCTCCAAAAATAATCATTGGCTTTTTGGCCTTTTTTAAATCTTCACACAGTGGATGATCACCATCAGTAATTTGCTTTAATGCCCATGGATTATTACCAAGGAATTTATAAGGATAAGTTAAGTCAACTTTATTACCTATTAAAGCTACAGGAAGCTTATTATTCAAATAGGCTTTTCTAATTCTAGCATTGACCATTGTAGCTTCATACCTTGGATTGCAACCGATTAATAGACAATGATCAGCTTCCTCAATGCCACTAATTGATGTGTTAAAAACATATTTAGCCCTATTTTCGTTTGATAGCTTACTTCCATTTTGCCTACAATCGAAATTTCCGCTACCAATTGCTTCAAGATAGTTTTTGACTACCAACATTGTTTCTACATCAGTCAAGTCACCCGCTATAGCACCAATTTTATTTGCATTTGTAGAACTTATTTTTTGTGCAAGTGTGCTAAGTGCCACATCCCAATTGCATTCTACCAGTCTATCTTTGCTTTTAACCATTGGTCTATCAAGTCTCTGATATTTTAGACCATCATAAAAAAACCTTGTTTTATCTGATATCCACTCCTCATTAATATTATCATTATTAAACGGAAGTATCCTCATAACCTCATTTCCTCTAGTATTTACGATGATATTAGAACCAACTGCATCCATAACATCGATTGAACGAGCCTTATGCAATTCCCAACTTCTTGCTTTAAATTCATATGGTTTTGAGGTTAATGCACCAACTGGGCATAAGTCTATTATATTACCTGACAACTCAGATTTTACGCCACCTTCGATATAATTTGTGATTTCTATATCCTCTCCTCTTCCAATACCACCCAACTCATATGTTCCTGCGATATCTTCAATAAACCTAACGCACCGTGTACAATGAATGCATCTTGTCATATGCGTTTGAATCAAAGGACCAAAATCCTTATCTTTAACAGCACGTTTCTCCTCTTTATATCTGCTTTCAGCTCTTCCATATTTCATCGCCTGTTCTTGTAGATCGCACTCCCCTCCTTGGTCGCATATTGGGCAATCTAGTGGATGGTTGGCAAGTAAAAATTCCATCACCCCTTCTCTAGCTTTTTTTACAAGGGGGGTATTAGTGTGAATCACCATTCCTTCCATCACCACTTGTGCACAGCTTGCAACGGGTTTCGGTGCTCTTTCCATTTCAACTAAACACATCCTACAATTCCCAGCGATTTTTAATTTGTCGTGATAGCAAAATCTGGGAATTTCAACGCCAGCTTTCTCACATGCTTGAATAACTGAAAAACCTTCAGGAACTTCAATTTCTATATTATTAATCTTTAACTTCGGCATAATTACGTAAGTATGTGTTAAACTACTATTTATTGAAAGTTATACCATAAGAATATCGTGTCTTCTATTAATAAATAATGCCTTAATGCTATTTTAGATAATGGCTATTTAGAATTATAATTTGAGTTACAGTACTTTTCTTTAATAATACCTTCTTTACATAATTACTTAACTAGAAAATTTTTCTTTGTCTCTTCTTTATCAATTAGCACAAATTTACCATCTTGAACTACCACACTACTACCAGGCATAAAAAATTTACCTCTTTTAAGTTTTTGGATAAATTCTGGATGATGGCTTTTCTCTAAGTCTTGCTTAATTTTTTCAGTCTCTTCTATAATTTCAAAAGTTTCTTTTTTCTTACTAACCTCTAATAAACCAATATTCAAAACTTCACCTCCCTTAACCTCAAAGCCACCATATACAAGTTTGTTATTCTTCAAACCAGGCGTTGGTAAATAAAAGATTGAATAAGGATCGGTCTCCACTATCACCTTATCCAGATAGTAAAAACCTGACTCTAACACTATGTATTTATATATATAATCTCTATATCTGATACTACCCTCTTTGCCTTCTAACTCCATAGATGCACTCTTTGAGCCAATCTTTTTTAAGAAAAACGGATGATAAGAGCCACCACCACGAACTGCAAAAAAAACAACACCTTTCTTCTTTTCTTCAAACTCTTTTTCATTAAAAACATAATATGAAGATTCCTTTACAGCCTTAGCTATCTCAATAACAGTACAACTACTTAACAATAAACACAAAACAATAAATAATATTCTCATATCAAAACCTATATAAACTCTCAGTTGAACCTATATTAGAGATCATTACTTTTATGATTTTTTTCATTAGCGTCAGGTTTCTTATCAAACTCAATTATTTTAGCAAGCTTTAAATATGAATCTTTTAAAGTATCCTTTTCATTATAATTTTGAGAGATAAATCTATTAATTTCATCGATATACTTGATGGATTCATCCACTTGTGGGTCAGAGCCAGTTTTATATGCCCCAATCCTAATCATATCTTCCATGTCAGTATACTGAGAAATTATGCTTCTAGCTTTGTTCACTAATTTATTCTCATATTCTGTGTTGCATCTGGGCATGGTCCTTGAAATGCTGTTTAGCACATCAATGGCAGGGTATATACCACGTCCAGCAATTTTTCTACTTAGCACAATATGTCCGTCTAATATTCCTCTTACCGCATCAGATATTGGTTCATTATGATCATCTCCTTCAACTAATACACTGAAGAAGGCAGTTACATCGCCCTGCCCTTTGGTTCCTGGCCCCGCTCTTTCCAGCAATTTTGGCAATTCAGAAAAAACACTTGGAGTATAGCCTTTAGTTGTTGGGGGCTCACCAATAGAAAGGCCAATTTCCCTTTGCGCCATAGCAAATCTAGTTATACTATCCATCATGCATAGCACCTGTTTGCCTTGATCTCTATAATAATCGCACAGTGCCATAGTAAGATATGCTGCTTGCTTTCTTTTTAATGCCGATTCATCTGAAGTTGAAACAACAACAATCGCTTTACTAAGCCCCTCTTCTCCCAGGTAATCTTCTAAAAATTCTTGAACCTCTCTTCCTCTTTCACCAATTAGCCCTATGATTTTTACATCAGCATCGGCATATTTTGTTAGCATTGAGATCATCATGGATTTTCCTACCCCAGAGCCAGAAAAAATTCCCATCCTCTGACCTCTACAACAACTTAAAAAAGCATTAATTGATCTAATTCCCATATCCATTTTAGCGCCAGTTCTTTTTCTTAAATGCGCTTTTGGAGGTGTATTATGCAACCTATATGGAATATTACCATTTATTAATGGTCCCTTTTCATCTATTGGCTCACCAAAAGCATTAATAACTCTGCCTAGCCAATGCGTAGATGGATATACCGATTGGTCATGAGCAATTACATGCACTTGACTTCCAATTCCAATTCCTTCAGCAGAATCATAGGTCATAAGCAAAGTCTTTTTTTCCTTAATACCTACAACCTCAGCAAACATTTCTCTTTCATTCTTATTAATAATCTTACATTTAGACCCAATGCTAACCGCAAATTCAATTCCTATGGCTTCAATTAACAAACCTCTTACGGAACAAACTTTTCCAATAACCTGAAATTCAGGTATCAATTCAATCTCATTAATGATACTTCTTAAAATATTGGACATAAAAAATTATTTGATATAATTTGCACACGTAAATATACAAAGAATTAAAACATATATAACCTTCAATGCAAATAAAAATTTTTGAAATAGAGAAAGAAGATGATGGTTTGAGACTTGATAGGTGGTTTCATAGGCATATTCCCAACATGCCCTTTACTATTGTTGCTAAACTTGCAAGAAAAGGACAAATCAGAATTGATGGCAAGAGAGTTAAGATTAATACTCGTATAAGCCACAATCAAAAAATAAGAACTCCAATAATTGAATACGACGCTCCAATAAAACAGGAATATATTAAACCAAAGAATTTTAATGATATTAAAAATCAGATATTTAGCTCCATTATCCATGAGGATGAACATATAATTGTATTAAATAAACCATATGATTTATGTGTTCAAGATGGTTCTAATGTTAAAATATCAATAGATCGTGTATTTAAATTATCTAATTTAAACTATAATATTGTTCACAGAATAGACAAAGAGACAACAGGCTTAATTGTTTTTGCTAAAAATTCTTCCATAGCAGCAGATATAAGCAAGCTTTTTAGAGAAAAGGAAATTTATAAATCATACCTAACAATCTTATGCGGTATACCTAAAAATAAAGAGGGTATAATAGAATCAACTATTAAAACCGGAGATTTTGATGCGCCAAAAGAATTGCATGCAAAAACAAAATTTAAAGTATTAGGAGAGTACGAAGATTTACTCTCTTTAGTTGAAATGACACCCTTAACTGGTAGAAAGCACCAAATTAGAATCCATAGCAAAGAAATTAATTGCCCAATATTAGGCGACAAAAAACATAATTATCCCGGCGTTAAGCACAAAACTTATTTTGCCGATCACCTACATTTACACTCACATTCGTTAAATTTTAGTTTACTAGGTGAAAATCATAATTTTAAAGCAGAATTACCAGATCATTTTCAAAAAACCATAAATAAATATTTTTCAACAGTTAATATATCAAATTCATGAAAGAGGGAAAAATAGCAATATATCCAGGAACTTTTGATCCAATCACTTTGGGTCATCTTGATATAATAAAACGCTCAGCAACTTTGTTTGATAAATTAATTATTGCCGTCGCCACCGATACTCTAAAAAGTACACTCTTTTCTGTTGATGACAGGGTAAACATGATTAACTACGAAATAGAGCATAATAAAATGAAAAATGTCATTATTAAACCTTTTAAAGGCTTGTTAGTGAAATTTGTTAAAAATGAAAATGCAAACATTATAATTAGAGGATTAAGAGCTGTAGCAGATTTTGAATATGAATTTCAAATGTCATTTATTAATAGAACCTTAGATAGTGATATTGAAACTGTATTTTTACCAGCAACAGAAAATGTACATTTTATATCTTCCACCTTTGTAAAAGAAGTAACAAGATTAAGTGGAGATACCAAAAATTTAGTTACCCCAAATGTACAAAAACTTTTAATTAAAAAATTTAATAATGCTTAGACTAAAAATTTTTGTATTACTATTTTATTTAATAATTAACACCGAAGCCATTGCTGACGAAACTGGTATCTTAACTGGGCTTCCAATACCTAGATATGTGAGTTTAAAATCTAATGAGATTAAAATTCGTATTGGCCCTGGGAAAAAATACCAAACCTCACATGTATATGAATGCATCAACTATCCTGTTAAAATTATAGCCGAGTTCGATAATTGGAGAAAAATTGAAGATATAAATGAAACACAAGGTTGGGTTCATCAAAGTTTATTAAGTGGTACTAGGTATGTAATCGTAACTGATAACGAATTTCTTATTAGGAAGGATTTAACTAATAAATTATCAGATAATCAATCGTTGATTTTTAAAGCTCCAGACGAGAATTCCCCTCCAATATTAAAAGTTGAATTTGGAGTATTAGCAAAGATTATGAAATGTGAAGAATTTTGGTGTAAGGTAATAATTCAAAATTATAAAGGTTGGATAAGAAAGGCAAATATATGGGGTGTTAAATAATTTTATGAAGATTGGCATTGCAAATGATCATGCTGGATGTGAATTAAAGAAGCAAATCTTAAAGTATTTAGCAAAAGACTTAAATATTAATGTGCTTAACTATGGCACAGATACAGATGAATCTGTTGACTACCCTGATTATGCAAAAAAAATAGTCACAGCCATTGAATCCAAAAAAATAGATTATGGAATATTGATTTGTGGCTCAGGGATTGGAATGTCAATAAGTGCAAATAGAAGTAAACATGTTAGAGCTGCATTATGCCATAACTCAGAACTTGCAAAACTTTCTAGAGAACATAATAACGCTAACGTTTTAGTGCTCGGTGCAAGGTATTTATCTTTCGAGGAAGCCAAGATAATTATCAACTCCTTTTTAACTCATAAATTTGAAGCCGGAAGACATCTAAAAAGAGTGGAGAAGATGTAGTGAATAACCAATTACCCTTTTACTAATACCCTGGTTTCAAAAAGCATATCTTGTACGGCAACCTTCTCTTTAGTAAAGAGTATTGTAAAGAAATTAACTATAAAAACTCCGACAAAACTTAGTAGACATAATACTAAGTATCTAAATATTGATCTGGGAAAAGAAATAGTTTGATCATTAACGCCAACAATTTTTATGTTCATTACCAATTTGCCTATGGTACCCTGAAACTTTGAAGCTTCAAAAAGCCCTATATATAGTACATTAATCATGATACCAACCAAATAATAACTGAATGTGTGTACCTTTACACCATCAACATCATAAATACTACCAATATTACTAAAACCAAAAACAATTGCATGCGGTATAGTTAAAATTATGGAATCAATCATAGTGGCTAAAATCCGCCTTGATAAACTTGAATAAATAATATTTTGCATCAGCCTAAATATAAATACACATCAATATAATCAGGTTATTTTAAAAAAATATTTAAGTCAATAACAATTAACTTGACTTTGTTATAATTGTTAAAGATGGTGTACTTTAAGTAAATTAAAGTGTGTAAAGCGTGGTAATAATATGATTTCAGTAAATGAATTAAAGAATTTAGTTTCAAGTTTAAATATAGAAGCGAGCTTAGCCTTAGAAAAGCAGATGCAAATTAGTGAACGAAGTGATGCTTTGTGTCAGTGCTAATGAATAGTGTACCACCTGTGCTAATGAAAATTGTACCACCAAAGAAGAGGTTCAATAAAATAAATAACGTATACTTTCTGGTAATATAATTAAGCTGGAAAGTTAACAAATGATAGGAGTAGC
>CAISOX010000109.1 GCA_903887235.1 uncultured Alphaproteobacteria bacterium | reverse complement strand
GCTACTCCTATCATTTGTTAACTTTCCAGCTTAATTATATTACCAGAAAGTATACGTTATTTATTTTATTGAACCTCTTCTTTGGTGGTACAATTTTCATTAGCACAGGTGGTACACTATTCATTAGCACTGACACAAAGCGCCACTATGTTGAAAAAGAGAATATAACTATTGAATAAAAGATTATAAAAATAACCCAAACTAGAGCGAAGTATACTAATCAAGATTCAACCTTACATACGCCTTAAATGCAAAATGTTAGATTGTCATATAAATATCAATAGAAGGTATAAATCTTAATTTCTTTTGCTATTTAACTTTGCAATTTTGAAAAAAGCTCAGGCTATTCTTTAGAGCTTTCGTATCAATTTTTAACAAATCCAAAATTGAATGAAATAAATTATCATGAGAAAATTCTTTTTCTACCTGCTTTAAAACACAATCCTTATTAATACCAAAATCCATAGTAAAATTTTCTGATAACCATATAATCATTGGGATATGCTTTTGATGCTTTGGTGCAACTAGGTATGGCATCCCATGCAAATAAATACCATCTTCTCCTAATGATTGTCCATGATCCGAAACGTAGAACATAGCTGTATCCGCATCATTATTCTCTTTTAATATTGTAATTACCTTTGATAAGAAATAATCTGTATATAATATCGTGTTATCATAACCATTTGTTATATCTTCTGATGAACATTGCTGTAACTCGATTGATTTACAAATAGGTTTAAATTTATGAAAATTATTTGGTGTTCTCTTGTAGTATGCAGGACCATGACTGCCTTTTTGATGTAAAACAATAAATAGGTCATCTTTGCCGTTTTTTTGAATAAATTTTTGAAAAATATTCAACATCTCCTCGTCATAAATTTCTCTGTCTAAACCATCGTTTAAATATGATTCCATTTCTATAGTTTTCACATCATTACAAGCAGATTTGCATCCACTATTATTATCTATCCATAAAGTGTTAAATCCCGAGTTCTTAATTAACTTTAATAAATTATCATTATTTTTAAATTTGGCCTTACTAAAATTTGATTTATTAAGTGAGGAAAATATACATGGCACCGAGACAGCTGTAGTAGTCCCACATGAATAAAAATTGCCGAAGTTTATTATATCATGTTTTTTTAAATTTGGATTTGTTTCCTTTACGTAACCATTTAATGAAAAGTTACTAGCTCTTGCAGCCTCACCAATCACAAATACAAATATAGTCTTTCTCAGGTGGTGTTGCCAAGCTTGATTCTTATTTGCTTTACTTGATATTGATTTTACACTTTGTTCCGGAAGTAATAAAATTATATTTTGATAAATACCATTGATGTAATTATTTGGTATAATTCTGAATATAATATCTTTGTGATTTCTAAAAATCGACACAAATGTTTTGTATTGAACAAATATCACAGATATAAAAATTACTAATGCCAAAAGGCTAAAAAGGTAAAATTTGATATAAGCATATATTTTTATAGGATACCTTATTTTTATTCTATAAATAGCAAATGATGGTATTATGCCAAAAAATAAAACCATCAAGAGCATTTTATACGTAAATAATTCAAAAGATTCTTTTAAATCCGTCTCTAATACATTTTGAATCATTGAGCTGTCAATTATAACTCCATATTTCAGCATAAAATATTGAGCTAACGAACCACAAATTAAAATCAATGATAGCAATAACTTATGGATATAACGAAATGAAAAAAGAGAAATTGCAAAGTATATAAAACATACTAAAACAATAAAAAATATTAATAAAAAATTTAGTGAAAAAAGCTTGTTAATAGTAACTAGATTATAAAAAAAATTCCAGAGTGGAAAATTTAAAAATAAAGCTATAAAAACAGATATTAATAAATTGAATATCTCAAGTGAAATAGTATTTTTTAATTTTAACATTTAATATCTTGATAATTTTTAACTGCAGTTTTTTATTTATTTCTTAGAATTTCTCTTTTTCCTTGAGAATTTGCAGGGCTTATTATTCCATCATTTTCCATTTGTTCAATTAATGAGGCAGCTTTATTATACCCAATTTTTAATCTTCTTTGAATATAGCTGGTTGTTGGCCTTTTTTCATCTATTACTATTTTTATGGCCTGTTGATATAAATCCCCTCCGTCTTGATCCTCAAAAGCTGAATTAACACCACCACCTGACGAGCTATTATCTGTAATTATTAAGGAATTAAAATCAACATCATAATCGCCAGAACTATTATTCTTTAACTGTTTTACAACATTTTCAACCTCAAGATCGCTGACAAAAGGACCATGTACTCTTGTTATGTGACCACCTGGCATCATGTATAACATGTCGCCCATTCCCAAAAGTTGCTCAGCCCCCTGTTCACCTAATATTGTTCTACTATCAATCTTTGAGGTAACATGGAAGCTAATTCTTGTGGGGAAATTGGCTTTAATCACACCTGTAATAACATCTACAGATGGTCTTTGTGTTGCCATAATTAAATGAATGCCAGAGGCTCTAGCCATTTGAGCAATTCTCTGAATATACCCTTCAATTTCCTTACCAGCAACTAACATCAAATCTGCCATTTCATCCACTATGACCACAATGTAAGGCAATTCTTCATTTCCTAAATCAACCTCTTCAAATGTTGGTTCGCCAGTTTCAGGATCAAAACCGGTTTGTATATTTTTTTTGAGTGTTGTTCCTTTTTTATTGGCCTGCAATAATAATTCATTAAACCCCATAATATTCCTAACTCCAAGCGAAGCCATTGCCCTATATCTTCTTTCCATTTCTTGAACAACCCATTTTAACGCTCCAACTGCTTTTTTTGCTTCAGTTACAACTGGCGAAAGAAGATGTGGTATGCCGTCATACACAGATAATTCCAACATTTTAGGGTCTATCATCACAAATCTGCACTGCTTAACTGTGCAAGAATATAATAATGATAAAATCATAGTATTAATTGCCACTGACTTTCCGGAACCAGTCGTCCCTGCTACAAGAAGATGAGGCATTTTTGCCAAATCAGTAATGACTGGCGCACCAGATATGGATTTTCCCAATACCAATGGTAATTTATAATTATTATTTTTATATTCCTTACTTTCTATTAGTTCTCGCAAATATATTATCTCTCTTTTATCATTTGGTATCTCAATACCTAACGCATTTTTACCAGGTATTACAGCAATTCTCGTCGATGCTGCACTCATAGACCTTGCTATATCATCAGACAATCCAATTACTCTTGAAGCTTTTGTACCTGCAGCAGGCTCAAGTTCAAATAAAGTCACAACTGGACCAACGCTATAATTTAACATTTCTCCCTTAATACCGTAGTCTTTTAAAATTTTTTTCAAACTTTCACTATTCTCTTTAACCCGTTCATTATTAGATGAATTTCTTGAACTTGAATGTTCAGAAATTTTATCCAATATCTCAACAGATGGTAATGTTAATTTATCACCTTTATTATCAATCTTTTTTGCTATCTCTGGCTTTTTATTCATTATTGGATTATCTGCTTTTACCATATTTTCATTAAAAGCTTCTTCATCAAATTTTTTTCTTTGACTAGATAACTTAGCAATGACAAATTTGATGCATTTAAATAACATTCTTATACAAAAACCTATACACTTAAATATACTCCTCCACTCACTAAAAGTAAGTCCTAAACAAATAGCACTAATAACAATAAATATACCTATAAGTGAAAATAATAATATGTCTTTCTTAATATGAATTAATAGTAATTGCTTAAGGTAATCGCCTATAAATCCACCATATCCAATGTTAATAATAATACTATTTATTGATATCAAAGAAAATATTATTGCGAGTATTAACGTTGCAAATAAAATGCCTGTAGTTCTGTATATAAAAAATTTGTTTGGTAAATTATTCAATATCTTGACAGCATATACAAAGAAAAACACAATTGGCAGTATGAATGAATATCCAAAAATCTGGAGCAAAATAGCTGAAATATTAGCTCCGTAGATACCGAAAAAATTATGTGCATCAAGAGCTCCAGTTGCATTTAATGCAGATGGATCCAATTTATCATATGTAATGATCGAGATTAAAACAAAAACCATCATGCATATTATGACCACTGCCATAAATAACTTAAAACTTTTCTTTAAATAAGACATCTAAATAAATATGCGCAGAAACTATTTTTTTATACCACTATTATTACGAAGTAATGGCTTTTCATTGAAAACACATATTACATCATTGCCATGCCTTAATGTATATCTACTTGTCACCCTTTCTATTACAATATATCCTTTTTCAACTCTGTAATTTACAAGAGCTTCACTCCCATCATTATTTACAAGAAATACAGCAGGCAATTCCGCATTTATCTCCCTGAATTTCAGATACGTAAATCTACCATCATCAAAGATTTGGGTTGGTTCAATGTTCACCGCACTACCACTAATCTTATATTCAAAATTATATAACTCTGGCTTCGTTAAATCAGGCCCACTGTTACTTTCTACATTTTTTATTGAGGAATAATTCGTCTCACTAGGATATACAAATTTTATAATAAACGCCAAATCAGGATCATTTATACTGTCTGCATTCTTTGCATGCATTTCAAAAAAATACATTCTTTTATTTGTAATCACAGTCATGTTTGTAGTTGCATCATCTTCAATCGGTTTAAGAAAAATTCTGTTTCCAGCAGGAACAATTTGCCAAGGAGTAGGGGTACCCATAGTTATAGTCTGAATTTCCTCATCAAGAGAAAACTCTATAATGGTTTGATAATAATAATGGCCAATATATCTAAAAACCGCGTTTGGTACGTAGTTAATTATTTTAATCCTATCCTCCCCCCCCATTGATCTAGGCATTACAGTTGCATTACTACAAATACTAATATTTAAAAACAACAGGAAAACAAACAGACTTCTTAAGTATTTATTTTTCATAAAATTATTAAACGTATCAATCTTTATAACTAGTTATCAAAAAATTTATACTTTTCTTTGAATCCATAAATTTTTTATTAATTTCCGACATGAAAAAATTAATTTCAGCTACCTTTTCTTCAATCGCCTCTTTACCATTAATTAATGAGCGAACTCTATAAGATACTTTTGCATATGAAGGTACAGTAACTTTTTTCAAAAATTCTACATTACTAATCTCGATTATCCTACTATTTTTATATCTATATTTCAACAATGGACTTTCTGGATTATCATCAATATTAATAAATTTAAAATATTCCTGAAACACTATAAGAGATGAAATATTATTTATGTAATTTAGCCTCTCATTTAATTTACCAAGATCCAGACTATTAGAATCAAATTCTTCTCTTGTCTTTATGTAATTTATTATCAGATATCTCGCTATTGATAAATTGATATTTTCATTTTTTATCCCTGTACTTTGAATTTTTGGATAATACTCCACCTCATTGTCAAAATATATTGGAAATGGATACCTCTTAACATCCATATTAAAAGTAGCTGTCTTATAAATCATAAAAGTCGCTATGCTTAATATTACAGCAACTATCAACGTATATCTTACATATATATTAATACTTACATATTTAAAGAAAAACCAATTCAGTGCTTTATCATAATAATCTTTGTTCAATACCACCACACTTACTTTATTACTTGGATACTCTACCATTGCGACGTCATTAAGTGATTAATTATTGTCATAAAAAATATTAATAGATAACTACTAGAATATAGATATTTAGTAAATTTCATATTGAATTTAACATACATAAAATAAATTGCTATCATTAGTAGAGCATATGGTATCATCAAATTCAAATCAAACCAGAAGAATGCCACCAAAAAAATTTTTAATAATTCCAGATTTATACCGCCTAAATTATTTCTATGGGATATATTCATGTACAATGTATAAAAAATTGAGCAAATGGCTATTTTAAAAACCCAATCATAAACTGTTAAATTTAATAGCGTTTTGTATATTATCGCTAAAAAAATATTAAATATTAAAAATTTGACATTAACTTCGTGGCTAGAGTTAAGGTTTAAAGACATCATTAAAGATACTATTCCAAATAGAACAAAAATTATATACCAATCAAGGAAGTTAAAGCTATAGTAGCAAAATAAAGATAAAAATAATGAGAGAATTTCAATAATAAAATAACTAAAGTCAATTTTTACACCACAATAATTACACCTACCATTACAAAAAATATATCCAAAAAGTGGTATGTATTCTTTCAATTTCAAATGATGGTTACACGTTGAACATCTAGGAGGAATAGAATTTACGTAATTAAACCCCATAAGTGGAATATTTCTTGGAACTCTAAAGTAAAAAGACGTTGCAAAATTACCTATTATTAATCCAAAGTATCCCGCTATTATATAATTAATGATATCCAGCATGTTCAAAAAATCACTCCTTACTCTAATTTAATTTGATAGAGCTCAAAATATCAATAGAATTTTTATTTTTTAGCCTACTAAGTTTATGCTTCTTTAGTGATAGTGCGATTAATTTGTCTAGTAAATCTTTATATTTGATTCCATAATGATCTAATAATTTAGGATATAGACTAATTTCTGTAAATCCAGGAAGTGTGTTTATCTCACTAAAAAATAATCTATTGCTTTTAGTTTCAAGAAAAAAATCTATCCTTGCAAGACAATTACATTCTAAAATTTTAAAAATTTCTCCAGCTTTTTCTCTAATAATATTTACTATAGAATCATCTAATATTGCAGGAATTTGAAATTTTGCACCATCCTTCATTATATATTTAGCTTTGTAGCTGTAAAACTCATCTTTTGGAATTAACTCTCCAGGATAACTGATTATAGGTTTGTCATAATCATCAATGTTTTCGAGTACAGATACTTCTATTTCTTTACCCAAAATCCCTTGTTCAACTAAAATTTTATTGTCATATTTAAAGGCATTTTCAATACTACCCACTAGGTCATCAAATTGCTTTACCTTTTCAATACCAATACTAGAACCTCCATTTGCAGGTTTAACAAAAACAGGATAAGAAAAATTTTGACTGATATATTGAATAAAATTATTCTTCTTTTCTTCATTGCCATACTGATACTCTTTAATGCTAATATATGGTGCAACCAAGGTACCACTCCCTTTTAGTATCATTTTAGTAAATTCCTTATCCATTGTAATTGATGAACTCAAAATATTTGAGCTCACATACGGAATATTTAGCAACTCAAAAAAACCTTGTAATATACCATCTTCTCCAGTTTTTCCGTGTATAATAGGGAAAAGCACATCAACTGATTGATTTATTTCATTGAAATCTACAAGCTTAACGCAATTATAATTGTAGTTATCTTGACCATTAATCTGGTTTATGCACTTTGTAATATGATGAGCTAAGTCAATCTCTGACTCATTTATTAATGGGTCCAAATCTATATAATGCCACTTACCCTCAATATCAATATATATAGGAATAATAAAATATTTAGCTACATTAAGATTTTTAATTATAGAAATTGCTGATTTGATAGAAACTTCATGCTCAGCGGACAAACCACCAAATAAAACACCAATTTTTAATTTTTTCATTTATCTATAATTATTTTAAAAATTACTAATTATTAAAATACTTTAAAAATTTATTATCTGACGAAAGTACTAAAGACGAATTTTCATTAAATAAATTTTTGTATATGTCTAATGATTTGTAATATTCATAAAAATCTCTATCCTTACTATATGCTTGCGCATATATGTTAATGGCTTCGGCATCACCCTGCCCTTTAATAATTTCTGCTTCTTTATTCGCTTCTGCAATAAGAATTGTCCTCTCCTTGTCCGATTTAGCCTTGATAATTTCACTCTCTTGATGTCCTATCGCCCTAATTTCTTTAGCTTCTTTCTGCCTTTCTGTTATCATCCTTTCATAAACAGCATTTCTTGCTTTATCTGGTAAATTGACCCTAATAAGCCTAACGTCAACAATATCAACTCCAAAACTTCTGACGTTTTCATTTACTATATCAATTACATCTTCTCGGATTTTATTTCTCTTAGAACCCAAAATTTCAATAAATTTTACCCTACCAATTACTTCTCTAATTCCAGACTCAATTATAGATTCCAATCTAACTCTGAATTTATAATCATCTTGCACTGCTTCATAAAAACTTTTTGGATTAACTATTTTATATTTTGCATATGCATCCACCTTCATTGTCTTTTGATCAAAGGCAACAACCTCGCTGTTCTCACTCATTTTAAACGTTAAATTTTGTATCCTCTTGTCAAAAAATTTCACATCTTGAACTAGCGGTAATTTAACTTTTAATCCAGGCTCTACTACCTCATTAATTACTTCACCAAACTGTATAATAATTGCTATCTTCCTTTGATCTAAGACATAAATTGAATTAGCTACAAGAAAAAGTATTATTATAAACGCAATAAGCAAACCACCTTGAACTTTTCTCATCATACCTCAATTTTATTTATTATCATTATTTGTTATCCATCTTATTAAGCGGTAAAAATGGCAATATACCTTTGGATATATCTTTATCAATAATAATTTTATTAGTATCTTGATAAACTTTTTCCATTGTATCTAAATACATTCTTTTTTTCGTAATGTCTTTATCAACCGAGTAAGCTTTGAAAATTTCATTAAACTTAGTTGCCTCACCATAAGCCTTAGATATGGTAGATTCTTTATATGCTAGGGCTTTTTCAACCAATGTAGCACCCTCACCTTTAGCTTTTGGTATAATCTCATTCCTATAAGCCTGCGCTTGATTGATGAATCTTTCTCTATCAGCCTTTGCTGATTGTACATCACGGTATGCATCCCTTACTTCTGGCCCAACATAACTATATAAAATCCCCACACTAACAATTTCAATCCCAGAACCATATGAATCCATTATCTTTTGCAATCCATTTTTAACATCCTGCTCAATTAGCAGCCTTTTTTCAGATAATGCTTCTGATAGCGTTACCTCACTAATTACCTGCCTCATTACACTTTCAGCAGCACTTTTAACAATATTCTCACTTGTGCCATCCTTGATATTGAATAAATAATTTTTTGCATTCATAATCTTCCACTGTACGTAAAAATGCATATCAATTATGTTCTCATCTCCCGTCAGCATCTGACTTTCTTTAGGATAACTTAAATCATTCTCATTTTGCTTTGAATCGTCTACGCCTAAATAATTAGTCTTGGAAACTCCAATCGGATCAGTAATTTTGCCAATAATATCCTTTTTAATCCTAGTTACACTTACTTTTTCAACCGTTTCAATAGGACTTGGTAATTTATAATTTAGACCAGGCTTTACCTCTCTACTATATTTACCAAATCTCATTATTATCCCCTCTTCATCCGTATCTACAGTAAAAAATCCTGTTGAGAGCCATATTAATGCTAACAATACTAAAGCCACATATATCATTCCAAAATGACTACCTTTCTTTTTATTGTTAAAATTAATATAACCTATGATCTTTTCTTGAGTCTTTTTTAGTGACTCTTTTGTATTATTATCTTCATTTTCAGAATTTTTATTATCCAAATTACTACCCCAAGGATTATCTATCATGACTTTAATTGAATATTAATACAAAATTATAACGTTATAAATTTATAATGAACATTACGAGTTCTTGCAAGTAATTTAATAAAAATAAATCATTCTCTATTTTATCCTTCTCATTTCTTCAAAAATTTCTTCTTCTAATTTTTTCATATGATCTATCTTTTCTTGATATCTTTCAGCTTCCTCCTGAATTTTCATTATCTTCTCCATTGCAGTTTCAAGATGCTGCTCTTGCACTTGGACTTCTCCAAGAGCTTGCTGTTGTGGCTCTAGATACAAATCTTCACTACCCCACTTATCTTGAACAGAACTCTTATACGCATCTAGCTCAGATTTTTGCAGGTCATACATGTATTGAGTATTACTTACCTCCTCTTTAGCTCTTGCCATATCCTCTGAATATTTATTATACTCCTGAACTTGAGTTTCAAAATTTCGATTATAGGCCTCCCTTCCTTCGTCAATCTGAGCTTGTAACTGCTCAACATTACTTTGTTGCTCTTGATATCTATTCTCTAAGGCCTGATTAAGTTTTAATTGCGGAGCATCCGTCTCATCTGTAACTTCACCCTTGTTTTTTTGTACTTCTTTAGCAAGTTGCTCTGATAATTGTCTTTGTTGCTCCAATTCTTTATTTAGATCATCTAATTGTCTTAATTGTTCTGCTAATTGAGTTTGAGAACTAGAAAGCTCTTCTTGTCTTTTTTCAAATAACCCAACCGTTTGGTTCATTTGTTCCTTAGTATTTGCCAATCCATCTTCAATTTCGTATTTACTTACGCCACCATCAAGAACTCTTTGTTGCTCCTCATATAATTGATATTGTTGTTGCACTAAATTTCTTTCACCTTCAAATTTTTGCAGATTTTCGTTATATGCTTCAGCATTTTGCTGATGCTTAGTAAGTTGCTGCCCATAATTTTGCCTTTCCTGCTCAAGAGATGACGCATCTATTTCTAACTGCTGTTGTTTTTGTGCTATACCCCTTTCCTGATCGCCAAACCTTTCTTGAAGTAACTGTTGATATCTTTCTTCTACTTTATTTATATCTAACGGATCACGCTGTCCCTTTAATTGCATTAACTCTGCATCATTTTTTTGAATATCATCTAACCTTTGCCTTTCTACAGTTAGATCTTTACGACCTTGATCCAATTGACCTTGCTTACCATCCAAAGCATCGAACTTGCTTTCAAGCAATTCTTTTGAATTTAAGATTATACCTTTCTCTCCTTTCAATTGCTCATATGTCGTATCTAATCTTTCTACACTCTTATCCAAAATCTTCTTATCTCCTGATAGCATTTTTTGCATTAAGTCTCTATTTTTCTGCTCATCACCTTTTTTGAGTGATTTTCTTAATTCAGCGAAATTTTTAGAAAATTCAGACATTTTTTCCCCTAATTTCTCCATCGAAGCATCAACTTTTCTCTGCTCCTTTCTATAATCGTATACATTTAAATCTCCTTGAATATCACCAGTAAATCTACTCCATAATCCTGGTACTGTATAAGTGACTTCTTTCTTCCCCTTACCCCAATCTTTCGATTCCTTCCACTCCTTGGCAGTACTATCGATTATTTCCAGTTTTTCAAGCACTTTACCCAAATCTCTTACACCCTTAATTACACCATCTTTCTCAGTACCAGCAATTTTATTAGATGCCCTATCAACATAATGCATCAACCCCATCCTTTGCTGTATAGGTGACAATATTTTTTTATTTAACAATTCATAAGCCTTTGAATCCTTTATTTCCTCCTTAACATCCTTAACAAATCCATCAAATGCTGCCATTGCGCCTTCATACATACCTTTTAGAGGTTTTTTAGCGACACCACCCAAAGCATCAACAAGCTCAGGCACAAAATCCATATATACTCTAAATAACACAGAAGAAATTAAGACATAAAAAAACTTAAGCGGCGTTACAGCATTAGAAAATTCACTATCATTGCTTGCTTTCCAAAATTTAAAATCAATTATAGTAATACCGAACGGCTCCCAACTAAATATAGTTTCCCAACAAACTGAATAGTATAACAAGTTTTGTAATTGCGTAATTATTAAGCTCAACATCAAGGCAACCGTTGCTGTTACAACTATCATCATCACACATGAAGATATAAATTGTTCTATCCAATTATCAAATAAATGAATGGTTTGCTTAAATAAGATAGTTACTATAAAAATCGGTAACAAAACAATCAACAATGCTAATATGAAAAAGCTCATTATATATTGCACCAACGATCTCCACATTCCCATAAACATCAAAATAACACAGATATATATACCAATTATTAAATAAAATTTGCTCGTAAATAATATACCCCATATTTTAACATTGAAAGCTTTTGATATTACCATTTCAATAACATCATCATATGCAGAAAAAACAGTATTTAATTCCGGAAAAGGTAATAATGGTCTGTTAGTAACAGGATCAATCATTGATGACTGCATAATTATAGTAGATATGTCTATGGTCGCCTGCACCAGTCCTCTAAATAAATCAGGTATAGCATCTAAGGTTGGATCAGAAATTACAGTAGATATAACGCCAATTTTAAACAATCTTATAATTAGCTCTGTTTGATTGATTTCAATTAAACCAAGCATAAAAAATATTACTGTAAATATCACAAATAACACAAGCAATATCCTTACTACCGTCCTAAAACCAGATTCTTTAACTATATTCTCATATATAATGTCCGATACTTTTTTAAATGTGCTTCTAAAAAAATTAATCAACTCTTCAACAAAGCCTACTTTCTTGATAAAAGCTCCATTATCAATCCTAATTTTATAAGATCCAACGTTATCTCTATAATATGAATCTTCTACTTTAAAATACATTACTCCGCCGCTCGGAATCGGCTCCTGATTAAATGATTGACTTGTTTCATCCCATCTTTCAACATGATCTACCACATACGTTTTTATTGTAACATTATCAGAAGAATCCCCACTAGAGGTACTGGGTTTATATTGCGTTTCTTTTAATGGCCCTACTCTAAAAGTTCTAAAATCATCACCACCTAATACTTGTGCAGTATTAGGATCAGCAGCATTTAATGCAATTAAACCATATATACCATACCCATCTTTTATACAACAAGGTAAATTCTCCTGTATATTCCCCTTATCTATCTCTTTTCCATCCGGAAAACAACCTCCCCCGATACTTTCACCACACGCGTTAAATTTACAATCTTTTCCATCAATTTCTAAATCTCCCCATGGTTTCCAACCACCTTCTACAGTTATTGCTATATTATTTGCATCACTTTCCAAACTAGTGTTTCCTTTAGTAAAAAATTCTGGATCAAATTTTTTCCACTTACATTCCCCACATTTTGGATCTTTTGAATCTAATTTCTTGCATCCACAATTAGATTTAATAATCATTGTTCCTGCCGAAAATCCAAAATCATACGCCATGTAACAACTACCCTGATAATTATCAGCAATACCAGTGCAATCATCAGCATTAGCTATATCAGCAAAGGTGACACTATGCATTAAAAGTAAAAATAATAAAAATTTAAAAAATATTTTCATTTTTCCTTTGGTCATTATTTCCTCTGAACCTTATCTGAGTTTCCTTTTTTATCATCACCCTTCTTATTATCTTTGTCATCGCCTTTATCTTTAGATCTATCCTTCAGGGCATAATCACCAGTGCCTAACACAGTATTAGCCGCTTTAGAAATCATACCACCAGCATAGGACTGTGCACTTACTGCAACTGCTTCTAAATCAAATCCATAAAAACTACTTGTAGCTATCTTATTTGCAAAGCCAGATGCCAATCTAACCATTCCATCCATAGCCTGCACAACAATTAACACTGCAAAAACTGGAAGTAATAAATTAACTGGTGAAAAAGTAGCCTCCAATGGGAAATGCGCACCATATAAAGCAACCCACCATACATTTACACCCGGTATCGGTAGACATAAATAATATCCAAATATATTAAATGATAATAAACATGTTGGGCATGCCGTAAAGCTCAAAGCTGCGTGCAATGTTAAAATAAAAAGTTGATGAAGTATAGCAAGCGCCGTAAACGCAAAAAGTGGTTGAAATACCATTGATATCATATTGTTAATCCACGATCTAAATAATTTAGATGTCTTTTCAAATAACATGAAAGAGATAAAAATTGGCGCTAATATAAATAACACGCATAAGGTTATCATAGAATACAAATATGTAACAATGACACGCAATGCACATATTAGGTAACTTATAATTGCCACAATTATTAAAAATCCTATCAATATCCCAACTAAGCCTGTACAAAATAATGCCCATATCTTTGTCCATATTGCACCATTAAATAATTGATGAAAAATTTCATCAAACATTCCAAAAACTGCTTGTACTAATTCACTATGTGTTGCACTTTTAATGTCCATTGTTGGAATACCAGTAAATGGCCTCACAATATCATAAGTTAATTCCATACTGCCATTTAATAATGCACTAAATAAATAGGTATTAAAAAATGTCCAACTATTTGGCGAAATTATCATGACGACAAAAGCTATCTTTAAAGTTCTATTCATTGCTTCTTTTTGGGAAACTTGTGCAAACCCTATCATGTAACTAATTCCCGTATACACTAAATATAAAACCAATAAAGCTCTAATCCCATTAATTATCAAAGGGTTCTGAATTAATTTATTAAATATATACTGAACCTTACCAGAGTTATTTTTATTACCATCATCACCAATAAAAAAAGTAGTAACCTGATTCACAATATCCGATATAGTGTTAGATATATTACTACTTGGAGTATCTTTTTTGTTTACGATACTACTTGGAGTATCTTTTTTGTTTACGATGACGCCGTACGAACCTAATGTTGACTCTCTACCATACTTTATTAAATCTGGGTTTATCCTAAAATATATCTCTCCATCTTTATCAATTACAATCTCCTGATCACTTTTATCTCCGTACACATAATCTTTAGCATCTTTCCATACCAATTTCTTATCCCAAGGCTGATATATATTTTTCTTATTTTTGCCTTCTCCAACAGTGCCAACAGCACCGGCAATAGCATATTGCAACCCATCGCCATTTCTGTATGGACTACCTTTTCTACTTATCTCAACCTCATATCCACCAAAATTATTGCTATAATCTCTTTGAATAACATTATTTGTGATTGTACTACCCTTATCATAAGTTTGTTGATCAACTGTCTTATCCAGTTGCCTAATTAGATTACCATTAACTGATGTATTACAATGTTGATAATACAAAGTTTCATGCTCGACACAACAATGATCTTCTAAAGCGCCCGAACAATGTGGCCAACGATTTTCTCTCGTACACTTCCCCTGCCCTGTACCGGAATTATCGCATTGAGTCACCTCAGTATAATCATCCTTGTACATAATTTGAAAAATATCATCTTGGCTGGTACTGGTATATCCATTTAAATAACCTTGAAATTCAAACTTATCTAAAGGAACATAACTAGCGCCCCATCCATTTATATTTAAGCTTTTTCTAATTAATGTAGTTCTTGTTCCTCTTAAAGAGCAAGAAGTAGGATCTTGCTCTTTGATTCCTTCACTAGATATTCCACTACACTGATTATTATTTTGTCCTGAACAATCAATGGTTTGATTATTTTTATTTATACAATAAGACTTCTGAGTGTCAGAAACGTAATAACATGTTGATAATTCTTCCCCAGGAAAATAATTTTTACCGCCAAAACAAGAACCATTAAATGTTAAATCTAAATCTGATTTATCAGGATTATACATTTTATCCGAAGTGAATGGCAATAGAGCGCCTTTATCTTTGCCTACGTAATTACCAAAAAATTTCCCTCCATAAGCAACTCTTAAATAATCACCATCTTTTAATTTAATATCTGTATTCTTCCATTGCGAAACCCTTGCATTCCAGCTTCCTGGCTTAGTTCCTTGTTCAGGCTTAGTGTACCAATAATCAGGCGTTATTCTCTTAGTTTCAAATCCACCTAAAAAAATTGTATTTCCATAAGGACTATCTGAATTAGCTAAGCTGAATTTTACCTTATCGCCCTGCTTAACATCAAAATTTATTGGAAAATATGCAAAATCAACAGACTCATCATTAGTTTCACCTGAAGTGTCGCATGCCGTAAGTGTAGAAATTTGATTATCTGACCCTGACCATTTCCACCCAAAAACATTTAAATCACTATCATCTTTAATCCTATATTGACTAGAAAATATTTGTCCTTTCCTGCACTTTACCACACAATCATCTATTATATCCTGATTCAATTGTGCACCAGTTAAGCTGTTCGGTATACTTGATTTAGACAATTCAAGACAATCTCCGTTTCTTTTTTGGCAATCAACACTACTAAATTCACTCGGTTGATCAAATTCTCTACATTGATTTTCACATATTTTATAACATTTGCTTCCATGAGGTCTGACATATATATAACTTTTTTGAGAATCTCCATAGTCCCATGGCATATAGCAATCTTGAAAATTTATACTTTCAGCAAATCCGGAAAAGATGTTAGTTAAAACCAACAACAATCCTAAACATAGTAAAAAGCATTTATTAACAATGATCTTTATAATATGTTTCATTTAATCATCTCCTTAAAATCTTCATACAGACATTATACAAATGATTATGTTTCTTACTTATCATTTACTACCACCTTTCTTACCACCGTCACCTCCTTTACTTACAGCTTTTTTAACCGCCTTGAGTGGACTTTTAGCCATTGTCCCAAATGCTTTTTTAAATGCTCCTGACAAATCTCCCTTAGCGAGCCCAGCAACAGATTCAACACCAGTTAAATAAGCAAAAAATGTAGAAATTGTATTCATTAACATGAAGAATAAAAATGCCATCAATGCTAATTTGAGCATTGTTAAAAATAGCGCATCTACCACAGAAGAGCTCATTTTAGTAAATGTACCTAATATCCATAAATCAGTCGTCTCATACAAACCTTTTATTATATGCCCAATATCCATATCGCACATATCTTTCATGGCCTTGTCTACAGTATTATTATCACTAACATTGTTCGCAATTGCACATATAGGACTTTCTGATGAACCTTTCTCTTTACATTGCTCAAAAATACTAGGTGATCCAGTATCCATTTTTAGATCTCCAAAATAAATATTATCAAACGTTGCAAGCATCAATGCAATGAAAGCAAAATGCAATCCAGGATAAATAATGTACCCCAAAAGCATCTTAGACCATGTATCATAAATACCTTTTGTAAAATCAAATAATGCAAAAGTTATCATAATAGGAGATACAGCAACCAATATAGTAATCGAGAACATTGAAAGGATAAATATGTGCGTAAATTTAAAAATAATCTTCAGTAACATATACGTATAAATAAACATCGCTATACACAATACAAAACCTATACCACTAACCAAAACTAACGCAGTAATTGACCATATTGCAATAAGTCCAGCAAATGAATAATTACAGGTTCCCATATTTAAATAGTTTATTAATCTACAATCAATTAAATCCCACACCGTCATTTTAACAACGCCATTAGCACCTGCAGTAGGAGAAATGTCACCTGTAGCCGATATATCTCTTTGGCTCAATAATTGTTCACTTCCATACTGAAATCTACAATGTCCCAAAGGGTCTGACATATTTTGCGCTTCCATAAAATAACTAGCTATTTGTTGAGACCCATCGATTATACCATAATAAATTCCAACTTTATTTCCTTTTTCATCCACGGCAAACCACGCGTTACCCAAGGTAAAATAAACAACCAGCGCCAATTTAATAGCAAACATTAAATAATCACTTCTCTTTAAAGTTCCTCCAGAATTCATTATTTTGATTCCTGTAAGACATAAATACAAAGTTATCGCCGCAAGAACAATTTTTTTAAGATTTTTTTGGATTTCTGTAAAAAACCCTGACTCAGAATTAGGATTTATAAATACTCTCTCAAGCAAATCTAAAATACAACCAACTGTAGTACTCGTAACATGCACCTCACTCATTAAAAAACTTGAAACTGATTTTTTATTACCATGTTCATCATCAGGCACCCCTTCCTTATTTAGATATAATCCCAAACTTTTTAAATCCGTTCTGCCGTTACTAAAGTATTCACATCTTGTACCCTCTCCAACATTTAAATTAGGCACATCCACTAAACTCACTGGTGGAGGAACATAGGTACAACCAATTTTAACAGGAAATAACGTATACGGCGCAGCAACGCATAATTGAACCTTACCAATATCAGAGTTAAATCTATAATAACCTATAAAATCGAAAGACCCCTGAGTTGGACTACTTCCAGTTATATCAAAAAGCGTTCCTCCTTTTTGAAAAGCACATGAATCATGTTGATCTACAAATCCATCAACAATCCAAGTAAACGCATCAGTCCAATCTCCATTCTTACCAAATAATCTCTCCCAAATGCTTGTATGATATACTAAAACATGTCCACTAGACAATTTTTTCAAATCTGTTGGAGCATCACTTGAAAAACCATTGCCACTAGCACCCTTAGCAACAGGCCCCACTAATTTACCATACTGATTAGTACAATATGGAGAAGCTTCTTGCATATAACCGTAAGTATTATCGAGTTTCATCTTATAATCAGGATCACTTGAAGCCAATTCACCATCAGTATTAGGTTTACCAGTACCAGGGTCATATTTTGGATCACAATGATAAAAAAATGGCACATCAACAGCAGTGAGAGGTGGTAAAGGATTATTTCCTTGTACAAATTTTACATTACCATCACTTTTTGTAGGATCGCATTTATACCCTAGCGCAATATTAGCATATTCATGAGGAGCAATGATGTATGCATTAGTACATAAGTCAAGCATTATAATATATTCAATACCTATAGCAATTAACGCAAATATACTGGCTGGTGAAAAATCCAATAACATAGCCATATAAAGTATAGCTCTACCTATAGTAGCTAGTTCTGACCAACCAGCTCTAGAAGATTGATCCATAGGGTTATTTTCTTTCAAATAATGCGGAATGCTGACGTTATTAAAATCACCAACAGATAGCTGAAATACCGCCTTACCAGAGCTAAAACAATTATCAATATGCGAAAACCATGAGCTACCATCTCTTGTTTTGTTTTCATAATCTATCATTGAATCAAAACTATAAGCTTCTTGTCTGTTTAAAAAAATTAAAAAGAAGAAAATTATAAATAACCTTAAATATCTCATTTTTTTGACCTAATTTCTTTTAGTTTTTCTGAAAATTTAGAAATCCAAACATTTGGATTATTTCCATATTTTTTTCTCACCTCATCTAAAACAACAACCGTATCTGCCCTACCAGATAATATATCTACCACTTCATTCATTCCACTTAAATCAATTTTTGCTACAACTGCATCATTACCCTGTTTAATCAAAAAATATCTTGTTCCTGGATCTGTAGTTTTTATCAACTGATACTCTCTTTCACTTAACATAAAGGATTTTTTATATACATCAGTCGCCTTTAAATTTGGTAAAAATATTTGAGTTGCAGTTTGCTGTATCAAAGTATCACTGATTTGACTTTTACTGGCATCCTCCACACTTTGTGTAGCAAAAACAACAAACGTATTTAATTTCCTCAACACCTTCAACCAATCTTTAATTCTTGGTGCGAAAATTGGATTATCTATAAGAGCCCAAGCTTCATCCAATACTATCATACTTGGCGTTCCATCAAGTGATAAATTAATCCTGTGAAATATATATGATAATACTGGGCCTAAACTTGCTTTATCTTTTAAAAGCTCAGCCATTTCAAAGCCAAATACACTAGACTTGCCAAAATCTATCACATCATCATCATTATCAAAAATGCTTGCATGTGAACCTCCGGAATGCCACATAGCCAACCTACCTGCAAGCGTTCCAGGGCCAGACATACCTAAAAATGCAGCTATATTAGATAATTTTCTATCCTTCTTTTCTAGCTTAAAATTACCTTCAACAGCACGACTTAATAAATCAATGTCCTGAGCAGTAATTGCTTCTCCATTTACAGAAACTAATTGCTTAAGCCAATCATATAAAAAAGTCTTATTTTCTCCTCTATCATCCAATTTTAATGGATTAAAGTTACATTTTTTACTTGGATCAATAACTGTATATTCGCCCCCTAATGCTCTTAAAAAGATTTCAGCCCCTCTATCTTTATCAAAGAAAAACAATCTACACTGGTATTTCTGAGCCTGAGCACATAAAAAATTCATTAATACTGTCTTACCTGCGCCTGTTGGTCCAATTATTGTAGTGTGACCAACATCTCTTAAGTGAAAATTAAAGTAATATGGCGTGCCAGACGTTGTATCCATAACAGTAACAGCATCTCCCCAATGATTATTTAATTTCTTACCTGTTGGATAATTATGAAAAGAATTAAAAGCAGCTAAATTTAAAGTATTAATAGTTGATGACCTTACGATAAAATCATCATTACATGGCAATTGCGCCCAAAAAGCAGGCTCCATATTTACACGCTCTCTCACTCCAACACCACCAGTATTTGTAAGCTCAACTGAAGCCATTGATAATGAATTTTCCAGCTCCTTTAAATTATCAGCTATACACATAACAGATAAGTGATGTGTTCCAAATGCAATTTCACCTCCCATAGCCATATCCAATGCCTCAGAAATACCTGCAATTTGCGATATAGCCTTATCACCCGCCTGAATCATCCTATTTTGTTGTAATTGCATTTTTGCAATTGCTATTTGCCTATTAATAAACTGAAACGATTGAGTTACAACAAATTCAAATGGCATTTGCAAAAAGCTATCCATCATTCCTGCCCATGTCTTTTGACTATACTCCTTCAAACTTACAATTCCTGCAAATTTTGATTTACCATTAATACCTTTTATTTCTATAGCTTTTTTACCAAAATAAAGCCTTTCGTTACTAACTAAATTATCAAGCCTACCAAACCCAACAAGTGAATTTGAATTACTACCACAATTTACGATATTGCTAAAAAATTCAATTATTTCAGAATAGCTTTGATTACCTCTTTCCACTATACCAAGTACCTCTGGACTATATTGCCTGAGTGAATTTACTATTCTATTAGTAGCTTCCTGCAATTGCTCAAAACCCTCTACCATAGATTCATCTTCTGTTCTTTTTTTAGGATTCTTAGAGAATTTTTCAAAAAAATCATTGACGAATGACACGTTAAAATTTCTTTTAACTTTATACGAAACAGTTATATACAATTCATTTACAAAGCCTTTCTGATTTTTATGTTTTTGTATCCATTTATCATCTAAAAAACTTGCAAAACCATCTGGCATGTTTATATTTCCCAATGAACCTTCATAGACATCTTGTTTTTTCCTAATTATGTGAAAATATAAACTAACACTAGGATCTGCCATCCCTTTAAAAAGAAAATTTCTTATGTTTTTTTTAATATCAACATCATCATCGTCTGCAGTTTCAAAAGAAAAACCTCCAAGCTTTATAACCTGAACTAACTGATTTTTTTTAGTATAAACGATATTTTTATCCAAATGATACAAATACGGAACAAACGCACTAAATGGGTACTCTCTATTAATTAAACTATTTTTCTCTGGTTTAGCTGAAAAAAATCTCATTATCCTTTATTTATATGTATTAAAATTAAAATGGATCATACGAATTAGCTCCGTGGAAAAATTTATTCTTACATTTTGAACATTTCTCAGCCCTTACCTTAAACAATTCTATAAACAGAGGTTCCTTTGAGCATATATAATAACCTATACCGTGGATTGGAAACGCAATTACCAAATATAAAAATTTAGCTGTCATGATATACATCAGCATACATACAAGCGCGTTAACTATAAAAAAATTATAACTTACACCAAAAAGAAGTGGCGGTCTCGTTAAGCCTACAAAAAGGTGGTCAGTATTTAAAGATCCAGGCATAATACTTCAAAATAATCACATAATTTTATAGTAACTACTTGATTCTATGAGCACAAGTTATATTTTACATAAATAAACATTTTAATTTAGAAATGAAATTTATAACATTTGAAGGATGTGACTTCTGTGGAAAATCAACACAAATACAATTGCTCAAAGAACATTTTGAAATAAATAATAAAAAGGTATTTTTAACTAGGGAGCCAGGTGGAACAGAGCTCGCAGAAAAAATCAGAGAACTAATATTATCCTTCAAAGAAATTAAAGACCCACTGACTGAATATCTATTAATCTCTGCCGCTAGAAAGGATCATGTTGACAACTTAATAAAGAAAAAACTTCAACAGGGATATTATGTTTTATCGGATAGATTTTACGATTCATCCATATGCTACCAAGGTTATTACAAAGGCCTAGATGCTAATATTTTAAAAACTATAAAAGAATTAATTATAGGTAATTTTAAACCAGATTTAACTTTTTTAATCGATATTCCTGAAGATGAAATTGAAAAAAGAATGTGCACAAAAAGAGTTAATAATAATATTTATGATACAAAACCAAAGGATTTTTACAAAATAATCCGATCTGGATACTTAAAAATTGCACACCACGATAACGATAGAATATTCATCATTGATGGCAATAAAAAAATAGCAGATGTAAATGCTCAAATAATCAAAATTATCAAGGAAAAAATATTGTAGTTGATTTAAAATTTAAAATCGTGCAATATTCCTTAAGCAATTTAACATTTATCTGATGATTAAGATCGAAATTAGAACACTTTTCATCTTACTGTGCATTATGGTTATCAGTACAGATACAGTTTTTGCAATTGAAAAGCCCCCAAATCCTTTTGAAGATAAAAATTTAAATTCCAAAGAAGACGCTGGTCAAGTAAAAATCACTACCGATAAAAAAGTTGAAAAGAAGGAATTTTTTAACCCAAAAACAATAACAATTGCCACAAGTAATTCAAGTAATAGCGTAGGACAGGTAATTTGTAGTTTAGTAAACTATAACCAACACATTACAGGCTTTAACTGCATAATTAAACCAACTTTAGGAAGCTTACAAAATATTGACAAACTAAATAAGGGTGAAGTTGATTTTGCAATTGCCCCAGCTAGCCTTGTATTTGATGAAATTCAAAATAATAAAGATAAGGACAGTTTAGCCAAAAATTATAGATTTGTTATGGCATTAAATGCTGAAATTTTAAATGTTTTAATCAAAAAGAATTCTAAAATAAAAAGTATTGATGACATTAAAAACACCATCATTGATGTTGGTAGTAAAGATTCCGCTACATATACTTTTTTACAAAAAATATTGAAGCAAAAAAAATGGACATATCAGGATTTAAGTGGCATTGAATATATAGAGCACCAAGACAAAACCAATGCATTATGTTCAGGCAAAGTAAATGCAACATTCATTTACGGTGTAATACCTAATATTTACGTCAATGATATTGCTAATTTTTGTGAGGTAAAATTAGTGCCTGTTGATGATAAATTAATAAACGATATATCTTCATCTAATGACTTTATAATTAAGAAGGCAATTCCTGGTGGGACCTACCTAGGAAGCCCAATTGATACCCAAACTTTTGGTAGCCCTACTTTACTTATTTCTTCAAGTAATACTGATAAACTAATGATCTATAATTTAGTAAAATTAATAGTTAATAACATCAACACTCTTAAAAAAATTCACCCTATATTTAACTTACCTTCTTTGCAGGCAATTGCAGATAATAAAAATCAAATTCCGTATCATGAAGGCTCTGCTATATTATTCCAAGAAAGAAATTTAACCCCTTAATTAATCTGATTTTTTATCACATCATTTTTGATTGATGTAACTTTGCAATTTTCAGTTTTTTCTCTTCTTTCTTATACCAATTCCCTAAAATAACTTGATAGATAAATTATTTTAAGCGATTGGTATTAGAGTAAAAAATGAATACAATAACTCATATATCCATTAAATCTTTATATTATCATAAGCGGCAATCACATTTTTAGGTAATATTTTTGATATTTCTTCATATTCAATTTCATGCCCCATGTGTGTTAGCACCGCTAATTTAGGCTTAACCCTTTCTATTAATAATAACGATTTTTCAAGATAAGAATGTGTTGGAGCATAAGAATACCTTAAGCAATCTACAATCCACACATCTAAATTTTCTAATTTTGCCAAGGATTCTTCCGATATCTCATTAAAATCTGTAGAATAAGCTACATTGTTCAATCTTATGCCTTGTGATACAATAGAACCATGAACTTGATCAAATGCCACAACGTTTAAATCACCTATTTTTTGAAGTGGCTTGAGCTTTATTCTTCTAAGTAACGGATAATATAATGGATCAGATGTTTTGAAGATATAATCATATCTTACATTTAGGTTATTAAAGGTAGTATCATCGATATATGCATCAATAGGTTGGTTGTTTTCACACAACCTCTTCACATCATCTATACCTGCCACGTGGTCAGAATGGTCATGTGTATATATAATTGCGTCAATTTCCCTAATATCGTTTTCAAGACACTGCTGTCTTAAATCTGGTGATGTATCTATAAGTATTTTTATTTTTTGCGTTTCAACAAATATGGAGGCCCTTTTTCTTTTGTTTTTGATATTATCAGATTTACAGACAAAGCAATCACAATTCAAACTTGGTACTCCGTGAGAACTACCACATCCTAAAATAGTAACTTTCATTTTTTTATTTTACTTTAGCCTTATTGAATAAATTAAAAAAGTTATTTGTCGTTATATCTATAAAATCATCCAAATCCATATCCAATAACTTAGCCATAAATTCTGCAGTATATTTGATATACGAGGGTTCATTATCTTTCCCTCTCATTGGAACTGGCGCCAAATACGGAGCATCAGTTTCTATCAAAATTCTTTCAAGAGGAATCTGCTTGAATGTCTGCTGTATATCTTTTGCATTTTTAAACGTAACAATCCCTGAAGCTGAAATGTATAATCCCATATCTATGCACTCTTTAGCAAGCCAATTACTTGCAGTAAAACAATGAATTACTCCCGAAAATCTCTTTTTCACCATATATTTCTTCAATATTTCAACTGTATCTTTATCAGCTTCTCTAGTGTGTATTATTATAGGCAATAAAGATTCTTGAGATGCTATTATGTGTTCAATAAAACTTTCCTGTTGAATTTTTTCATTGTCCTTTGAGTAATAATAATCCAGCCCAGTCTCACCTATACTAATTAATTTGTCCCTACATGTATATTTTAATATTTCTTCTGCTTTAACAACACCTTCTTCAGCTAAATTGAGCGGGTGGTTACCAATGGAACAAAACACACCTTCATTTAAGTTGCTAATACTGTATATACGCTCAAATTCACTTATTTTAGTGCAAATTGTTTGCATAACACCAACACCATTCTTCTTTGCACGTTCAATAACACTTTCTAGATCACTATAAAGCACTTCGAAGTCAAGATGACAATGAGAATCAACTATCATTATCTGCACATAAGCTATTTATCTTTAAAAATTATAAAAGCATCTTCCCAGGAGCCACTAGTGGCTGATTTAGCATATTCCGTAACCCTATTTTCAAAAAAATTAGTATGCTCTGGAGCATTTAGAATTTCATCCAGCCAAGAGAGAGGGTTTTTTGGTATTTTATATATGCTCTCTAATCCTAATTGGTTTAATCTTCTATCAGCTATGAATCTTATATAGCTTTTGATGTCATGCGCATCCATTCCTTCAATCGCGCCATCAAATTTAAATGCAAGGTCGATAAACGCATCTTCATGATGAACAATATCTCTGCAGGCTTGATACAGAAAATTTTTCAAATCATCATTCCAAATCTCTTTATTCTCATGAATAAAAGTTTTGAATAACTTAATAATTGATAAAGTATGCAGCGTTTCATCCCTAACAGACCATGCAACGATCTGCCCCATCCCTTTCATTTTACCAAATCTTTGAAAATTGAGCAACATCGCAAATGAAGCAAACAACTGAAGCCCCTCTGTAAATGCACCAAAAATCGCAAGAGTCTTTGCTATGTCAGCTTTAGAATTAACATTAAATTGTTGCATATAATCATATTTATCCTTCATCTCTTTATATTTCATAAATGCCTGATATTCTACCTCAGGTATCCCCAATGTATCCAAGAGGTGCGAATATGCATCAATATGAATGGTTTCCATATTGGAAAAAGCAGAAAGCATCATTTGAATTTCAATTGGTTTGAAAATTTTTGCATAATGTTGCATATAGCAATTATTAACTTCTATGTCTGCCTGAGTGAAAAATCTAAATATCTGCGTTAAAAGATGCTTCTCTTGTTCTGTTAGCTTCTTTCTCCAATCCTGCACATCATCTGCCATTGGAACCTCTTCAGGAAGCCAGTGTATCTGCTGTTGTTTTTTCCAAGCATCATATGCCCAAGGGTAGTGAAATGGCTTAAAAATAGGTTCTGCATTTAATAAAGACATGACAATTTTTTATAATAATGATTATATGTTTTATAGATTTTTTTTAATGTTTTTACAATTAAATAATTATTTATTTTTGCTATAATTACCTGAAATTAATTGGAAAAAATAAATTGGTATGTAACCAGAGTTTTGGATAAGGGCTAGCAAATTTATAGAAATTTTAAAATCGCAAATAGCCAGCCTCATTCTAATGCTAGCTATTTACGCTTTTTATTATAAAAAAGGGGAAGTTTAATTCTTTATCCTAAATTGTGTGCCAATTACAAATCCTCACTCCATGAAGATGTGTTAAATTCTGTCACTATACCCTCCAAGTTATTAATTTCCACTTCTTCGATAGTTGAGATGGTATCTTGCTCAACCTCGCTATCATCTATATGGTGCTCTATGATATAGTGGGAAATATCATCAATAATTTTATAGAATTCAATTATCTCAATACCCAATTCCTTCACTAAATCTCCGATCTGCCAGCTAGGGAACTTAGAGAAATCTGCTCCTACTTCTTTTAGTTGCTTTAGGCTCTCAAGGCCATATTTATTCACTAATATTGCGATATCATAACGATCTAGTTTAGAAAAATCAAATCCTACCTGATACATTAGATTGATTTTCTCAACGCCCAAAAATGGGTCCAAAAATGCGTTAATTACTATTAAAGATGTTGCAATCCACATTGCTATTGAACCTTTTACAACTCCTTCATTTATAGGCGCTACCAACCCTACTAGACCCGCTCCCACCCCTACTATTACAAGTAACATTATCTCTAGTTCTAACATTGATGTTGCATCATCTATTAATTGATATATTACATCACTTACACCTGCAACGATTGTTGCGACATTATTCCACTCAATCATGAAATTCCAAAGAGAGGTGTGCTGTATTATGGCTGCGGCATCACCATTCCACCCTATAATATTACCATTTTCATACTCAATATACTGATGATTAAACTGCTTAACTATTGTTCTTGTTAAATTATTTCCCCATTGATTTACAAAATGTTGTGGCAGGACATTGTTATTAAACATTGCTTGTACTTCCCCGGTATGACCTTGTGACCATCCGAGCATCTCACCAAGCAACTGTTGGTAAGTTTTGCCGTAACTAGAAAAATAATTATCATATATTTTTGTTCCCATTCCTGCTAAAAAATTAGCAATGCTATAATAATTTCTCATAATACAAACCCTCATTTATAAATTAATTCACCCAAGGTCATTATTAACTTTGGACTTATAATTGTATTGTACTGATGAAATGTTACAATTACGTTAAGGTTACGTTAAATTTACGTTAATTATTACTTCAATCAACAATAACAGCCATACCTATATAATTATCATTAATAGCTTTTTTTAACTTTTTAAATTCATCTATTGTAATTTCTTCATTTTTAATAAAGGACTTTTTGAATAACGCATTATCGATTACGATAGTATCATCATTTATGCATTTTGCAGTTCTGTTTAATTTTAACCATTGAGTATCAATATCAAAATTAAGGCTATGTAATGTACTATTGTAACTATCTACTTAACTTATATATTGCATATAGATTAGTTTATGATATTTTACTAAAAATTTGAAGTTTAGATGGTATAGCAATGTCAAACATTATTATTGGTGTATCAGGTCCTTCTGGCTCAGGGAAAAGTCTGTTTAGTAAGAGTATTTCATGTAATTTTGATCTAAATAATGAAGTAGTAATCATCAGTGAAGATGGTTATTATAAGAATCGCCCCGACTTAACATTTGAGGAAAGAAGCTTACAAAATTATGATCACCCAGACGCATTTGAACATGAATTACTTTTTCAACATTTGCTAGATCTCAAATCTAAAAAATCCATTAATGTGCCACAATACGATTATGTTAGTCATTTAAGAAAAAAAGAAACAACAAAAATATTACCATGTTCAGTTATTATTTTAGAGGGAATTTTACTCTTGGCTGATGAAAAAATAAGGCAAATTACTGATATAAAAATTTATATGGATTCTCCACTTGATATTTGTTTATCAAGAAGAATATACAGAGATTCAGTTGAAAGGGGGAGAGATATAGAATCTGTAATAACTCAATATAATAACCATGTTAGACCGATGTATTTTAAATTCGTTGAACCCTCCAGAAAACATGCTGATATTATTGTGCCTAAAGGGGGAAAAAACCATATAGCAATTAACGTAATAAAAGCAAAGATAGCTCAATTAATTAACCAAAACAACTGAATCTCATGCAATATTTTCACTGTATATTAACGATTTTTTTAACTCTATTAGTTGCTTTTCTATTAAGTAATGATAGAAAAAACATAAATTATAAAACTGTGGCAATTGGTTTGTTTTTTCAATTGCTTTTTGCTGTGACCCTTTTTAAAATTCCCGCTATATCTAATATATTTTTTGGGTTTAACAATATTTTAGAAGCAATTGCAAAATCTACCACCCATGCAACAACATTTGTTTTTGGTGGATTAGCGAATCCACCTGAGCAATCTGGTCTTGGCTATATCCTTGCTTTTCAGGGATTTCCAGTTTTAATTACGATTTCTGCACTGAGCTCAGTTTTAACATATTGGAAAATATTACCATTTATCATCAACATATTTTCAATGATCTTTAGAAAAATATTAAACATAGGTGGAACTTTAGGATTTGCCGTATCTGCTAATATATTTTCTGGAATGAGTGAAACTCCATTAGTTATAAACATTTACCTAAAGCGTTTAACACATAGTGAAATTTTTTCATTAATGGTTTGTGGAACATCAGCTGTCGCAAGCTCAGTTATGGTGCTATATTCAATGATTTTAAAACCAATTGCAGAAAATCCTCTAGGACATATAATCACTTCAGTTTTAATTAGTATACCGGCATCATTGGTTATTTCTAGAATTATAATCCCTGAAACCTCAGAGGTTTCTGAAGGCAAAGATTCAAATTATTCACAAGCAAAAAATACATTAGATGCACTTTATACTGGCATTATTGATGGTGGTAAGGTAATTATAACAATTCTTGCAATGCTGATAGGTTTTATTGCATTGATTGATTTGCTTAACCAAATAATTATTGCAATTAATCCTACTGAATATGATATAACAATTCAAAAAGTATTAGGTTGGATTATGTATCCAGTTGCCTGGATTATAGGAATCCCGTCTAATGAAGCAGGCATAGCAGGTTCACTCTTAGGTACAAAATTTATATTAAATGAGATAATTTCATTCCAAGAGTTGGTTAAAATTAGTGCTGAGCTAAGCTTTAGAACAAAAACAATGATGATATATGCATTATGTAGTTTCGCTAATTTAGGAAGCATAGGTGTTATGATTGGGGTTTATGGAACATTAATTCCCGAAAGAAAAAGTGAGGTTATTAAATTGTGTTTTAAAGCAATTTTAGCTGGCACATTAGTTAACCTTTCAATTGCAAGTATCATTGGGGCATTGATTTAAATATTTTTACTCTAACGCCAACCATATAGGATTGAGATTGATAATGTTGTAATAAACTATGCCAAAAAATAGACAAAAATAGTTGATACTATCAGCATCAACTAATATTATTTCTTTGATTTTCACTCTAAGCTTATTGCCAAAATATCTCTACTATTTGGTAGCAAGGTTAGCTTTTAGCCTAAAAGTGAGAAAATTCTTTTAAAAATTCAATTTCTTCTTTGGTAGATTCACGCCTTAATGCTTTATTTCTTCCAGGAAAGCGTCCAAAACGAGCTATCAAATCTTCATGCATTATCGCAAATTTATAGGATTCTTTATCTAAGTTATTAAACTTATTTACAGAAATTTTCTGATCATCTACATTCTCACTATGCATAAATGGTATGTACAAAAATTGCTTATAATCTTTATTTATAAGTTGTTCATCAAGTTTATTTTCTATACTATGGTGTGCTAACTTTAGAGCTTTATAATCTGTTGCAAAAGCTTTAGCTTCTCCCCTAAACATATTTCTTGGAAATTGATCAAAAAGTATAATAAAGGAAAGAATCAATTCTATATCATCTATCTTGCAATTATTCGGCAAAGATAAGGCTTGATTATATGTATCTAGAAATTTATTATTTAACTCCTGATCAAAATTTTCATTTTTTGCATACCAAAAAGGCTTGACCTTAGGACTAAACCAAAATGACAAAATATCATTTTTATATTGATAATAATTCTGCATAAAACGTATTCATAAAATTCTAATTTAATTAAAGACGAAGAAAGTGATTGGCTGAAGTAACACAATGAGCCAGACCAAAATCGACTCAAAAAGAGAGATAATACATTTGTAAAATTCTATCACACTTTAACCACCTAAACAATATTAATATATTGGATATTGTGAATATATTTTTGCTATTTTATTACTTTATCAGAATTTATCCTTTGTCATATGTCCAACCAACTATGACCACCTCTGTCTACTTGGTGTCCCCTTCGTCTTTTTTCATATTTATTTTTTTCAGATTTTATAATTTTATAATCTTTTATTCAATCTCATAATTCTATTCTCAGTTTAACTTGACGGCGCCATAATAAAATATTAAAATGGACAAAATAATAGAATTTTTTAAAAAGAAATTATCAATAGCAGCGAGCGAGGAATTACAAAGTCAATATGTTGATAAAATAACATTGATACAAAGTGGTATTATTTTACCTGAAGTATTTACAGAAATTTTAAATTAGAAGAAAAAAATTAAAGAGGTGAAATAAATGGCAAAAAAGAAAAATAAGCAAAACATAGAAATAAACTCAAAAGGAAATCTTACAATAGATACAAGAAAGTCCGGAGGAATTGAGGTAGATGGGAATTTCAAAGTAAATTCTCAAAAAGACTTAGCAATAATAGGAGATGGCAAATCATCTGAGGAAATGGATCGAAATATAATGAATGTTCTTAAAAACCGAGAAGCGCTTAAATTATATGAGAGCAATAAAAAGTATTTGCCAACAGTAATATTTACAGAAGATGAATATTCAGCGAAAGCATCAGCAGGATTTGTAATTAAACAAGGGACGGTAGTGTCTGGAGGAGTAATTATAATCGATGTTAAGGAATTAGAGCTAAAAGATAGCATAATTGCTGCAGAGAAAATAATATATTTTAAAAATGTAACGGAAGTAGAATGTGATAATTCATATATAGAAGCCAAGGTGATTTACGTAAATAATTCTTATGTGGCAGCAGAATTAATGGAGGAATGTAAAGTATATGGAATTGTGAAGTTAGTAGGTAGTGAATTTAATCATGATGAGCTATAGGCCAATTAAATTATAAAATTTAAATAAAAAATAAGGGCACCGTCAAGTTAAAACGAGAATAGAATTACGAGATTGAATAAAAGATTATAAAATTATAAACTCTGAAAAAAAATAAATATGAGAAAAGATGAAGGGTATAAGGTCAATATTATTCAGTTATTAATCACAATTTATGCACTCTGATTAAGCGCCAACTTATTGATTTGAGCACCCGTCAAGTTTTTTTATTAAGGGGTTAAATTTCTTTCTTGGAATAATATAGTAGATCCTTCATGATACGGAATTTGATTTTTATTTCTATATAAAAACTGGTAGCGTTAGCTAAAGATATAACTGGATGCATGAAAAGCTTTGCTGCATAAATACTGAGCGTAACTATTTCTCAACTTTTTAGGCAACAAAGCTCATGAAACATAGGTTATTTTTGTATTTCTACAGATTTAACATCTACTTCTATTTTAGAAGGAAAGTAATCTTTGTCTACTTTTCCATAAAGTTTAATCAATGTTTTCGGTGTTATTTGTTCTTGTGGCATATCTTTATTATCTATTTCCACAACTACCTCTCCTGTACCATCTGTAAATATATATTTATCATGTGAAATACGTTTAATTATATATCCCTTTAAGTACATCTTCACATTATCTTGAGCTGTTGCAAGAAGATCTTTAACAGACATTTCACCACCTGCATCTGGTCCCACAAATCCCGGAGGGGTTACGTATGTGGATGAATGTGAATTAGAGTTATTATTTTGTGATGCTTCTACATTACCCAACACCACAGCGCTACAAAAAAGCGCTAAAAGCATAATTTTTTTACTGTTCATTATTTGCATAATTTTTTTTGTTAATTAATACTGTATCCTATTATAACACCTTATTTTTGTCAATTTGCAAAAAACTTTGTTGTAAAAATAACATAATGTTCATTATGTAACTTTGGAAATTCCTCCCAAAGCTTCTCCCACAACTCCTTAGCCTTTTCCTTCTTTACACTCCATTTTTACCACCATCTTTATACTTCTTCAGCATGGACTGAAGTGACTCAAAAAAATCAGGTTATATCAAGAGGATTCATTTTTTACAAAGATGTAGTTGCGATTGGCTTAATACCATATATTGAACGAAATAAGAAAAATCGAAGAAATTTTATATATTTGTAACGAAAATCAAGCTCTAGACCTTATATCGGATGTTTCCCTCTTGAAAGAATAAACTTTTTCTGATAGCGCACTAATAACGGCGTTTTCAATGATAAAAAGTTAAATATTTTTCGTGGCTACACAATAATCCCCTTTGCGATAAATTTAGGCCATTTAATTTTTGC
>CAISOX010000108.1 GCA_903887235.1 uncultured Alphaproteobacteria bacterium | reverse complement strand
CATTGCTACTCCTATCATTTGTTAACTTTCCAGCTTAATTATATTACCAGAAAGTATACGTTATTTATTTTATTGAACCTCTTCTTTGGTGGTACAATTTTCATTAGCACAGGTGGTACACTATTCATTAGCACTGACACACAGATACAAATGTTGGAAAAACATATTATAGCGTTAAATTACTTAGAGAGTATGGCGAGAAAGGATATTCCACACTTGGGATAAAACCTATTTCATCTGGATATGATCCAGATACCAAAATTAATGATGATGCGAAAAAACTGCATGAAGCTTCTAATATCATAATTCCAATAAGTGAGATTAACCCCTTTGCTTTTAGAGATCCAATAGCGCCAAATATTGCTGCAAAGAGAGAGTATGTAGAGTTAAGCGTAGATAAGATAATAAAAGAGATGGACAAGATTAAAAAATATAATCCTGATATTCTAATTGTAGAAGGTGTTGGTGGATGGGATGTTCCAATCAATGAAAAAGAAAATATGTCTGATTTGGTTAAGGCGCTTGATATACCAGTGATTTTAGTTGTAGCAATAAAATTAGGGTGCCTTAATCATTCAATACTTACAGCTAATGCAATAAATAATAAAGAGATCAAAACTGTTGGGTGGGTAGCAAATTGTATTTCAAATGAAGAATTAGAAATTGAAGAGAATATAAATACACTAAAAAATAAGCTAAATATCAAATTTTTAGGTTACGTCTAGAAAAATAAGTTGCCCGATAAATCAGTATTTTTAGAAGATTTTTTATAGCATTTAAGCTTAACGTATCTGGATACATGGCGAAGATGGTATGAGAAAATAACCAAAAAGACTAAATTTAAATGTTAAGTTATTTTTGGTGATTGGTATTAGATAATGCCTGAGAGATTAAATTTAATTTTATAATATCAGCGCTTGCTCCTCCCACCAACACGCCATCTAAAGATTTGACTTCACATATCTCACTGATATTTTGCTCATTTACAGAACCACCATATACAAATTTTGCAGATTTCAATCCTGGTATTGATTTTAACGCAGACAACACTTCTTCAATATGGCTAGGTGATGGAATTTTTCCAGTACCAATAGACCATATTGGCTCATAAGCAATAATAATATTGTTTTTTTCTATATCACTAAACTGTGGCAATGACTCAATGGTTTGATCTATTAAAAATTTAATATAATCACTCTTTGTTCTAGTTTCTAGAGTTTCGCCTACACATATTATAGGTGTTATATTGTGTTTCAATGCAATGCTAGCCTTAATTGCTACTGTATTACTGCTTTCAGCATATCTTTCTCTGATTTCAGAATGCCCTAAAATGGAATATTTGCATCCCAAGTCTGCAAGCATTGCAGCTAGAATCTCCCCTGTATTTGCATTTGTTTCAGATGAAGATAAATTTTGAGAACCAATAAAAATTCGTTGGTTCTCTAATTTACTTCTTATTCTTTGTAGATATATAAAGGAGGGGCAAAGAACTAAATCTATATCGTAAAGATCCAGATTTTGTTTAATTTCCCCAATCTTTACATCTATTTCTGAAAAGCTTTGAATATACGTTTTCCAATTAGCTATTAGTATTTTTCTTTTTTGCATCATTTCCTTTTTTAGCAAATGTATTCTTTTTATAGTTAGAAATTTTTGCTATAGCTTTTTTAGCATCATCACTCAATTTTTCATATTCAGCATCTGTTGCAAGATAATAATCATCCACCTCTTTCTTTACGGTCTCTGATAATGTTTTGCTCACTTTGCTGTAGTCAAATCTTTTATTATTTTTAACCTCAGTATTCTGCTTTGCATCTTCAGCTTGATTTGTAGTTGCTAGTTGTGCAGTAGCTGTAGCTTGCTTTGCATCTTCGGCTTGATTTGACTGATGTTTTTCGCAAGCAATTACTGGAGTAACAAGAGCCAAGCAAAGGCTTGAGGACATAATTAAGTTTTTTAAATTTGTATTCATATTTTACCTTAAATATTGTTGTTTTAATATTCCTTATATAGATTCGATTGATTTAACGTAATCACGAAATTATATATCACCTTCTCTTCAACTTTTCCAATGATTTTTGCTATCACAAGAGGTATTTGCTTTTTTATTAAGGATGGATTCATATTTTTGATATCCTCTGTATTATTGTTTTCTGGGAAGAACATTCTAGTTTCAAAAGGATAGAAGTTTTGATGCTCAAACCTGAAGATAACATTTGGGCTAATTGAGTTAACTTTGCCTGGGTATATAGTAATAAATTCAAACTCTCCTAAGTTATTAGTTAAGATATTCCCAGACCCACTAAAATTCTCATCATAGTGTTCATCATGTACATCACTAGCATTAAATTGATAAAGACCAAATGAATTTGCCTGCCAAATACTTACTTTAACACTGCTTATTGGAACGCAATTTTTATCTAAAACCTTCCCCTTGATTAAGATTTTTGTACCTTTTGCGATTTCAAAGGAAGTGTAATTTTGAGTGAGGTTATTTGAATTTTTAGCATCGGGCAAAACTCCCACGCTCCATATTTCAGGAGTGAGAATGCATTCCCCCATTTTGTCTGCTAAGCTCTCGCTTGTCAATACAATGCAAAGAAGCATCATTATTATAAAATTTCTAATCATTAAAAATGTATCAATATGTTTTTATATAGCACTTAAATATTATGAGCATAAATTAAAACTAGCTTGTAAGTAAAATTTATATTACTTCTCAGTAAAATTTATTCATAATATTGCCCTTAATTGTTTATGAAAATTTCATTATGTCAAATTAATTTAAAAACTGGTGATTTAAAGTATAATATAGAAAAAATCAAAAAGCTTTATAAAAGCGAATCTACTAATTCAGATTTGGTGATTTTTCCTGAATTATCTTTGACTGGATACCTACTGAAGGACTTAGTAAATAATTCAGATTTTTTAGATAAAGTTTGGAAATTTAGGGCTGAAATGGTTGAATTTACACAAGAAAAAAAATGTGCTTTGTTATATGGATGCCCAGTTTCAAAAAATAATAAAGTATTTAATTCAATAATCGTAGCATGTGATGGGAAAGAAATATTTAGTGCAGATAAACATATATTACCTAATTATCAGGTTTTTAACGAGCCAAGAAATTTTTCTAAAGCAGAAGAAGAGCCAACAATATTTGAATTTAAAGATGAAAAGCTGGGGATTTTAATTTGTGAAGATGCTTGGTATGATGATGTGCCAAATATCCTATCTAAAAAAGGAGCAACATTTTTTATCACTGTCAATGCCTCCCCATACGATCTTGCTAAACATGCAAATAGAATGAGAGTTGTAGGCAACATAGCAAAAAAATATAATAAGCCTGTTGCTTATTTAAATAATTTTGGGGGGTATGATGAATTGGTATTTGATGGTGGCAGTTTTGTTATTGATAAATCTGGAAATTTTATAAATGAACCATGCCATTGGAAGGAGAGCATTTTAAGGTTTGATAGTAAAGCTGCTGATCTGAAAATTAAAACCAGCAATACAAAAGTATTGTGCGAGGAAGAGAATATTTACCAAGCTCTGGTTCTATCAGGGAGAGATTATTTTAAAAAGAATAATTATACGAGGGCTTTACTTGGACTGTCTGGTGGTATTGATTCTGCAATCGTTGCCACAATTGCAGCTGATGCACTGGGAGTAGATAATTGCAAATGTGTTATTTTGCCATCAAAATTTAATTCCAAAGAGAGTATGAAATATGCTTTGGAATTAATACAAAATATCGGTTGTGAAAAATTGACTATACCAATAGATGAATTTTTTAAGACTTTAGCGAATTCACTGAAGGATGATCTAAAAGTAGATAACCTGCTTGATGTAACCCTGCAAAATCTTCAAGCAAGAATTAGGGCCGTGTTGTTAATGGCTATTTCAAATCAAGAAAATTCACTATTACTTGCAACTTCAAATAAATCAGAATCAGCCGTAGGGTATACAACAATTTATGGAGATATGTGTGGAGGATTTGCCCCCATTAAAGATATTTATAAAACACAGGTATATAAATTAGCCAAGTGGAGGAATGCACACATTCCAATTGGTAGTTTATGTTCTAAATTAAGCATAATACCGGAATTTATAATTGAAAGAGAGCCATCTGCAGAGCTTAGCTATAATCAAAAAGATTCTGACAAATTGCCCCCCTATGAAATACTGGATGAGGTGTTATACAATTTATTAGAAATGGGCCTAACTCATAAGAAAATTTCAGAAAAAACCGGTATTGACGAGGCTACAATAAATAATGTGGCAAATATGATTAGAAATAGTGAATATAAGCGTAGTCAAGCTCCTGTTGGTCCTAAAATTTCAATCAAAAGCTTTAACTACGATAGAGTTTATCCTATTACATATCAGTTAGATCATGAGGAGTAGGAATGTTAAACATATCAACGTCTGCTTCTATTGCATTACCATAATCAGAAACATTATCAAGTTTCAATGGTGGTTTATTGTTATCTAAAAACTTTAATATCTCACTAATATCAGTTGTAGCTTCAGTCAATATCACTATTCTGTCTCCATTAAGATATGGTGCCCTGTGAATGGTTTCTGAAGAAAAACAAGCCCCATATCCATATGGAATTTCAACAACTTTATCTTCAAATTGTTTCTTACATTCCTCGTTATCAAGCTTGTTACTTTTTTGACAATCTTCTGTTAAATCTTTTATGTCAACACTAGATAGCACTGTTTTATCACCTTTTAAAGACATTGAACAAGTATAACTTGATTTCTTACTATAACACTCTTCTAATAACTTATACGCCTCATCAAATAGTTTTTCTGATTTTTCTGCTTTAAAGAGCTTATTTACACTGTCTGTTATGCATGTTTCATCTGTATGCCAATCCGTTTCACCTTTCTCGCTTCCATCATAAATTCTTACATCAACATCTGACAATTTATAACCCAATTGATTAATTACTTTTTGCGCCACATCACATATTTTTTGGGATGAATCATCATGACAATTTATGGCTTTTTTGACAAATGAAGATATATTTTTGTCTATAAATGAAGATGTATTTTTGACTACAACTGAAGATATCTTGTTGATTACAAATGAAGATATAATTTTATGATCTTCATTGGTTAATCCCATATCAAAAAAGTAATACTTTTTGTTATGATCCCAATGACTATGTTGATGAAAGTTAGTAATTTTTGACATATCGTACCCCGAAAATTATTAAATTAAAATTGTTTTATATTGCACTCAAAGTTTTTAACTTTAAATCTTTTCCTATCTTTGCTAAAACTGTTGGACAAGCTATTTTATTTAAAGATTTGTAATAATTAATTTCAAATTTATTCATTACGCTACTCAAATAAAATTAAGATAGTTAAAGTTAACTCCTTCAACTATCTTTATTATACTTATGAAATGTTACAATTACGTTAAGGTTACGTTAAGATTACGTTACAATTGATAAAATATTTTTTTTAAAGCAGATCGTGATTGGAATAGTTATTATTTCCATTATCTTCATCTTCTAACTCAGGATTATCTTTACCATCTTCATCTCCTAACTCAGGATTATTTCCCAGCTCTCCGTTGTAATTAAACTCTTCCAAAGTATCGTTATTTTGAGCGGCGCCACCGTTATTTTGAGCGACATTTTCATCTTGATCTTGGTTATGAATCTGTATTAATGCGTTGATCTCAGGTTTTTGGTTTAGCATATTCCGATGCTCTTCATTGCTCATTTTTGTATTTTTTTTAAAATCCCAATTAAAATTTGCTGGTATTCTAGGGTTGCTCATATTATCTACCTAAGGTTATGTTGTTATTCCGAAATAAAAAATCAGTTTAACTGTTTTGTCAAGTTATAATTGGCATAAGACCATGAAATATAAAAAAAGCCCTATTGCGTAAATGCAACCACATTACCCTCTTTTTAACTTACAACCGTTTTATAGATCAGCCTTGTTACAATTACGTTAAGATTAATACTTTTTCTTTGAAACCCTGGTTTTTAACATAAAAAAACAATCTTTTGATTTAACTTCATGAAATTTTTAAATTTCCGGGCACTTTTTAACAATATCTTTTTCTGTTTATAGAAGATGAGCTAAATATAGTAAATGTTTAAATAGTTCTGAATATTGTTTAGCCGAAGAGTCTTATAGTTTGCTTGAAAAGATATATGAATCAAAAAGTGAGATTGTTAATTTTGATCAATGTATATTAAGTGATGAAGTTAGGAATATAGAAATTGCAAAAGCACTAAATCAAATTGAATTAGGAGAGGCATTTGCATTTTATAATTTAGGATTTTCTGAAGAAGAGCGGGAGTTGTTATCTAATGTTGGGATAGAAGAGTTTAACGACATAACGATCAATACAAGTATTACTAATTCACCTTACGCAGAGAGTAGACAAAAAAGAGGATAAGAGGGTTTACTTCGCAGCTAGATTACTATCTTTGGGCTCCCTCCCCATGCCAAATGCGAGATGATATGGTGTCTACTGAATGGCAAAATGCTGCCAATTCGTTCATAACACGCTTCTTACTTGAGTAATATTCGTTTTCGCCATGTATGTACTTTAGAGCATTTTGCTCTTGTTCAGAAAAAATTATACTATAGTTTTCCTGTAATATAGTTTTATAGTAAAGTTTTTTATCTATAATTTCATTTATGGTATACTTCCAGATTTTTTCTATATCATGAAAATATAAAACAACAAAACACTCGCTTAATTTAAATGGAAGTGAATGTATTTTACATAATGCGCCATAAATACTTTCTGCAATATTGAAGCATTCCTGTATATGGTCTAAATAACCGCCTTTCCAAGCTTGATGATTACACATAGAGCCCTTAGCCTCTAGCATTAAAGGTAAGTGATCTTTATGAAATTTAAGAATAAATTCTTTTCTTTCATCTTCCAAGCTTTCCAGATATTTTATTAATTTCTGCATTTATTTTTCTATTCTTGCCATGAAAACTTTAATAAAGTCATTAATAGTGAAAAATCCATAAGCTAAATTCTCACCTATCGTTTCTAAAGATCCTTGTAAAAACTCTACTGAAAAATCACATATATCTGAATCCTGCATAACTACAAATTTATACACTAAACATCTACATCTTAAAATTTAATCCAGTCTAAATCAAACTCTTTTTTTTAACTAATTTTCAAAACTTTTCCTAAGCTCACTAACTTTCAATTTATAATCATTCCCAGAAAATATATAATTTCCTGCAATTGCAAGATTTGCACCATTTTTGGTACATTCTTTCAACGTATCTGGGTTGATCCCACCATCAACGCCTATATCAATATTCGATGCATTATTAGTCATCAAATTGACATTGTGAATTTTTTTTAATTGGCAGCTTAAAAATTTTTGACCTCCAAAGCCTGGATTAACTGTCATT
>CAISOX010000107.1 GCA_903887235.1 uncultured Alphaproteobacteria bacterium | reverse complement strand
TCTCCTATTATTGCAAGAAGCTTTATAAAATGATTATTACTTTCTTCTGCCATTTTCCTTTGCTTTTCTGGTTTTAGGCCTTCAATTGTCTCCAAATTATGCTCTCTATCCATTTGCTTTATGAACAATGCCTCTATGTCACCAACACTTTGCAATTTACCTAATATTTCCTCAAATGTTAATTTGATATGCTTTCCATTTTCAAATCTCTTATTTGTCAATCTATCTACCATTTCTGCTATTCTAGCATTAAACTCTTTCTCTATAATTTCAACAGTGCACTCTGAATCCTCAACCACATCATGCAGTATTGAGGCAACAATCACATCAGTTTTGCAATAGTGCTCTGCCACCATCTCAGCAACCTTTAGAGGATGAAAATAAAAAGGATGATCTCCTGTTTTTCTCATCTGCGCACCGTGCCACTTTTTTGCAAATATAACGGCTTTCACTATTAGCTTCATATTAAGTTTTCTGTTTTGCTCTCTGCATATAATTTCCAATCTGCTAAGTAGCGCTTCTGAATATTCACACCTATTGATAAATGATTTATATTCATCTTCCATTTCATATTCATAATCTTCTTCCCTCATCGCTGTATCTTCATGCGGAAAATCCTCATCTGGATAATTGTGGTATCTACCTGTTTTTATTTCTAGCTTTTTGAGATAAGAAAGCCCCCATAAAAACCCAACTATACACGGTATAAAGAAAACTAATATAGCATAATGCCCCATGTATTTTGAAAGAGGTGGTAATCCAAAAGAAACTATAGCCGTTCCTAAAGCAGTAGAAACACCAAATGTGGTTGCAATAATAATAAAGCGTTTCTCAACAGGAAAATATTTTACCCAAATCGCTTCATTATAAAATGTACATACAAATGCATATATTAAAAATTGTAAACACGTAATCAAATAGAGGTTTTTTACATTCTCAAGGCAATAAGGTACAAATGGTATAATAACGGCAACCAATATAACATTAAACTTTAATATTTTTATCGGGTGAAATTTTCTTACAAACAAAACGAATATGATAGATGCTAGTGAAGCAAGAAATGCAAGCCTTAAATTGTGGTTTATAACATCCCTTGGGCTCAACCCTAGAGAATTTTTCATAAATTCTCCAATATAGATATACGTAACATAAAGACCAATGGGTGCAATTGATATGCTTAAAAAAAGTGCAAGAATAGCTTTCTTATCATACTTTACATTTTTGCTGGGTGTGTAAATTTTGCTTCCACTCTGCTCTTCCTTCAGTTTCATCCTAGTTTTATAATCAGCGAATTCGGGAGTCTCTCTGAGCCTTATTCTTGCAAAAACTCCAATCACAGCAATTACTGCACCTATCCAAAACGCTAATCTCCAATTAAAATCTGCAAATAGTGCAAATGACGCAATAACTAAAGCAAACATAGTACCAAGACGTCCAGCAAAATCAATAATACCGCTTGCCACATACCTATTGGGAGTTTTAAAAAATTCATTCATATATATTAAAGCCCCCATTGCCTCACCTAAAGATGAGAAACCTTGCATCACCCTACATAATATCACTCCTAGTGTTGCGTATATTCCAATTTCTGCATAAGTTGGAAGTTTTGCCATTAATAGGCATGCTGCAGACATTAAAAATGTGGTCAACATTATAGTAGATTTTCTGCCCATGGCATCACCAATTTTACCCATTATCAAACCACCTATTGGTCTTAAAATAAAGGTCGAGCAAAAGGCAAATGCTGTAAGCAGTTGAGTAGTAGTTGGGTCTGATTTCGGAAAAAACAAATCATTAAGCAGAATCGCCATATGAACATATAGCATCAAGTCAAAATACTCAAGGAAAGTACCAAATGATATTATGGCAATCGCCTCTTTTTGATATCTAGTAAATTTGCTATTATTAGCTGACACGATAATTTATTACCAAAAATTATATCTGCAAAGAGTCTTGCATAAATAAATGAGATTATCAAATTTTTTTTAAAATTTATATGTGATTAAAGTTGTATTGATATAAAAATTTATTACAACAACACCGATTCACCGCAACCACACTTACCCTTTTCATTTGGGTTGACAAAAACAAAGCCTGATTGAATCTTTTCATCCACATAATCAAGTTTTGTTCCAAAAATTTTCAACACAGCGCTCGGATTGATAAAAACTCTTACACCTTTATCGTTGACTTCTTCATCAAGTTCTTTTTTCTGGTAAATATATTCAAATTTATACTTACTGCCTGAGCAACCACCAGTTTCAACATTGATACCAATACCTATTGGCTTTTTGCTGTCTTTTTTAATTAGCTCCCTAATGTGATCAGCAGCAGAATCCGTAATTGAGATTATATTTTTCTTCATTTCTTAAACTCACTTTTTATTTTATCAACAATCAACTTCATGTTCATACTAAAAGAACCCTTCACCAATAATATATCATCTTCTTTGAGATAATCAGTAATAATTTCAGCCATCTGGGCAGAATTTTCAGTACGCGCCCCTCTAACATCTTGATTGGAATGATTATATAAATTCTCCATTAATTTACCAACGCAAAAAATTTTATCAACACCATCAAGTTTAATATTTTTATGAAAATCTATCTCTTTATCACCCAGTTCCTTCATATCACCAAGTATAGCAATAACACGAGAATTATCAGCTTTTAGCGATTTTAAATTTTGTATTGCAGAAGCTAACGCCTCAGGACTTGAATTATAAGATTCGTCTACTAATTTCATGTTGCCTTTTAAGTCAATTACTTCACCTCTACCAGATTGAGGTTTAAAATTTTCAAGAGATTTTTGTATTGAGTTGAGATCAAGATTTAAAAAAGTAGCACAGATAAATACAGCTAATGAGTTAAATATTAAATGCTCCCCAACATTAATGTCAAATTTCTGTGTATAATCTTTATTATAGCAATTAATGTGAGCTATTTTATACGTTTTACTGTTGCTATCTATATTTTTTATATAACAATCCGCTTCTCTTTTTTTGCCAAACGTGCAAATTTTAACTCCATATTCTTTAGCTTGATTATTTTGGATTTCAAAGTGATTAGAATTGGAATTTAATATACCAAAACCAGATGGCGCAATATTTTCAAAAATTTCTGATTTTGCATAAGCAATTTCCTCAATAGAGTTAAAAAACTCCAAATGTACTGGGTGTATATTAGTGATAACAGCTATATCAGGATTAGCTATTTTGGTAAGATTTGCAATTTCTCCTTTAGCGCTCATTCCCAATTCCAATATACAAAAATCAACATCTTTAGGGCAGCTGATTAATGACAGAGGTAATCCATAGTGATTGTTCAAATTCTTCTTTGTTGCAAATGTTTTTCCACATGATGAAAGTGCTAGCCTAAACATTTCTTTGGTGCTTGTTTTTCCAAGACTGCCTGTTATGCCAATTACCACACCTTTTAAAGATTTTCTGCGGTATAGTGCAAGAAAATTTAGCGCCTCTAAAACATTATCAACTTGGATTACTTTTTCAATGTTTCCCGAATCCACTTTCCGGATATCGTCTGAGATACACACGCTAGCTCCTTTTCGTATTGCATCATCGATAAAGTCATTTCCATTGAAATTCTCTCCTGATAACGCAAAAAACATATCACCTTTCTCAATTGTTCTTGAGTCTATTGAAACTCCTGTGATTGGAGTTAAAAATTCACCCTTCTCTATTTTGTTTAGAGCTTCGCCAACTTCATTTATATCCCACAAAATTTCCTTCATTTTTGTATACTCATTTTTCTTAGCCTTTTTCTAATTGCTGATGATGGAATTTTCATAGACTCCCTATATTTAGCCACAGTTCTGCGTGAAATTGAAATGTTATAATGCTCGCTCAGTATATTACTTATAGCCTCATCTGACAATACATTACTATCCTCTTCACCTGAAATTACATTTTTTATCTTGTTTTTAACCGAGGTACTGGAGTGATGGCTTTCTGTAAATTCCGCTTTGATTTTTGAAGAAAAGAAAAATTTTATTTCATATACTCCATGAGGTGTCTCAATAAATTTATTACTTATTCTACTTATAGTACTTTCATTTACTTCAAGTTTTTTTGCTATATCTGTAATTACCAAAGGTTTTAAAAAATTCACCCCATTTGCAAAAAATTCATACTGAAATTCTAATATTTTTTCAGCTACATTTAGTAACAATTTTTTCCTTTTACTTAATGCATTGACAATTTCAATTGCTGTACTTTTCCTTTTTAAACAAAACTCTTTTTCGTCAGAATTTAGATGTTTGCTGTTAACATAATTTTGATAAAAACAATTCGGAATTGCGTTATCATTCAAAACTGGATAAAAACCATGCTCTTTATTCCCTCTAATCATAATTTCTGATATTGCCATTTGAACGCCATTAGTGATAAAATCTCTACCGGGCTTTGGGTTGAGCTTTTTAAGCTCTGAAATTAAATTTTTTAAATTCTCCTCACTGATTTCACAAGCTTTTTTTAAGGACTTAAAATCCAGCTTAGCAAGTAAATCTAGGTTATCTAGGAGTTTTTGAAATTTCTTATCATATATATTCTTTTCGATTGCCTGTATTTTTAAACATTCTTCCAAATTTATTGAAAAAACTCCTAATGGATCAAATGTTTTTAATATTTTAATTACAGCTTCAATTTTTTGAGCTGGAATTTTTAATTCTTCCGCAATGCTTTTTTCTGATTTTCTAAGATATCCATTTTCATCAAGCATATCTGTCACGTAATAAGCAATTGATTTATCATCATCACTTAGTAAAGTTAAATTTATCTGAGAGACAACGTGCTCTTTTAAAGTTAAAGACTTATCTACTAATTTAGAAAGTAATTCCTCTTGGTTAAAATTATTGTCTCTTCCAGATCGCTCTTTATGAATTGACACTTCATTAGTGGAGTTATTTTCAAAATTCATGCTATCATCCATTTCTAAAAATGGGTTTTCTATAATTTCTTTTTCTATAAAATTTTTAAGGTCAATTGTCTGCATGCTAAGAATATTTATAGATTGTTGCATATTCCTGGATAAAACCATCTTTTGAGATAGTTTTTGTGTTTGTTTTTGTCCTTGCACTTCTATAATATATCTTGATCATGTTGATATAAAATTCTACTGCTTTTAATAACAAATTTCAAAAGAAGATTTTGATAATATGTGGACAACTTTGATTTTAATACCTAGTTTAAGGATATTTGTTGAATTTACGATATTACTTAGTGGCAATATATATATACCATTACTCTCTGAAAATATTATCGGAGTGGAAAATATTATGTCTCCTGGCACTTTATGAATGAAATTTTTTGGTTTAATTTTATGCCAAAACTCTTTTGTTAATTTAGAAATTTCAAAATCTTCAGTATTAATTGAAATTTGATATCTCCTATCCCATAAATTATTACCACTTGATAATGATTTTTTTGATTCTATATATTTTGATTCCCTATAAAAATATATTATTTTATCATGAAGTAGTATCTTGCAATTGGATAAAGTAAATTTTTCGCTACCAGTTTTTTGTAAATTTGCCAACGCAATTTTCAAGCTATCTAATCTACTAGGATATAGCAATTGCTCATTTCTAACATATCTTATTATATGGTTTATCAATCTTAATTGGATCTCTTCATCTAAATTATTAAAATCAGCTTGGTTTATGGATATACATCCTAGTTCTCCAATAACGCAATATTTTTTGAACATTTCAACAACATGTGAGTGAATAAAATTTTTTGCTCTTTTTGCATTATCAGAAAGTAAATTCAACCTTTCAGTAAGTTGAAAATCTTTATCTAGTTGAGCAATTAAATTTCTAACTTTGACTCTATCAAATTTTGTATCTTTATTTGATTCATCCTCAAACCATAGTAAATTTTCTTTCTTTAAAAAATTTAAAATCTGAGTTTTTGTGTATGCTAAAAGTGGTCTAATTATATTTATTTCATTCATAATAGTTAAAGAATTAATTCCACTAATACCATCAATTCCACTACCCCGTAATATTCTTAATAAAACTGTTTCTGCTTGATCGTCATATGTGTGCGCAACGAATAAGTTCTCTATGCCACTCTTCTTGCAAAACTCACAAAGCATTTTATATCTAACATTTCTCGCTTCTTTTTGAATATTAGATTTAATTTCATTATGGTGCCAAGTTAGTACAGTGTGGTTAATGCCATATTTTTCTAAATACCTATAAATATTATTAGCCTCTATTGTAGAGCCCTTTCTTAATTTATGATCTACTGTAATTGCAACTAATGATATGTTGTTTTGTTTACAAAATTTATTTAATAAGAAAGTTAAACACATACTGTCCGCCCCCCCTGATAAGGAGACAGCAATTTTTTTAATTTTTTGTAAATTTATAAAACTAGTTAATCGATTATTGAAATTGGTATAATTCAGCTCCACACTTCAAACTTATAAAATTATTTCTTTTTAGGTTTTTCATTTATTTTTCCTAAAACACCTTGTGATGAATAATTAGCAAAATTTTTATCGGCTATTTCTTTCTTATTTTTCTCAATCCGTTCCTTCTCTTCATTTGATAATTGATATGAAATAACATTTTTAGACACACCTAAAAGATGAAGATTTTTATTGTGTTTCACTGTATCTATAATGTCTAAGATTTTAGTATATCTATTTTTCTTAGCTACTGCCTTAGCATTATCTTTATAATTATTTTTTATCACCTCATCTGCTCCAACACTCAACAAGTAGGTAACAAGTTGAGGATTATTATTTCTTACCGCTAAAATTAAAGGAGTGTCACCATTATGATTTTGCGAGTTAACATTGGCTTTATTTTGAAGCGAAAATCTTGCTCCTTCTATAGACCCTAAAATACAAAAATCAATCAATGCCTCACCTGCATCTTTTCTTGTGTCAAAGATGTCACTAATTACCATATTTTTATAGTTGGGCTCAACATAATCGAAAAAAGTTTTGTTATATTTATCTTGAAGAGATATATCAGTATCAGCACTTAATAAAATTCTTAGCGCCTTTAGATTGCTTGTGATAGCAGCTAAATGTAATGCAGACATTTTATTAGAAGTTACAACATTTAAATTTGCCCCTCTTAATATCAGGTATCTTAAAGAATCCAATTTATTATTCTCAATAGCATACATTAATGGTGTGTATTCATTAGCCTTGTTTTGCGCATTAATATTTCCTCCTTTAAGCAACAACCCTTTAATTGCTCCAATATCTTGCTCATTAACTGCAACAAATAACAATTTTGAAAGCTCATCTTTAAACATAAATTTAGGCACATTAGTTTTTGCACCTTTTTTTTGTATATCTAGCAAATATTGAGGAGGCTTTACATCATAACTATAAGGCTTTCTCCTCATGAAATTTTTTTGATTGAGATTAGTGTCAATGTCCTCTTCTGGTGCGGTAAAATAGGTAATAGATTTTTTAACTTTCTGTTTTGGAATTATTTTTGCCGGCAGAGCTTTTGGTTTTTTAACTACTTCTGTTACATTATTTTTATCCATTATATTGCTAGGCTTCTTAATTACCTTCTGCTTCGATTCTTGCTTTTTATCACTGAGCATCTTTTCATCCTCTACCTTGCCTGCCTTTACACCAATTTTCACCTCTGGCTTCTCTTCTTGCTTCGGTAGCGATGGCAATTTCAGCTCTGGCTTCTCTTCTGGCTTCGGTGGCGATGGCAATTTCACCTCTGGCTTCTCTTCTTGCTTCGGTAGCGATGGCAATTTCACCTCTGGCTTCTCTTCTTGCTTCGGTAGCGATGGCAATTTCACCTCTGGCTTTTCTTCTGGCTTCGGTGGCGATGGCAATTTCACATCTGGCTTCTCTTCTGGCTTCGGTAGCGATGGCAATTTCACATCTGGCTTCTCTTCTGGCTTCGGTGGCGATGGCAATTTCACATCTGGCTTCTCTTCTGGCTTCGGTGGCGATGGCAATTTCACATCTGGCTTCTCTTCTGGCTTCGGTAGCGATGGCAATTTCACATCTGGCTTCTCTTCTGGCTTCGGTAGCGATGGCAATTTCACATCTGGCTTCTCTTCTGGCTTCGGTGGTGATGGCAATTTCACATCTGGCTTCTCTTCTGGCTTCGGTAGCGATGGCAATTTCACATCTGGCATTGATTGTGAATTAGAAGTATTGGATAAATCATTATCACTAACTTTTTGGTCTAAATTTTGGCCAACATTTATACCTAATTTTTTAGCTTGTTCAATAAAATCACTTGAAAACCCGGAATCTGCAAGAACACCAGTTAATAAAAAATTCTGCAATATTAAAAAATAAATAACAATAAAAAATATTCTATTCATTTTTGGGAATAATTTTCTTTATCTCTTTGTCAACTAATTGCTTAACAATTGCAGGTAAATTGTCATTAAGCCACTTTTTTAACTCTGGCCTCAAAATCTCTTTAACTAATTCTTCTACTGATTTGCCATTATTCAGAGCACCACCTAATTCATTATCATTATCACCATTTTCATCGTTAATAATATTAATTAGGTCTAAAGTATCAAAATTAACATCCTTGAGTTTATTATTAACTAATTCATCTTTCAGATTATACAATTCTTGTGAAATCTTCTTGCTGTCTGACAAAATAAACCTTATTACAAATTTTATTCTTAATAATTATTACCAGTATTGTTGATTTTAGTCTACTTTATTGTCATGAGTCGAAATTTTATGTAAATAAAGATAAATAATAAAAAAGAAAATAAAGAATTTTTAAATATATTAAAAATATAAACTTGTAATAAAGAAATATTATAAAAACATGAGATTATTTCATAATAAATCGGTTAGTAATGGGCTTTTATCGTGTAATTTGCAACATTGATTATTATTTATATATTTTTATATTTAAAATGCCTCTCTTATATTGATCTGATTTTTGGAAGTCACTTCAATCCCACTTACTTGCGGCTCTTGCTGTTTACACTATCGAAGCTCTCAAAATATCTAATCTGAAATTACTTTCTAAAACTCCGAACTGAGGTTACTGTTACGTTTTTATAAAAGTCTTTTTACGTAAACATGGTTTGAAATAGATGAATTTAAAACAGTAAAAGATTCAAATCATCTTCAAGAGCCCAAATATTTGAATGAATCCCATCTATTATTTCATTCACATCTTCATCACTCATCCAATAAAACAAATAGTGAAATTTAGTTAGATTATTATTAAATAATTTATATACCATTTCCTCCAATTGAATCTGCGTATAATCTTTGCTTTTTATATTTTCATGATTAATTTTTTTTTGAGTATTACTGTTTTCATTACAACAATAGAACATATACTCATAAATCGTATTGAAAATACCACCTAAGCTATAGTCACTACTTTTTTCTGTTGCCGCTTTAAATAATTTTTTATATGAATCTCCATCCAAGTATCTTGATATCAAAAACAAATTTGCCACACTTAATCCTTCAATTACAATAGATCTATTTATAATTACTAAAGAATCATAAATAGCTTTTGGTATTTCACCTTTGAAAAAGCTATAAATATCAAAGAACATTTGATATTTAATGATTGATAATTTTTCATGACTTGTTGTTACTGCATTTATAACAATTTGTTGAGCATTATTAGTCATTTTTTCAAAATTACTATCTTTTATCATACAATAAAGTATGTATATATCGACTCCTCCTTTTATTAAAAATTCAATTATTTTGGTATTATTTGATTCTACAGCAACTAACGCTACACTTGTAGCGCCAATTGATCGATTTTCAACCATATTTAATAAATTTTTAAAATCGTCTATATTTATATCCAGATGGTTTGCAACAATATTTTTCAATTGTTTATCAAATTGATTAAAAATCTTTATCGTTTTTTCTGGGTCGAACTGTTCATTATTCATAAATGAATGTATTAAGCTCATTTTTATAATAAATAAGGTAAGTAAAACAATCCGTAATAGTCAACTATAAAATGAAATTTTTTCTACCTTAAGGCGAGCTAAAGATTTTGCGAAACCATCTGGTCATTAAATTCAGTAGGTTTATACTTATAGCCTACTTCATTCATTATTTTAATTTCTAATTTTTCCATAATCTCTGCCTCTTCATCTAAAATGTGATCATATCCAAATAGATGTAATAATCCATGAATTAGTATATGGGAAAAATATTCCTCAAAAGTCTTTTCCTGTTCTAAACTTTCGCTCATTATTCTCTCAAAACTAATTGCTATGTCACCTAAAAACATATAGTTATTAGAATCTAAAACACTATTTATAGTATCTTTTTGAATCTTATAGAAAGGAAATGACAATACATTTGTTGTACTATCCTTATTTCTAAATTCTTTATTCAAATTATGAAGTCTTTCATCATCTGCTAATAACAACGATACCTCGACTGATTTATTTTCATAACCTCCACCTAAAACATTAAAAACAACAGCTTTCATAACTTTTTTACAGTGCTCATGCACACTAAAATTCACTGATGTCCAATTTGACGATTTGACGGATATATCTATTAAAAACTCTTCTGAAGATGATATGGGTAAGGGGTCTGGATCCGACATATTATAATTTTACGTTGTTGAAAATTGTAACAGTACTTTTTGCATTTTTCAATTTAATAATATCAATCCCCTTAAATAACTTGATAGCTAAATTAGTATTTTTAAGAGATTATTATAGCATGTGAGCCTAATGTATCTGGATACATGGCGAAGATGTGTCAGTGCTAATGAATAGTGTACCACCTGTGCTAATGAAAATTGTACCACCAAAGAAGAGGTTCAATAAAATAAATAACGTATACTTTCTGGTAATATAATTAAGCTGGAAAGTTAACAAATGATAGGAGTAGCAATG
>CAISOX010000106.1 GCA_903887235.1 uncultured Alphaproteobacteria bacterium | reverse complement strand
TTTTTGCATAATTACCTCTTTAAAATTGTTAAAATCAAACGATTGGTCATTTTGTTACTCCTAGTTAATCTAGAAGTATGACTTCGTCATACTTCCGGACCTGCTGGGCGAAGCATGGGTAGCAAATGGAAAGTGCAATTTATGAAATATATTCATTTTTTTGTCTTTTGATATGAATTGCGAGCTTGCTCGCAAGAAGAAAAAAATTAAAATATTTTATAAATTGTGAGCATAGCGAAGCACACTTGTAATGCGCGAGGCGAAGCCTTAGTCTTACTCTCAGCAAATGATAAATTTAGTATTATGAGTACAATGATATGCCGCTCCTTTCTTGTTTGAGTAGACAGATTTAATTACTTGTATTATTTTGTTATTTTTTAGAGGTTTATAAATTTTTTTTAAAAATGACTTTGTCTCTACCTGAAATACAGCCTGAGAAATGGCGTAGATATTATTTTGAGTCCAAAGATCGATATTACATTGTTATTCTACAACAAGATCTGTTCCATGAGTGGAGCATAATGAAATGTTATGGTGGTAAGGAGAATAAATTGGGCAACTCGATTATTGAGTCTTGTGATTCTTATGATGCTGCCATAAATGAAATTGAGCAAATTAAAAAAATAAGAAGAAGACGTAAATATGTTTTAAAAAAGACAAATACTCAAATACTAGGATTAAACTTTGAAAAGATTGGCTTAATAGTGGGTAATATGGTATAGTTAAGGATTAATTATTTTTAATGAAATAACATGAACAAACAAGATTTTTTAAGATTACTTGCAGAAAAAGCAGGTAGTAGCATAGTAGAAGCTGACAAATGGTTTAAAGCAGTGACAGAAACAATAGGAAATGCAGTACAAATAACTGATGACTTAAGATTTGTAGGATTTGGCTCTTTTAAATCAAAAACAAGAAAAGCTTCGGATGTAAAAACCCCAATTGGCACTATAGTGCATGTACCTGCTAAAAGAGTGGTAACTTTTTCAGCTGGCACTGAATTAAAACAAAAGGCATTAACAAAGGTTGATTCTCCTGCTGGTAATGATAAAAAAGCAGCTGTAAAAAAGCCATCTACAAAAGGCACCCAGCCTACAAAAGCCGCAAAGTCTAGTAAGAGTAAAAAATAATATTATCGATTTTAAACTATGGATTTATTGACAAAAGCATCTTATATAGCAGAAATAAAAGAGTCGCTTCAAAGGCGCTACAATAGTTTAAAATCTAGAATAAAAAAAGATGGCAATCCTTCAGATGATACCAAGAATAAGGTAATGAAGTATGCAAGAGAAATGACTGAGCATGCTAATCAACATTATTATGGAGCAAAACATTTAATTGAACATGCTTCTAAAACTGATAGGGTTGCCAAACAGATTGCAAGTAATATTAAATCTATTAGAAGTTATCAAGAAAAAATTAACAATTTATGTGGTTATGGCAACAGATAATAAGAAGAATGAATCTGAGGAGCGTGATATAAACTTTACTGAAGAGTCCTCTGAGGAGAAACCAAAGTTTGTGCCTAAAAGATACCCTAGAGTATGGGAAATGGAGCTTACTGATGAGCAGCGAGAGAATTTAAGACGAAGTATTGAAGAAGATGAGAAGAAATATAAGGAGATTGGAAAAAAATTAGCTGAAGATAGAGATTATTCTAGATTATTTAATCAAGGTAAAAAAAGTAAATGAAGGATAGAGCGAAGAAATGGCATCTATTATCACCTGAGGATTACGATAAGGTATTTGATTCTTTATCTGTAAAATACCCAAAGTTATTTATAAAAGATGTAGTTTTTTTATTTAAAAAAGGATTACACCAAGATATTTTTAATGGCGGTGAATTAGAATTTAGCAAAACAATAATCAGGAAATTTTTAAAATTATACACTGGGCAAGCGAAATATATAAAACTCCATACTGAAAACACAGCAAGATATGACTTAGATGGTAATGAAGCTGGATTTGTGACAAAAGAAGATGTAACTGGGCTCGCAAAAAAGAAGGAGGAAATTAAAAAGCAGCTTGCACTTAAGAAGATTAAGAGATCAGCGAAAAAAAAGTTTGATGATGCAAATAAGGAAGGTAAGCCTGAAAATAATAACGGGAAGTTAGAGCTAGAAAATGCTAATAGCAAGAAGCCAAAGCTTGGTTTAAATATTGAAGCAGGTAATAAAAATGGGTAACCCTACAAGTCCTGCTATAAGAGTTGGTGTAAATAAGGGCAAAACATATTATTGGTGTTGTTGCGGGTTAAGCAAGGCACAGCCATTTTGCGATAACTCCCACAAAAAAGATGCGCAAAATAGAAAACCGCTTAGCTATACGGCTCTATCTGATAGATTTATATCATTTTGCACATGTAAAAAGACACAGTTGCCACCTATTTGCGATAGCAGCCATAGAAAATTAGAGGAAGATAATAAAGGAAAAGATGGTTATAGTGATATAAATGACTATAGTACAGGAGATGAAGATGTTAAATAATGAGCTCGAAATAGGCGAAATACAGGTAGATATTAGAAATATATATTATGGGTCAAAGAAAATGACAAAAGATATGGCATTAAAAGAATGCAAATTAATGATTAACTCATATAGAAGGAAGATGGAGCAAGCAGATAAAGCAAGAAGATATCACACTATGAAAATCCACTACCATAATCTGCAAAATCAAATAAGAGAAAATCAAATTAAGCATTTTGAAGCTGAAATTGAGGATATAAAAAAGTATGGAGATTATAATGAGCAGTAAGAAAGTAGAATTACAAGAAAAAGAAATTGATAACCTGATAGAAGAAAAGGAAAATGACTATGAGGAAGAGGAAGATTATCAAGAAAATGAATCATATCATAGATATGAGCCACCTAAACCTAAAACAAAAGAAGAGTTAATTTCAATATGTGAGCAAAAAATTACTCAGTGCAAAGAAAGAATTGAGGCAACTCATAAGACTATAATGAAGCATAAAAGGTTGGCTAATTACCATGAATCAAACATATCGATATATGAAAATCAAATAAAGCTTCTAGAAAAAGAACTTAATGATATAGAAGATTTTTATGACAAATAAAGAAGAATTAATACAAATAATAACAAAATTAGAAAGATTAGATGAAGAAAAGGCTGCTGTATCACAAGATATAACTGATACACTAGCAGAAGCTAGGATTAAGGGGTATGATATAAAAATACTAAAACAAATATTGAAGCTAAGAAAAATGGATAATGATGAAAGAATGCGACAAGAAGAAGAATTAGAAACTTATAAAACAGCAATAGGGATTAAATAATAGGGAAATAACAATGGGAAAATTTAAAAAAACTGTAAGGCCTGAATATGAGAAAGTACTAGATACAACTGATTATGAAGTATTGATGGATAATATGGACAGCATGGTGAGTGCCATGATGCCATCAGTATACAATAATGCTATAGAGTTAACAAAGCTTATAATAGAAAATAGACTAAGAAATGATGAAGAACTTGATGATGAGGATATATATGAGATACACAGAAAATCATTTGCTAATTGCATGCCTGACAAAATAGACCCAAAATATAGTGATTACGAAAATGATTATGCTGAGGAAGAAGACGACTAAGAGAGAGGAAAAATATTTTAGTAGCTAACTTCTAACCAAGTTTAATGATTAATATATGGTTGAAATGTTTTAGATATAGTAATAACCTCTTATATGATATAAAAAGAATAATTGATGACTAAAAATCCAAGTAAACAAAATAAAAGTAATAACAAAAACTCACATGATGTTTTTGTTAAAAAAGCAATGTCAGATAAAAATGTAGCAAGAGAGTTTTTTGAAGTAAACTTACCTCAGGATATTTTATCGCAAGTGGATCTTAGTACATTAAAGCAAGAAAAGGAAAATTACTTTGATAATACATTAGGTCACGGTATTGTTGATATTCTTTACAGTGTGAATTTTGGAGAAGACAAAGGATATATAATGCTTTTGGTTGAGCATCAAACCACGCAGGATTATAAGATGCCACTTAGGATCATGAAATATGTGTTAAGGATTTGCAATGATCACCTAAATAAGCAACCTGAAGGTAAGATACCGCTGATATATCCAATATTATTTTATGGAGGAAAAAGAAAATACACAGCACCACTTAGCTTATGGAGTTTATTTAATAATTCAGAGAGGGCTAAGGATTTTTTAACTAAGCCAATTCAGCTGATAGAAACGAATAACTTTAGGAAGGAAGATATAAGGGGAAGAGCATACTTTGGATTAATGATGTATTTTATGGCACATATTAGAGAAAAAGATATATTTCCATATTTACATGAAGTAGTAGAGCTAATAAATAAAATTAGTAATGATGGAGATATTGAATATATAGAGAGTATATTATATTATGTAATAGATAAAGCTGACTCTGAAAAAGTAGACGGAATTTTATCAGAGTTTAAAAAAGCAGTAACACCAGAGCATTCGGAGAAACTTATGACAATAGCAGAAAGATTAAGAGAGCAAGGAAAGGAAATAGGCATGCAAATTGGCATGGAGAAAGGTATGGAGAAAGGTATAGAGAAAGGTATAGAGAAAGGTATAGAGAAAGGCATGGAGAAAGGTATAAAAAAAGTAGCAATGAATATGCTTCTTAAGAAATTAGATGAAAAAATCATATCAGAGGCAACAGGATTATCTATAGAAGAGATAAAGAATTTAAAAAATTAAAAATTTTAAATTATAAAATTCTCAAAAAGTATACATTTTGAAAATCACAAAAACATACTGCCAAAAATATGTATATAAGTGCCTTGTCAAAAGTCCTTAATCAATATGTAGTGTTTCTTATCATATGTCACAAAAACTTAACAAGAAATAACTTGATTTTAAAATATTTAGGCTTTAGCGTTATAGTGGAAATTTTAACAGCTAATTATTATGTCAAATTTCATATAAATTAACAAATTATTATGGTGATTTTATTAAATATTATTTATAATTAGCCAAAGGATTTAAGCGCAACTTTTTGATTTTGCTTTTATAAAATATTCTGATAAAGGTAACTCATGAAGAGTTGAATATGCAAGACATAAAAAAAAATAGTAACGTATTACAATGAAAAAGAGTACCCAAGAAGTTATAAAGGCATTAAACAATACTGAAACATCTTTTACTAAGCTGCATTTGTATGACAATAAAATTGGAGATGATGGAGCTAAAGATCTTGCAGAAGCATTAAAAGTCAATACCGCTCTGACTTACCTGGATTTAGATAACAACAAAATTGGAGGTGAAGGTGTAAAGCATTTAGCATCTGTATTAGCTGCGGCAACTAACTCCCATAAAATTTACCTTGGAGACCAAGTGGCATGGACAAAAAATTTATTAGATATACAAAAAGAAGGTTGTGTCCCTGAAAATAAAATAAAACAATACCTAATAACTATTTTTAACGATCCTTGTAATAAAAAGGAATTTGTTGAAAACAAGCTAAAGTATGACTTTAGTAAATGTACAGAAATATTGCTTCAAGATGTATGTGGAGCAAAAAAATGGATTAAGACAGATCCGTTTGATGAAAGTATTTCTACTTATCATCGAATATGCAGTGATTTTTATCCATGTAGTAAGGGAGATGCTAGCTTGATCACTACTCAGCCTTATGATCATTACTATTTGCATGCAGAATTATAAAAATCCTGAGGCAAATATATCTTTGCACCTAGAGATCTAAAAAACGATGTTTTTTAATACTCGTCCTACCCTACTTTAGTTTCTTTCCGTAAACACCGTGGCTTAATAAAAATAACTAATCTCACAATTAAAGTAATACTGACCTCTTTGGATAAGTTCTAAGACTTTGAAGCGTGAGTCAGAATTTATTATTCAGAAGTTGCTGAAAAAGTTAAATTTTCATATACTAGGTTAAGTTCATTATTATAGTTTGTTATACATGGCAATTGTAAAATATTTAAATCCAAGAAATGATATAGCGTTTAAGAAGATATTTGGAACAGAAAAGAATAAGGATATATTGGTCTACCATTGGTATCAATGGCATTCGGTTAAGTGTATCTTCCGTAATCTCTTGTATATGGATTATAAATCCAGATATACTGATACTAATCTCTTAAAAAAATAATTGTCATTAAGTATTATTTAAATGTTTTTTATGGAGTTTAATATTCTTATAATCCGCTGTTTCCCTTACTTATGGTTTTACCGAATGCCATTATAAACAGCAGAACCCCATGGTATTAGCTAATAGGTAACGGCGTTAGTAAATACAGAGAGAAGTAGCAATAAATGATAAAGGGGGGGGAGATAATAGCACAATAATTAATAATAAATAACTTGATTTTCAAATATTTAAACTTTAGCGTTATAGAAGAAACATAAAGTAGCTAATTACGATGTCAGATTTCTATATAAATGATACTGAATATTGTTTAGCAGACGAGTATTTTTGTAGTTTAACTGAAAAAACAGCTAATTTTAAAAATGATGATATAGAATATGACCAGTGTTTTTTAGATGATTACCAAGTAATCAGTAAAATACAAGAGGCGGGAAAAAGAGTCAGTAATGGTAGTAGTTCATATGCTTACTATAAATTAATCAATGAGGGTTGTTATTTAAATTTATTTGAACAATTGACTATAGAAAAAGCATGGGAATCTTATTATGAACTATTTGATTTAAAGCTTATAGGGTTACAAGAGGGAGTAGCTAAGTATCTAAGGTTATTATCAGATGATGGCAAAAATGACAATATAGCTGGTGATATTGCAAAAGAAGTTACAAAGGGAATAAGCAATATACTAAATTCATCGAGTTACAATCATGTTTATGTATTTATGATATCCTATATGGGAAGACCATTAGAAAATGATATAAAGTGGGAAGAAGAAGCGTGGCACATTGATAAATCACTTAGAGGAGTGGTAAACGCAGTAGAAGATTTATATGCACGTGAATTAAGGTATTTATTCACAATATATGGTAATTCTACTTATTATTATGATAATAACACAAAGGCAGGGCATGAAGAATTTCTAAATAATACATATGAGCATGAGGAGGCGTATTATTGTCAAAAAAATACATTTTGTGAATTTGAAGATATCTTAGAGAAAGAAAAAATAACTTTTGCACCCAAAGGGTATGGATCAGTGCATATGGCAGGGAAAGAATATGGAAGCATTCATGGATTTCCAAAATTACATAAAAAAGTATTAGCTATTATTATACCTGAAGAGCACGAAGTATTAGAAGAACACAGGAAACACACAGAACAAAATAATCATGCGGAATAAGTTATTTTTGATTTAATGGAAAAAAGAATTTATGCAGCACTAAATAAATTAATTAATGAGGAAAAAATGGCAAAATCACCAGATCAATTTAGACAAGATGCTGCAAATAATAGACTTGCTGAAATACAAAAAAGGATAGAAATAAAACAAAAGCAAGTTGAAAAAGCAACGAGTGAGCAAGAAGCTACTATAAAAAAAGAAATAGCTAGTTTAGAGATAGATTTAAAAAACCAGCTCGATATTGTTATCAAATATTCTGAAAAACAGATTAGAGAAATTGAACAAGAAAATGGAGTAAATAAGGAAACAAATTGTAATAGTATATCACAGCATTCACCGAGAATACGCTGTCAAAAAACACACGATAAGTTAAATGAATTATACAGAGTACTAGAACAGGAGCAAGCTGCACAACGCAGGTTAAAAGAGCAAGAAGCTGCTGCTAAAGCAGAAGCTGACAGAATAGCTAGAGAGGCTGAAGCTCAGAGACTTGCTAAGGAAGCAGCGGACAAGGCTGAGGCTGAGAGGCTAAAATTAGAGCAAGAAGTTGCTGCTAAAGCAAAAGCTGACAGGCTTGCTAAGGAAATTGCAGACAAGGTTGAAGCTGAGAGATTAGCCAAAGAAGCTGCAGATAAAGCAGAAGCTGAAAAATTGGAAAGAGAAGCTAAAATTAAAGCAGAGGAAATGGCGGAGAAGTTAATTGCAAAAGCAAAAGATATAACAGTAGATGCTAGAAATGCAAGAGAGGTTGTTAATCCTGAGTTAAGAAATTTATTAAAGGATAAGAAATCGGAGGATTTAAAAACCCATTTAGATAAGGCGCAAAAGGTGCAGGTTAATGTAGGAAGTATCTTAAGCTATATGGATAAATTTAGTAAAGAATATCGGTTAGAAGATGCTATTTTAACAAACTTCAAAGATGCAAATAATGAGCTTAAAATAACACACAGTGACCAAAGTACTTTTATATCAAACCTACAAAAATATAATGATTTATTAGATATAAAAGAACCCATAAAATCCGAGGAAGTTATTTTTGATAGGTCTGAAAATAAAGAGTTGGAAGGTAATAGTCAAATATTGCCTAATCATGAAGAATTATAATTTTAGAATATTTGAAAGTAATACAAAATGGATTTAGAAGATTTTCATTTAATACATTTACTTTATGATAGAGGGCATGAATGTGAATTTGATCCAAATATTTGTAATTTAAGCGATGATTGGAAAAAGCTACCGACTCCAGAGCTCTTAGAAAAAACAGTTTATGTATATCTTAATTACGCAGCTAAAGAAGTAAGGCAAGATTTCCAAAGTAGATTAAATCAACTAGTAGTATCTAATGTTAGAGATTTAGAGCATATTTTACATATTGGTAATAACAATATTCAACGTTATATAGTTAATGCTTTTTCTTCAAATCAATCAACGAAATTAAGTGAGCAATCAATTTATGAGATTGAGTCATATCTCAAAAATGAATATACAGAAATACAATGTATAAGTAATTCATGCACCACATCAACAAAAGTACTAACGGATTACCTAACGCATTTTTCAACAAACACAACGCATGCTGATTTTTTAGTAGGTTTACTACAGGAAAAAGACTTTGATAAAACTGCAAGAAACACAACTATTAAGCAATTTATTGATAGTGTTCAAGACCATAAACCAGTTGATAATAGAGTATTTGATAAATATGCGTCCCTTCTATACTGTGATGATAGTGATGATAGTAATCATTCATTATTAAAAGCTTTTGGTAATGCTTGTGTAAATTATGATTATGTTCCAGCAACTAGCATATTAGCAAAATTTGAGAAATTATTAGACAATAAAGGTGTAGCAGAGGAAGTAGAGTATATAATTAGTACTTCCATAACAAAAACCTTAGAAAAATCGTTAAAAGGAGAAAAAGTATTAGAAGAGAAAGAATATGAAGAAATAGCACGCTATATCACATTACTATTTAATAAGCGAGGAGAGTTAAGCTTAAATTTATTAGAAGTTTTATTTGAGTCATACAAGGAAGATCAAAAGCATTTTGAAACACAGATAGTTGATATTGTTGCAGAGTATAAGCAACTTCACCCAGAGATATTAGAGAATTTAGTAGCAATATTACCTAAGTTAGAAGATTGGAATGGGATATTTATAGGGCTGAGAGTAGCTCAGCATCAGATAAATATTCCAACAGAAGTCATTAAATATTTTATTAAATTTATAAATTCAGAAGTTAGTGAAATTAGGAAAACAGCGATAGATTTATTTTATGAGATAGGAATTAAAATACCTGAAGAAATAAGAAGTGAAGTTATAGATGAATTAATAAGATCAGAAAGATTAGTAGAAGAATTCAAAAAAACAAAAGGGTTAATAAATGGAAAAATTGGCAAGTTATTAGAAGAATTTGGAGATAAAGTTACTGAAGAGCAGCATGAGAGATATACCATACAAAAAGAAGTTGGAAAATGGGAAGTAAGTGGCGATATAGTTGAAAAAGTATCAATAGGAAGAGAGTTGGCATCTAAAATTAGTAATAATACGGCAGAAATACTAATTCCTTTTGTTAAGAAAAATCTATATTCACAAGAAATTGAACAGTTAAAAGTATCTATAGATTTAAATAAGGACATCAGTAAATTTAGAGAAATAGAGTGGAGTGAGGAAGAAAAAAAGCTTTTGTTATTACTTGATGAGGTTAATAAAGAAGAAGCAGAAATTCTAAATAATGGAATTAAAAGGATAGAATTTGGAAATTTGTTTTTAATATCGAGGGAGCAGTGGATAGCTTTAGAAGAAAATATAAAAACTTTTAATTGGGATATAAATAAATATCTAGAAAAAGTATCATTTAGAAAATTTAGTGAGATTACAGAACTTCTAGAATTTTTAGGAGAGTTTAAAGGAAGTTACAGAATTACAGAAAGTGAAATAAGTAAAATAATAGAAGATAAAATAGATATAGATAATCTATATGAGAAATTATTAGAAGGGTTAATAGTTAAAATTACAGAGGGTATAAAAGAGGAGGAAAGAGAATTAATTAAAAGAAATGCAAATAACGTAGTTGCAGTAGTAGGCTGGGAAGCAAAGCAGCTCTTTAAATTTATACATAATGTGTATGTATCTTATAATATCTCTGATGTAAAAATAATTAAAATATTAATAGCATTATTAGATAAGTTATCAGAATACAGTATTTCTTTAGATAAGGTAGATAGATATGGATTTAATGCGCTAAAAATAACGGGAGACTGGATCGTAAAGTTAAACAGAATTGATAACGATAATAAATTTTATATTATTAAGGATAACGAGATATTAATCAATGAGATAGGGAGAAATCTTCAGAACTTAAAAAACCCAAGAATACAAGAATTAATAAGAAGTGGTTACTTTTTAGACAAATTAGAAGAAATAAGTAAAATCGAAAAATATTGGCCAATTCATATTGCTGATAGTAGGTTGGATAAATTGGAAGAAAAAGTTTTATATCTATATAGGCAAGATCAAAAAATCTGTTTTGCAATAAAAAGTATTGAAGAAAAATGTATTAAAGAAAAAGAAGAAACTGAGTTAGATAAAATACTCAAAGATAAAATACTCAATAATAAAGTTATAGGCAGTAAGGAAAGAAAAGTTATTTATAAAAAGATAACAGATTTAAAGTTGGGATGGTCAGTTAAGCAGATAAGTGATTGGGGTGAAGAAGAAATATTAAATTGGAAGGCAGGGATTACAACAGTAGATGAAAGCAATTTAGCTGAAGTAATTGCGGTATTAAAGCAAGCGGTATATATAACAACATTTAAAAGCAAATACCATGTGAGGGACGCACAGGTAATAAGTGTGCTGACATTATTTGCAGGAGATGGTGGAAGATTATTACAGGTATCCACAGGAGAAGGTAAATCTGTTATTATAGGTATGTTTGCAGCTACAAAGGCTCTTATGAACCAATTTGTAGACATTATTACAAGTTCGAAGGTACTTGCTGTCAGGGATGCAAAAGAACAAGAAGAGTTTTATAAGATATTAGGGATTAGTTCAGGACATAACATAATTGATGGGAATGGAAAGAAGGAGTGTTATAAAAACACGGTATTATATGGAGATACATTACATTTTATAGGAGATGATTTAAAAGACATAACATCATATGTAAAATACGGCAGAGGTTATGGGGTATTAATCATGGATGAAGTGGATAATATGTTCATGGATAATACAAACATGAAAGTACAATTATCATCAGGTATACCTGGGTTCCATTATTTAAAAGGATTAAAAATATATTCATGGATAAGATTTAAGGTTATCTTAGATATGGTCGAAGAGCGTGGTAATAAATTTTACTTAAAGGAAAGAGAAGAATATATAGGAAATAAAGAAGAGTTTGAAAAATATAAACTCTATAAAATAAATGAATATATAGAGCAAAACATACATGAAGAAAAAGGACAATATTATTTGATTAGAGAAAATACTACTGAGTTAATAGGGGGAGAAGAGGAATTAAAAGAAAGATTAGAAGAGTATATATTTAACTATCAGCAAGAACGGATAAAATATGATGCGGAAAATGATATATATCTATATAAGAATCCAGAGGAAGAAATAGGTGGAGAAGATGAATTTGCAGAGCGCATGAAAGATATAATATCCAGCTATATTAAAGATTCATTATTGCAATTGGATAACAACAGTGAGGGGAGGTTAGTAACAACGCCAAGACATTTAAATAGCTTTATGAGAGAGCATAGTGGACAACTAGCGGATTCTATTATAACAGCAAGTTGGTATGAAGAGGGAGTTAATTATAAGATATCAGATCATGAATTTAAGAAAATAATTTCACCAGTAGATTACCAAAACACTGGGGTAATACAATTATCATTAATATGGTCTAATGGACTACATCAATACTTAGAGTTAAAGCATAGTTTATATATAAAAACTGAAAGTTTAACAAATGTATTTAGATCATATGTGGGATATTTTTTAAAATATGAGGGAAATATATATGGCCTTACTGGAACATTAGGAGCAGAAGCGCATCATGAATATTTAAGTAAAGTATATAAATTAGATACGGTAGTAATGCCAAATTATATAAGAAAGAATTTGGTAGAATTTGATAGTATAATAAGGGACAACCAAGACGACTGGGTGATGGAGATTAGCAGTCAAGCTATACGGAAAGCAGATGCTGCAGGAAGGGCCGTGTTAATTATATGCAAAACAATTAATGAGGTTGATAGGGTATATAATAAAATAAACGATAGGGGATATCAGGGAAAAGTTATTAAATATTCAGATAATGCAGATGAGGAGGCAATTAGTAAGAAATTAAGAGCGGGGGATATAATAGTTGCAACTAATTTAGCAGGGAGGGGTACAGATTTAGAGATCGATAGAGAGGTTAATAGGAATGGTGGATTACATGTAATCCTAAGTTACTTTCCAGAAAGTGTTAGGGTGCAAGATCAGGCATTTGGAAGAGGTGCTAGGAATGGGGATAGTGGTTCTGCACAAATGATAATATACAAAGAGGTTGGTTTAAGTATAGAGGATTTGAATATAGCTAGGGATTTAGAGGAAAAAGAGAAGTTAAAGGCATCCGAAGAAGATAACATTGAACAGATGAAGTTACAGGACGGATTATTTGATAAGTTTATAAGTTTAATAGCAACAGTCAATTCACCTACAGGATATAATATAAGTAGAGGTAATCCAGATGTAAAATCAAATGGTACAATATACGTATATAATAAAACAGCAGAAGATAACCAGCAGCAAATATATTTAAATTGTTACAAGCCAGGGGATGATAAATATGCCACTCCACTTGAATCTAAAGAAATATCAAAGTATGTAGAGCATATAGATAGTAGAGCTTATCATCATTTATTAGATGTATTATCTAAAGATGAAAGAGCATTTAGTCAAAGAGATTATGAAACAATACATTTTTTTGCAGCTGAGATGGGATGTATTAAAAAAGAGGAGAAGGTATTAGAAAGAGTACATAAAAAATACAACAAGAAATTTGGCAATCATTATATAGGACTAGGATCACAAGAAACTAATCAGACAAAGTTAGAAGAAATAATAAAAAATAGATATAATGAGAGTTTTGTTATTTGGGAAGAGGATAGAGGATTATATAACAGAGAATACGAAATAAGTCAGCTAAAGGAGAATTGGGCTATATGGCTTAAGAATGCGGGGACATTTGGGCCTGGTGGATTATTTGGATGGGCAAATGATACAAAAAGAGAGGTTATAGAAGAATTAAATAGAAACTTTACAGTATTTGCAGAGGAGCAATTAAGGTTATTTGAAAATGATGTAGAATATACAAATGCGGGAAATTCTGGTTTAGGGATTAATCCTTTTTTTGCAAAGATTAATAATCAATGTTCTTTAAGTGATCAAGATGTGGAAGAGTCTGATAAATTGATGCAAAACCCAAATTACTTAGTGCAAAAGAGTAGGCATTATATAGGATTGCATTATCATGATGATAATGAGGAGTTAAGGAATAAGGGTTCATGTAGTAATTGTATTGGCATAACTTTTAATAAAGCACCTAAAGGGCCAATTGGAGATGCAATAAAGTTTGGTGAAAGGGCGGTAGAATTAGATATAGAATTAGCATGGAATGCATATAATATTTTAGCCATTACAAAGTTAATTGGGAACGGAGAGGGGATAACAGATTATGAAGATGCAGAGAAAGCTCAACGTGTGATAGGGGAGTTCCGTCAAGATGTTGTAAACACTATAAATAGCATAAAAGGTTATATAATACCAAAGCAGACACATGAATGCACAACATTGATTGTATCGAAAGTAGTAAAGAATTTCTCAGATACAATTAAGCAATGTTTATTTATATTAAAGGCTTATGAAAAGATATCTGAACAGCTTGAGAACTTAGCTAAAAAAGAAGTTAAGGGAGACCAGATGATTAGAATCAGTAAGTTATTTGGTGCTGAAAAAATACTTGGCACTATCAATGGAAAGGATTTACAGAATAAATTTGAAATATTAGTAGAAGTACAAGATTTAAATGCAACTATAGCAGATGGGAAGAATCTAACCGCAGAAGAAATAGAATTGAATAGCCAAAAGAAAACACAAATTTTAGCTACATATGGGATATCTGGATATATAGCAGATAATGTATTTAATAGCACTAGTGTGGCTGAATTTAAGGCATTAACTTTGGACTTTTCGCATGATTTAAACAATATAGGGTATTTAGGGTTTGATATAGAGGTATATGAATTAGAGAAGGATTGGACTGACACATTTATAGCAGCAATATTATCGATAGCAACAATTTACTTAGGAATAGTGCTAGGACCAATGGGAGGATTCCTTGGGGTACTTGGGAAAGGGCTAGCAATCCAGGGAATATTAGAAATGATACAGATAGGAGTGAGTGTATATAATGACATACCAGTAAATATGGATGATTTTATCAAGTCAAAAGCCATAGGATTTGCCGTTGCAATAATAACAGCAGGGATAGCTAAAGGATTAGATAGTATTAAGGTATTACATAATGGTAAAATGGTAGGATGGTCTACTAAATATGTCGCAGGATTTAAGGCATTAGAAAAGGGAGCTTTTATATTAGAAGTTGTTGAAGGAGCTGCAATAGCAGAGGCGATTAATGTTGCTTCAAATTATATAGCAAAAAACTACATAGAGAGTAACTCAGGAAATATCAAGGAAGATATAAGAGAAGCAGCGACAGAAATATTAATTAGATATGGAAATGAGATTAGCCAATTAATAGCAGAAGATAAATTTAATGAAGAGTTATATAAAAACAGTGCGCACGAGAAAATAAATCAAGTAATAAATGATGCAGTGAACATAATAAATAGATATGCATCACAAGGAACAGCAAGACAGATATTAGGAGGAGCAGCGCAGAAAGCAGCATCATATATAAATCCAGTTGTTGGGATATTTGGGTCGGTAGCAAATATAGTAGTTGGATATGTAAAATCAGAAAAAGCGATGGATGAGCTTAAGAGTGAGTTGGGAAGAAGAATAGAACGGGAAGCGCAAAGTGCAATGGGCACAAAGGAGATGATGTATAAGAGACTTAAGCAGAGTTATCCTAAGGATGTTAAAAAAATAATTGAAGATATAGAGGCAGATAGCAATCTACTTCTATCAAGTGATAGTAAAGATATAGATTACTATAATTGCAACAAATTTGAGAGTATAGAGAGGAAGAGAGGTGTAGGTGTAGTATCTGAGTGTAATAATATACATAACATAGTAAGGCAGGCCACAAGTAGTGAGCTTAGGGAAATATTTAAAGAAAATTTACTAGATGCAGTATTTAGGCCTGTAACAGATATGTATAGGAAAGAAGTAACGACTCCAATTGTATCAACAACAATGGAACAAACTATAAGCATTTTTAAAAAAATAATAGAGGATAAAAAAGAAGAAGATAAGAAAAAGGAAGAACTCCAGGAAAAGGTAAAGAAAGAAAAAGAGGAGGCAAAGAGACAAGAAGAAGAAGAAAGAAGGAAGCGGGAGAAGGAATTTGCTGAAGGAATAAGAAGACAAAATGAGAAAGCCAGAACAACTGAAGCTACAGTAGATTTAGAAGGATTTCCACAAAAACCTAATAAGAATCCACCTTCAGGAAATAATGGTCCAGGTGGTAATAATCCTATTGGTAATCCTGAGGGGAATAAAGAAAGTTATGACCCATTTGGAAAATATGGCATAGGAGAGGAAGGAGGATTTATGGTATATGTAACGAAAGAGGGGAAGGTGGTGTATGAAGATGCAGGTATTGGGCAGTGCGGAGTGTTAGGAGATAAATTAAATGAAGGATATGCAAATGAAGCAGAAGTAAAAAATAATAAAAATTATAAAGATTTCGAATCATTTAAAAGAAATATAATCAGTGAGGGACATTTAAAAAATTATGAGATGAGCAGGATGTATGGGAATGGCGACCCAATGGGAATGGGAGGAGATATAAGATATGATATAAATAAGGATCCAGCAATGGATTCATACTTAGGGTCAAAATATGAAATATATCAAGATACAGGAAGAATAGATGTGGGAAGGTGGTCATTAGAGATGGATAATATGGGAGAAATAATGAAGGATATAGATAAAGCAGACCCATTGTATGTAGCAACAATAATAAAAGGAGGAAAAAAAGGATTATTAGTGGCGTATAAGTATGGAGAAAAAATTGTAAATGGATTTGTGGTGCACGCAGCATTAGGGGAAGCGGAAGTAGAGGCAGCGATGAGCGGAAGAATAATGGATAGAGAAAAGATGAAAGTGGAGTTAGAAAATGTGAGGATAGTAGGGCCAGTGGTAGAAGCAATAACGCCAGATATTGTAAAGAAGTTCATAAGAGAAAAAATAGAAGATATGACTCCAAGTGAGAAGTTGGCATATGGAGTGGTAGGAGATGCTATTGTGGTGATACCAATAATAAAAGGAGCAACAGGAGTAATAAAGCAAGCAGGAGAATGGGTAGTATTAGGGAAAGATATAGCTGGAGGAGCTAAAAAAGTATTTACCAAACCTGATACACCTCATCATAAAACTTATACTGATGCTGGTGGGAATAATGTAGATGGAGATATTAAGGCTCTAAGCAAACAAGAAAAAATTAATCCGGTAGCTAATGAGCCTATCAATAACGTTCCAGAAAACGTTGTAAGCAAGGAAGCGCATTTAGTCGATTTAAGAGCTTCTATGTCAAAACCACATGTTGAAAACCAGGAACTTAAAAAGATTGTAGATAATTTATATAAACCAAATGCGAAAGTGGGCAGTGGTAGTACAGCAGCTGCATTAAGAGAAGAATTAGTAACTGGTAAACCAGTTGGAGGTAAAATGCACAAGATAAAAACTATAGAAAGCATTAATAGATTAGACGACTGGATTCGAAATAATCCTACAGCATTATCAGGAGATAGAGCGGCAGCAGAAAATATTCTTAAAGATTTACATAATGCATTAAATGGAGGAAAAGATGGAAAATAACACTATCGTATATACTGATGAACAGAAAAATTTCATAAAAAAGCTTCATAATGAAATTCGCAGATCTCAAGAATTTTGGAAAGAGCATGTAAAATCCTGGGGAGATCGAAGAGGTAAAACATTTTATGTTGATCTAAATTATTTTGTTCGTGTTGTACAATATGCAATAATGAACAACGAACTTAAATTAGCTAATAAAGTTTTAGATAAAATTGAAGAATTTTTAGCTAACGCAAATGAAGAATCTAGAAATGATATTACTTACTTTTTTTTTGAAGATGTAACTAATGGCCTTGGATGGCAAGAGGAAAAATATATGGAAATTTTTGTAAGCTTATTAGGTCAGTATTCAAAAAATTGTTGTAGGAAACTAGATGAATTTTGGGGTACTAAAACACCTGGAGTAGATTACCATACAAAAAATCCTAGTGAGAATGAGAAGAATAATCATGAAGAAATGGACCCTGAGAAGTAGCTAAAAAAGCATACAGAAACCAATTGATTAATGTATGTTTACTTTTTAACTATATTATTAGTACTTTATAATATTTAATGTTTTTTACTATTAATGTATGGTATAATAAGCATATGTAAATATTTGTTTATAAAGTACTTATTAATATATGTTAAAACCAACAACAGAATTATATAGTGAGTTACAGGAAATATTTGATTTCTTTAATCAAAAGTTGTTTGGCGGAGAATTACCTAACTGCCTTATTTCTCTACAAAGAAGTAAAGGTGCTGCTGGATATTTTTCATACTCTTCTTGGGAAAACGACAAAGGAAAAAAGATTGACGAAATAGCCTTAAATCCTAGTAACTTCAAAAATAAAGATTTAAAAACAATATTGTCAACTTTTGTCCATGAAATGTGCCACTTATGGCAATCATATTTTGGAAAAGTTGGCAAAAATGGTTATCACAATCAAGCATGGGCAGAGAAAATGCAAGCAATAGGTTTGATACCTTCACATACTGGGAAAAAAGGTGGTAATCAAACAGGATATAAAATGTCACATTTTGTTTTGAAAGATGGGTTATATGAAAAATCATTTAATGAGCTAGAAAAGCTTGGTGGGAAGATGAGTTGGATCGAATCTATTGGTGAGCAAAAAAAGAACTATGTTAAAAAAATAAAATATGTTTGTCCAGAGTGCAATATTAAGCTTTGGGGCAAGCCTAATCTCAATATTATCTGCGGTCATTGCAATGCAACATTGCAACTTAGTTAATTATTAAAAGGTTTTTAATAGTACTTTTAAAAGACCCTTTTATATGTTATTTTATAGTATAGAAATTTATTATAGGTCAATATGACAGAATTAATTTTATCAAATATAACAGCAAGTATTACAGAACTAAAAACTAATCCAATGAAAACTGTAGAAACTGCATCTGGTGAAGCTATTGCAATATTAAATCGTAATAAACCTGCATTTTATTGTGTACCTGCTGATGTATATAGGGAGATGGTGGAGCTTTTAGACGATATAAAGCTTTCTAAATTAGTGAAAAGCCGTTCTAAAGAAGAAGAGATAGAGGTTAAGCTTGATGAGTTATAAACTAACTTTTCTAAAATCTGCATTAAAAGAGTGGGGGAAACTTTCGAGTCCAATTAAAGAGCAATTTAAAAAGAAGATAATTAAATGCTTGGAAAATCCACACATAAAAAGTGCTGCTCTTTCTGGCATGAAGGATTGTTATAAAATCAAGCTTCGGGCTACTGGGTATCGGTTAGTCTATAAAGTTTTTGATGACCGTCTTGTAGTGCAAGTCTTAGTGGTAGGCAAAAGAGATAAAGGAGAAGTGTATAAAAAAATGAAGGATAGATAAATTAAAAATTCCTATGAAATAAGATTTGAGTAAGATAACATATCTTATCTTACCTAAATCAAAATTTATAAAATTTACAACTATGACAAATGCTGATTTTACTAAAACATCATCAGATCAAAAAATTGCTAAACTTGGGTCGGATAAGATTTTACAGTTAAAAACACTACAAATTAATCAAAAAGATTCTTTAGTTTTTTGGGTCGAAAATTATTTTGATAAAATGATTTTTAAAGGAAAGGTTAAAACTAAAAAAGCTAAAAAAATGGATTTGCAAAAATTCTTAACTTTTTTTGCAAACGATATTGGAACATATCATATTGATAACTGGACACCTTCTGTATCAAAAGGTTTCCAACAATTGTTATTGGGGTAGGTTGAGGGAACTTGAGAAAGTGGCAAGGCAAGCTCCAAATATGTGGTAATTAGGTGAGTACAAAGGATTTAATTTATTAAGAGAATAATGTGGTTAATTTTTTTGAGATTCATTAGGAGATTGGTAATTAGAGCGATGTAAGTAGATAAGTAATAAAATTTTACCTAGTTTTAATTTGATAAAAAACTTAAAATCTCGCATTAAGGAATAGTGAATTAATAATAGAGGTTGACACAGTAAGGATATTTGATATAAAAGTCAAATAAATAAGCAGGATAAAGAGTAATAAAAAGAAAAAGAGTAGCCTCACCTGTA